>JANMYF010000196.1:0-18665 GCA_031381685.1 Acidimicrobiia bacterium
GACCATCTTCTTGAACTTCACGAGTCCGAGATCGGGCTCGACGCCGGTGGTGTCGCAGTCCATCAGCAGGCCGATGGTGCCGGTCGGGGCGAGCACCGACGCCTGGGCGTTGCGCACGCCGTAGGCGGCGCCCAGCTCGCAGGCCGTGTCCCATGCCTCCTGGGCGGCGAAGAGCACGTCGTGATCGGTGATCTCCTCGTCGATCTTGGCGACTTCGGCCCGGTGCATCTCGAGCACGTTGTTCATCGCTTCGCGATTCTCCAGGTATCCGGCGAAGGGACCCATCTTCTTCGCGATGCGCGCCGATGTGGCGTAGGCATGGCCGGTCATGAGCGCGGTGATCGAGGCCGCGAGGGCCCGGCCGTCGTCGGAGTCGTAGGCCTTGCCGCGCGCCATCAGCAGCGCGCCGATGTTTGCGTAGCCGAGGCCGAGCTGACGGAAGCGGTGGCTGTTCTCCGCGATCTTCGCCGTCGGGTAGTCGCCGTTACCGACGATGATCTCCTGCGCCGTGATCAGCAGCGTGACCGCCTGCCGGAACCCGTCGACATCGAACGAGTCGTCGTCGTTCAAGAACTTCATGAGGTTGATCGACGCCAGGTTGCAGGCCGAGTTGTCGACGTGCATGTATTCCGAGCACGGGTTCGAGCCGTTGATCCGACCCGAGTTCGGCGCGGTGTGCCAGCGGTTGATCGTGGTGTCGTACTGCATGCCCGGATCCGCGCACTCCCACGCCGCCTCGGCGAACTGCCGGAACAGGTCACGGGCACGCACGGTCTGCACGACGCGCCCGTCGCCAACGGCCCGAAGGTGCCAGTCGGCGTCGTCGACGACGGCGTTCATGAACTCGTCGGTGACCCGCATCGAGTTGTTGGCGTTCTGGTACTGGATCGAAATGGCGTCCTTGCCGTCGAGGTCCATATCGAAGCCGGCGTCACGCAGCACCCGCGCCTTGCGCTCCTCGATGGCCTTGCACCACAGGAAGTCCTCGATGTCGGGATGATCGGCGGTGAGGATGACCATCTTCGCGGCACGGCGGGTCTTGCCGCCCGATTTGATGGTGCCGGCCGAGGCATCGGCTCCCCGCATGAAGCTGACCGGACCCGAGGCCGTGCCGCCGCCGTTGAGGAACTCCTTCGACGACCGGATCTTGGACAGGTTGACGCCGGCGCCGGAGCCGCCCTTGAAGATGATGCCCTCTTCCCGGTACCAGTTGAGGATCGAGTCCATCGTGTCGTCGACGTCGAGGATGAAGCACGCCGACCCCTGCTGCGGAACGCCCTTCACACCGATGTTGAACCACACCGGCGAGTTGAACGCCGCCTTCTGGGTGATGATGAGGTGCTTGAGCTCGAGGTTGAACACCTCGGCCTCGGAGTCGTCGGCGAAGTAGCCGCCCTTGCGGCCCCAGTTGGTGATGGTGTCGACCACCCGGTCGGCGACCTGACGCAGCGACCATTCACGCTCTGGCGTGCCGACGGTTCCCCGGAAGTACTTCTGGGCGAGGATATTCGTGGCGTTGAGGCTCCACGATGCCGGCACCTCGACGCCGAGCTGCTCGAAGGCGACTTCTTGCGTCTTCCAATTGGCGATGACCGAAACGCGCCGTTCCCACGCCAACTCGTCGTACGGGTGCACGTCGGGGGTGGTGAAGTGCCGGGTGATGCCGATACCGGTGCGCTCGGGCGCAAGAGCCATGAGGTGAAGCCTTTCGGGGTCGGCCTGTGTGGTGGCCGGAGACGGAAGTGACGGGACAGCAGAGGAAACGAAGACGGAAGTGACGGGAGACGGAAGTGAGGGGGACGAGCGGTCGTGGGGAAGAACGGGCGGACAGCCGGAGTGGGCGACGAGACGGTGCAACTGTTGCGTGGGGTCGGCAGACGACGTGATTGTGGTTGGGACTCCTCAGACAGCCTCGTCCGGGAAGGAACTGCACCGGGGACTCGAGCGGCTCTGGATGTTCCCCACGGATGGGAATCAACCACAACATCTAGTGGGTGGGCCCCCTGGCCACCGCGAGATGACCAAGTTACAAGCGTGGAATTCACGTCGTCAAGTGTTTCCTCACCGTTCACCGGGAATCTCCCGACCGGGCCGTTCGACGGTACGGACGCGATCCTGTGGACAACCAGACCCCGGTCGCTGTGGACGACCGAGGGATCCTCGGTGGATCGTCAGGAAGGGTCGGACAAGGTGCGCGGCGAGGAGTCCGCTGAAGCAGGCGATTCGACCGAATCGTCGTCCGACTCGACCTCGGCCCGGGTCGGGCCCGTGACCTCGGCGGCGGCTTCGGCCAGCTGTTGAGCGTCGGTGAAGCTCTGATGGACGCTGGCGAAACGGACATAGGCCACGCCATCGTGGATCCGCAACACACCGAGGACGGCCTTGCCGATCGCTTCGGAGGTGACCTCGGGGCCGGCATCCAGACGAACCTGCTCCTCGATCTCGGCGACGAGCGCTTCGATCTGAAGTTCGTGCAGCGAACCGTTCTTCGTGGCCGCCTGCAGGCCGCGGAGGAGCTTCGCCCGGTCGAAGGGCTGGCGGGTGCCGTTGCGCTTCAGCACCGTCAACGGCACGTCCTCGATCCGCTCGAAGGTGGTGTAGCGGCGTGTGCACGCCAGACACTCCCGCCGACGCCGGATCACGGCGCCGTCCTCGGCGGCGCGAGAGTCGACGACCTTGTCGTCGTTTCCGGCACACCACGGGCATCGCACGGACGTCCACGCTACTGCCGGCGATCCGCTCACGGCCGCGCCAGCGGCCGCGACACCGACGTCAGGCAGATCGAGTGGTCACCGAACCGGCAGGACGATGCGCTCGCCCGCCCGTAGCGATGACCCACCGTGGGAACGGCTCAGCTGGGCGACGAGGGGACGGATGTCGCCGTCGGGCTGCACCTCGCGGGCAAGGCTCCAGAGCGTGTCGCCGGGTTGCACGATGACGACCGGCGCATCGGCCGGGGCGTCAACAGTGGGACGGGTTTGACCGGCATCGGCGAAACGCGTCGACGAAACACCGACGCCGACCACGGCGAGCACGATCGCTGCGAGCCCAACGCCGATGCGACGACGCACATAGAGCCGTGTCGAGCGCGCCGGCACTGCGCGCGGCCCGACGAGCGGAACCCGGCGACCCGCGGTGGACGGGCGGTGAGCAGATGGACGGAAGGCGACTGAGGTCATGGCGTTCTCCAGGCGAACTCACCGAGGTGAAAACGGGAAGGGTGTGGTGCGAGGGTGGGTCGGGCGGTGCGTGTTCGATGGCTCTTTCGGATACACCGAACGACCGTTCGTACAATCAGTCAACACGAACCCCCGTTCGAGTGTCAAGAAATTTCTCGAACGAATGTTTGCATCCCCCGCACGCGTCATCTACAGTGCTGGTCCGGACGCCAGCCTGCGCAGGAAACCCGTCCCGGTCGAACCCCGAGCGCCTCGCGGCACAGAGGGGGCCTCATGCCCTCGCTGACCAGCCCGGAATGTCGTCCGACTCGCTCCCTGCTTCATCACACCGCCGACTCCGAGCAAAGGATCGACCATGCCGAGCTTCCCGAAAGACCCGTCCGAGCACTACACGACCACCGACGAACTCGTGCACTCCAACGATCGGCTGACCGACCGGCAGCGCACGATCCTCGAGTGCATCGAGCAGTCGATGCGCGACCGGGGCTATCCCCCGTCGGTCCGGGAGATCGGCGAGGCGGTCGGCCTGTCGTCCTCGTCAACGGTCCACAGCCATCTCAAATCGCTCCAGAAGCAGGGCTACCTCCGGCGTGACCCGACCAAGCCGCGGGCCATCGAGGTGCGCTTCGACCCGGCCACCGGCAGCCAGGCTGAGCGCCGTCCCGTCCGCCACGTCCCCCTCATCGGCAACGTCGCCGCCGGCACCGGCGTGATCTCCGAGGAGAGGGTCGAGGAGATCCTGCCTCTTCCGGAGGATTTCACCGGCGACGGGAACCTGTTCATGCTCAAGGTCCGGGGCGAGTCGATGATCAACGCCGGGATCCTCAACGGCGATTACGTCGTCGTCAAGCAGGGTGCCGAGATCAAAAACGGCGACCTCGTCGTCGCTGGCATGCCCGGTGAGGAAGCAACGGTGAAGACCTACCGACGCGAGGGCGCCGACGTTCTCCTGATCCCGGCCAACCCCGACTTCCAGACCATCCGCTTCCCGGCCCCGTGGGTCAAGGTCTACGGACGGGTCGTCACCGTGCTGCGCCGCCTCTAGCGAGAAGGAACGGGAGAGGTCACGAGCCGCTCCAGCACGTCATAGGTCCGGTCGATCTCCGCCCGAAGCACGAACTCGCCGGCCGTGTGCGCGATCGTCGGGTCGCCGGGCCCGAAGTTGACCGCTGGGATGCCCCGGGCCGCGAAGAACGCCACATCGGTCCAGCCCAGCTTGGCGCGCGGTGCGTCCCCCACGAGCGCGGCAAGGGACCCGAGCAGCGCGTGACCGAGGGACGGAAGGGCCCCCGGTGAGGCGTCGACGACGTCGAACGTGGCGTCGTCGCCCAGCACCTCGGCGCCGATGACCTGACGGACCACCTCGGCCGCCTCGTCGACACCGCGGTCCGGCGCGAAGCGGTGGTTGATCGTGATGCTCGCCCGGTCCGGCACCACGTTGTTCCCGGCGCCCCCATCGATCTTCACGACCTGCATCGCCTCGCGATAGTCGCATCCGTCGATCGTCGGACGACGCGGTTCCCACGCCGTGATCCGGTCGATCACCGGACCGAGTCGGTGGATGGCGTTGCGCCCCATCCACGGACGCGCCGTGTGGGCGCGTGTGCCACCCACGGAAAGCACCGCCCGCAGGGTGCCCTGGCATCCCGCTTCGAGGATCGCTGTCGTCGGCTCCCCGAGAATCGCCGCATCCCCGGCCAGCAGTTCCGGCGACGTGGCCAGCAGCTTCTTCAAACCGTTGTGCATCGCCGCGACCTCCTCGCACTCGTAGAACACGAAGGTGAGGTCGACCGTCGGTTGCGACACCGTCTCGGCGAGATGGAGGAACACCGCCAGTCCGCTCTTCATGTCCGCCGATCCGAGGCCGTGCAGCACGTCGCCGTCGATCCGAGCCACGGCGTTGCCGTTGACCGGCACCGTGTCGGTGTGCCCTGCGAGGATGAGCCGCTGCGCGCGCCCGAGGTTGGTTCGGGCCACGAGGTTGTGGTCGATCCGGGTCACCTCGAGCCACGGGATCGCGCGCAGTCGGTCCTCGATGTGGGCGGTGATGGCCGCCTCGTCGTGGCTGACGGACGGGATGTCCACCAGGGCCGCGGTGGCGGCGAGCAGGTCCACGCCGACGCTCACGCCGGTGCTCCGGTCCAGCTGACACCCGACGACGAGAGTCGTTCCGCCACCAGAGCGAGACGGTCGTCGGGCTCCACGAGGGCGATGCGGATGTGGTCGGTGGCGGCGCCGTAGAACTCCCCCGGCGACACGACCATTCCACCGTGCTCGGCGAGCCATTCGGTGCAGGCCCACGCGTCACCGCCGGGGACCTTGATCCAGAGATAGAACGCCCCCTCGGGCAGCGCAACCGGCAGGCCCACCGACGCCATCACCGCGGCAAACGATTCGAGGCGCCGGCGGTACCGCGAGCGCTGGACGTCCACATGCGCCTCGTCGTCGTACGCCACCGCCGCGGCGTGCTGCACCGGACCAGGCACCATGAGGCCGGCGTGTTTGCGGATCTCACTCAGGTACTTCACGAGCTCGGTGTCACCGGCGTAGAACCCGGCGCGGACGCCGGCCAGGTTCGACCGCTTCGACAGCGAATGCACTGCCACCACCCCGTCCGTGCCGTGTTGGAGGATCGATCGCGGCGGGCCGTTCCAGGTGAACGACACGTAGCACTCGTCGGAGAGCACCGTCACGTCGTGGGAACGGCCCCACGCAGCGGCTGCACCGAGGTCGTCGAGACCGCCGGCCGGGTTCCCCGGCGTGTTGACCCACAAGCACAGCGCCCGCCCCGCATCCGACGGGTCGATCGCGTCGAGGCGAATCCGCCACTGGGTATCGACGGGGACCGGGACGGCCCGGCACCCCGCCAGCAGTGCACCCATCTCGTAGGTCGGATAGGCGACGGCCGGGTACAGCACAGTGTCGCGATCCGGTCGCCGGAGCTTGAGCCACTGGGGCGTCGTGGCCACGAACTCTTTGGTTCCGATGCACGCGCCCACCTGGGCACCGGGGTCGATCGTCGCGCCGAGGTAGCGCTCCACCCAGCCGGCGGCCGACGCCCGCATGCGGGGCGAACCGAGCGAGGTCGGATAGCCCCGCTCCGCGCCGGACGAACCGAGAGCCTCGACGACCGCCGCCGGAGGCGGATCGCATGGTGTGCCGATCGACAGATCTACGGCGCCATCGCTATGCCCGGCGGCGAGGGTGCGGGCTCGACCGAGCCGGTCCTGTGGATAGGGCGGCGGGACGAAACCGGCTTGGGTTGCGGCTGTGGTCGCGGACATCGTCCATGGACGCTACCCGGCCGGGTCACGATCACCCGTCGACAATCACCGCGCCGACGGCTACCTCAGACGCGTTCGGGGTACCGGTGCCGCACCACGACGGGGACACCGGCGTCGCCGGCGAGCTGCGCGAGTCGTTCGGCGACCCGGCCGCGGTCGTGGATGCGCACCTCGTCGGGCGCACAGCCCACGAAGTCGGAGACACCGACCAGGATTCCGCCGTCGTCTACCGGGATCACCGACCGCCAGCCGTCCACGGACGCTTCGACAAGGGGCCCGACACCATCAGGATCGACGGTGATCCGGACACGTTCGTCGGCGCCGTCCACCGGCTCACGACGAAGCCAACTGGCTTCGAGCACATAACCCGCCGACCGGGCCCGCGACGACACCAGGCGGGCGAGAGCCCGGGTCAGCGACGGCGCCAATCGATCGTCGTCGACCCACGCCTGGAGCTCGTCGCGGTAGCCGGGGTGACGCTGGTCGATGATGTCCTCGTTCACGTGCACGGTCTTCTCCCCCGGCTCGAGGAGCCCGGCATCGACGGTGGTCGCGGAACCCATGTGGAAGACGAACACCCCGAGGGCCAAGACGTTGCGGAAACCCGCCTCGACGGCGCGTCGGCAGATATCGACCTCCTCGCAGTACCCGCGCCCGAAGACCGGATCGAAGACACCGACTGCCGCGATCACGGCCCGGGAGATCATGAGGCAGAAGCCGACACCGACCGGGATGTCGAGCACCTCGTCGCCGAACTCCTCGGCCAGTTCGGTGGAGACGGCATCGACAGCCGAGCGGTCGGTGAGCACGTCGTTCGCCGACTCGTTCGGCAGCGAGAAGATCGATGCCGAGTTCGACCACGCCGTGACGGTCCCGATGTCCGAGGCGCTCTCCGCCGCGGCGACCATCTGATCGATCATGTTGCCGGGCACGATCACGTCGGAGTTGAGGATCACCACGTGGTCGTGACCCTGATCCTCGGCGAGGAGGAGTCCGAGGTTCATGTTGCGGGGGATTCCCAGGTTTCGTGGCGAGCAGTAGTACCCAAGGCCGAGAGCCCGAGAGAGGGATTCGAGCTCCTCGCTCCAACCGGGTTCGGGTGAGGCGTCGTCGAGGACAACGACATCGACGTCGTGCGCCCGCGTAGCGGCCTTCAGTGCGGCGAGCGAGCGGAGGGTGCGGGGCACGAAGTCTCGGCCGTTGTAGACGAGAACGGCGACGAGCACCCGCGTGCGCCGCGCCTCCTCTCCGGGCGAACCCGCCATGTCAGTTGCGCAGGAAGTGAAGCATCCGGCGCAGAGAACCCAGCTTCTGAGCTGCCTTGTAGGTCGTCGACGCCTCGACCTCCGCGATCCGACGCTGCAGCTCGGCGATGTCGGCCCGCGCACCGTCGAGCGCCAGGCGTGATGCGTCGGCCTCGGCCTGGAGCTTGAGAACCCGCTTGTTCGAGTCGACCACCCGAGACGTCAGGTCGAGCACGCGCGCATTCGCGATCTCGAAATCGAGCAGGGCCTGGGTGAGGTTGATCCGATCCAGGCGTCGCGACAGCTCATCGACACCCATCGAAAGGGCTGCGCCCGGTGTCGAGTCGGACGGCTCGGCCGTGTTCGATGCTTCCACGTCGTCGGTCTTCTCGGGCATCGTCGTGTCCATTCTCTTCGCGCTCCTAGCGTCTCGGGCGGGCCAGGACCTGTCGGAAAACACGCACCAAGGCGTCACCGCTCGCTGCCCAACTGTACCGATCGCCGGCTTCCGCGAGCGCCTCCACGTGACGGCGGGCGAGATCCGGGTCATCGAGCAGCCGACAGGCGACAGCCGCCAGCGCTCCTGCCGACCAGTCGGAAGCCAGCAGCGGGACGTCGGTCCCGTGGGACGACCTCCGACCGGCCTGGGCAAGCTCACGAACCGGTCCGAAGTCGACGGCAACGGTCGGAGTGCCGAACGAGGCGGCTTCGAAGGGAACGAGGCCGAAGCCTTCGGCCGATGTCGGGTACCAGACGAACGCCGCGTGTCGAAGCAGCCAGTTCCGTTCCGGCTCGGCGAGCTCAGGCAGCACGAACACGTGCTCACGGGGCCCGCGGCGGGCCTCGAGGACTCTGGTCGTGCCGTGGGGGACGGACGGGCCGGCGAAGATCAACGCCAGGTCGTGGCCGGCCTGACGGACGAGCGCGTGCGCATCAAGGGCGAGCTCGCGGTTCTTGTGGGTGTAGTTCACGCCCAGGCACAAGGCGAACGCGCCGCCGACGAAACCCCGCGCCGCGAGTTCGTCGGGCAGATGCCCGCGCTGGTCGCCGCGGAGGTGCTCCGTCCCGAGCGGCACCGAAGTGATACGTGTACGCTCGATCGGCAGCCGGTGGAGAACCATTTGCTCGACGACGTCGTCGCTGATCGTGACAACCGCATCGGCGACGCCCACCGTCTCGGACAACAACGACCGATAGGCCATCCATTCGCCGGTCGACGCGAAGTAACCGCCGTTGTGGAACGCGATGGTGTCGAGAACGCTGACGACGAAGCGCACGCCGGCCCCCTTCCACCGGGCCAGGTCCCAGCCGGGCACAGGCTGGTAGGGGCGAAAGCCGATGTCGACCGGACCAAACGCACGAAGGTCGTCCTCGCAACGCGCCGTGACCTTGGGTGAGGAAAGGACGTCGGCCGCATAGGACGGAATCGGACCCGGAAGGGCGACGCACACCTCGGCGACTTCGGCGTTCTCGGCAAGCGCCCGGATCGTGTGCGCGGTGGCCACCTGCGTCCCGACCTGGTTGGGCCCGAAGCACGAACCGTCGATCAGGATGCGCAGACCCTGGACCTTGACCCGGGCGACCTGGTGGGCGAGCGCGAATGCAGAATCGCCGCTCACCCGCTCGGCATCGAGGAATGCGACCATCGATCGATGGCGGTGCAGCAGCCAGCCACGGTCGTCGGGAGTGAGCGTCGTTCCGATCGGTTCGACAGCGAGATCGCTCGGCCGAAGAACGTAGGTGGACGTGTCGATCAGGTCGACGAAACCTTTTTCGCGGGCGCGCACGCAGAAGTCAGCGATGGCGATATCGAATCGAGCCGACGCCGGAGCGACGATCTCTCCGACTGCGGCAAGGGCGGGAGCCCCGAGCACGACGATCGGACCGGTGGCAAAGGTGGCCGGCGTCGGGACGGCAGCCGGCGAGAGGGACCGGAGCCGACGGGTGATCGTGACCTCGTCGTGACCGTCGGGCGCCCGGTCCTCGGGGAGATTGCGGACCGGAAAGGACAGAAAGTCGGCGGCGTTCGAGAGGAACGACACGGATCCGTACCGCAGATCACCAGCCAACCAGGCGGACGCCGAGGCGAAGGGATCGGGCGGCAGGAGGCACGGCTCGTTCACCACGGCGAGGTGCGTCCGGCGTTCGCTGTACACCACGTTGCAGAGCTCAGCCACCGAACCGACCATGCGCGACTGCACCCGTGGGCCGAGCCCAGCGAACGTCGGGAGGAACTGGGTGTACAGACAGCCGACCACGACGTCGACGTCGGTCGTGTCGAGGAGCGAACGCACGGCCACGAGGTAGCGCTCGGGATGGGTCCCGACGTAGACGACGGCGGTGAGACCCCGGTGCGCGGCGCGCGCAAGCGGGGGTCCGCTCTCCGTTGCGTTGTACTCCCGGCCAGTCATCGTCCGACGACGGTAGCGCCCGGTACCCTCGAACCGATGCGCAGATGGTTTCCCCGTCGACGGAACGATACCGCTCGGCTTCCGGCGGCCGACGCGGAATCCGGGCCGGGCGTGCGCCCCGCCGCTGAGCTCCGCGCACAACGGCTCGTCGCTGAGCGACCGCCCCTGCGGGCCAGCACCGCCATCGCCCCGACCGCCGAGGATCTGCTCGCGTGGCTTCGGCATTGGCCCGATGCACCGGATGACCCGGCCGAATTTCGGCGATGGGTGAACGAGCCCGCCGAGGAGGGGCCGCACTGGCTGTCGAAGTTCGTGTTCGCGGTGTGGCGCAGCCGCGCCGATCTACGCGAGGCGTTTCCCGAGGTGCCGTTCCACGAGGAAGCGCAGCAGCGATTCCGCCTGTGGGCCAGCCTGTATCTCGCTGAAGAGGCAAAGGCACCCGCGGACCTCATCCCTGCGGCACCAGTCGGGGTCACCAGCCTCGCCGCTCGGGACTTCACCGGCACCGAGCCGCCGGCCCTGACACCGGGCGTCGTCGTGATCGGAATGCTGCGGTCCGTCCTCGGTCTCGGTGAGGCGGGTCGCCGGCTCGTCCGTCTGTGCGAGCGGGCCGGAGAGATCACCCGCTCGGTCTCGTTCGACTACTCGGAGGCACCGCTCGGTGTTCCGTGGATGCACCCGTCCCCCACGACTGCCGATGCCCTCGACATCGTGGTGATCGCGGCGAACGGGACCGAAGCGCCGGTGCTGCGACGCGCGTTGGGTGGACAGGCGATCCACGGTCGCTACGTGATCGGGCTGTGGTTCTGGGAACTCGAAGACCTCTCGCCCGCCATGGCCGTCGGCTTCGAGGCCGTCGACGAGGTGTGGGTGACGAGCGAGTTCACCGCCGGCGCCGTCCGGCGCGCCAGCCCGATGGGGTTTCCGGTCCACGTCTTCCCGCTCGGTGCCGACCTCCGCCCCAAATCGGAGCGAACCGCCGCAAGCAGGTCCCGATTCGGACTCCCCGCCACCGGGGTCGTTGTCGGCAACGTGTTCGACTACGCCAGCCGCATCGAACGCAAGAACCCTGTCGGCCTCATCGACGCGTGGAAGCGGGCGTTCCCTTTCGCCGAACCGTCACAGCGAGTCCTGTACTTCAAGACGCTCAACGCGGACAACGATCAGGAGAGCGCGTCGATCGTGATCGCCGCGCAAGGCGGTCGAACGGACATCATCGTGCGTGATGAACGACTCTCGGTAGAGGACCGCGACCTGCTCGTCGCCCAATTCGACGCCGTCGCCTCGCTGCATCGCTCGGAGGGCTACGGCCTCACGCTGCTCGAAGCGATGCACCACGGTCTTCCGGTGGTCGCGTCCGGCTACTCCGGCAACCTGGCGTTCATGACCCCGGAGAACTCCTGGCTCGTGCCGTGCCGACCAGCGATCGTCGAGGTCGACTCCCTCGTGTCCTACCCGAAGGGCGGACGCTGGGCCGAACCCGACCTCGACACCGCCGCCGAGTTCCTGCGCGAGGTCGTCGACCACCTCCACAGTGCAGAGGTTCGCAACCGCGCAGAACGCGGAAGGTCAGACATACGCGCGCTTATTGATGGTAGCGCTGGTTCCGAATGGATCGTGTCGCGACTAGCCGAGATCCGCCGTCGGCGAATCGTGTCATCGTGACGAGATCTCAGCGGTGACCGAACCGGCCGATCGTCGAGGCGGCCGAGTCCATGTCGAGGACGAGCACGGCCTTGTTGTCGATTCGTCGGCTGAGCGTCGGCACAACGAGCGTCTCGAGCGCCTCCGGTTCGAACGAACGCATCCTGTTGGCGAGGGACAGCACCTCGGTGAACCCGAGGGACTTGTCGAAGGCAATCGCCGAACGAAGGTCGGCAAGCACGGCGTTCAGCGTCGTCGGATTACGCATGCCCCGCTTGATCGCCGCGGTCATGCCGTTGCGGATGAACGTCTGCTGACGGGCGATTCGGCCGAGGTCGCTGCGCGGATCGGCTCGCCACGTCCCGTCCTTCTGCTGCTCCTCGTAACGCCGGCTGCGGACGTATGCCGTGGCTTGCGTCGGGTTCAGCCGGAAGCACCCGGCCGTCGGCTGATTCAGCTGCGTCACCCGGTCTCGCGCCGGCTTCGGGAAGCAGATGTTCACGCCCCCCACTGCGGCGACGACGCGTTGGAAGCCGATGAAGTTCACCTTCATCATGTGTTGGATCGGAATTCCCAGGTTCTCCTGGATGGTGCGAACGAGCAGTGCGTCGCTTCGCGCCGACGCCGCGTTGATCCGGTCGAACTCGTTCGTTCCCGGCATGCGGACGAAGAGGTCGCGCGGGATGGACAGCACCCATGCCTTCTTGGCGTCCGGGTCGACCCGAAGCACCATGATCGTGTCCGAACGAGACCCGGCGACCTTGCCCTTGCCAAAGCCGACCGCCTGGTTCTGGGGAACGTCTGACCGGTCGTCGGTGCCGATCATCAAGATATTGAAACTGCCCTTTCCGCCGACAGCGGTCACCGCACTCGTGTCCAGAAGAGGCCTGTTCGTGACCTGATCCTCGGGGATCGTGACGAGCGGCGGGGGCAGTGTGTCGGGTGTCGCCTCGTCCAGACCGTCGACGCTCAGACCGGGAAGCGGCGCTGCGGGTTCCGTCGTCTCGGCTTCGACCGGCGTGTTGGGACCGGGAAGGCCGGCGATGGTCGCCGGAGTACCGGGTGGCGGGATCGGCGAACTCTCCGTCGTCGTGTCGGATGAGGTTTCCGTGTCGGTGCTTCCCGCGATGGTCGTCTCGGGAATCGTCTCGCCGACAGGAGTCGGGAGCGTGACGACCGTTCCGCCCGGACCGGTCGTCCGCTTGGGATCGAGTTGCGCCGACCCGACCCCGCTGATGCGAGGAATCGAGGAAAAGCGCCAGTACAGGTAGCCGACG
This sequence comes from Acidimicrobiia bacterium, assembly GCA_031381685.1. Lineage (GTDB taxonomy): Bacteria > Actinomycetota > Acidimicrobiia > Acidimicrobiales > JANYDT01 > JANLQX01. Next base: position 13,040 of record JANMYF010000196.1, read on the forward strand.
CTCGACACCACGAAGACCACGGCCACAACGAGCGAGATGAGCGCCATACGCCCGAAGCGGGAGCGGCTGAGCCTCACAACACCCCGCTCACGATGCTCGGAACCGGATTCGGTGCGCAACGTCGCGCAGCGTCGAAGCGCATGGCCGGTGACACGGCCTCACGCTGACGTTGTGGCCGAAAGGATGCGGGCGCCGAGCATCTCGAGCTTCGGCAGGAACCCCTCGTAGCCCCGGTCGACGATGCGGAGGTTTCGGATCGTGGTGTTGCCCTCGGCCACGAGCGCGGCGATGACGTAGCTGAACCCGGCGCGGAGATCGGGCACTTCGATGTCGGCTCCGTGCAGGGGCGTGACCCCTTCGAATGTCGCGAGATGCGGGTGGCCGAGACCGCCATAGCGGCATGCCTTGCCCTTCGGGCACCCGGTACCGACAGTGATGCGCGCCCCCATTTCGTTCAGGGCCTTGGTGTAGCCGAACCGGTTCTCGTACACCGTCTCGTGGATGGTCGACGTCCCCGCGCACTGGGTGAGCGTCACCCCGATCGGGGCCTGCCAGTCCGTCATCAGACCGGGATGCACGGCCGTCTCCAGGTCGACACAGCGAAGACCACCGACGGCCCGCTTGAAGTGGAGGCCGTCGGCAGAGTCGGTGAAGTGTCCCCCGAGGAGCCGGTAGGCGCCGAGGAACGAGACCATGTCCTCCACTCGGGCATTGCGGACGACCACCTCGCCCCCGGTGGCGATCGCCGCGCACGCCCAACTGGCGACCTCGAGGCGATCCGGGATGGCCTGGTGCTCGTAGCCGTGCAGGCTCTCCTGGCCATGGATCAAGATCGTGCGGTCGGAACCGAAGATGATCGCCGCGCCCATCTTCTGCAACACGGTGATGAGGTCCAAGATCTCCGGCTCGACGGCGGCGCCGTGCAACGTGGTGACGCCTTCGGCCACAACGGCTGACAGCAGCACTTGCTCGGTGGCGCCGACCGACGGAAACGGCAGGCGGATTTCACAGCCGGTGAGCCGCTTCGCACGTAGGTGCCACCCGTCGTTGCGGTGCTCGACCTCGGCGCCGAGCTGTTCGAGCGCCATCAGGTGCCAGTTGACCTGTCGCCCGCCGATGTCGTCGCCCCCCAGAGATGGGATCAGCGCCTCGCCGGTCCGGTGCAGGAGCGGGCCGCAGAGCAGGATCGGGATCCGGCTGCGGCCGGTGAACTCGCCGAGACGTTCCGGCGACAGCGGGGTCACCGTTGACGCCTCCACGGTTACCGAGCCGGCTCCGTCGTCTGCGGCATCGACGGTGATCCCCATGGCCCGGAGCATGTCCGACACGATGTAGGTGTCGGAGATCGCCGGGACGTTGTGGAGGGTGCACGGGTCTTCCGTCAGCAACGCCGCCACGAGCTGCTTCGAGATCGAGTTCTTCGCCCCGCGTACGGCGACCTCACCCCGTATGGCGTGGCCGCCTTCGAGGACGATCGTGTCGATGGGTTGATGCGGGACCGGCACGCGAACAGGCTACTTCCCCGCCTTCCGGGCTCAGGTTTCCCCCGTTGCCGACCGTGCCTGCCCGTGCCGGACGTGCCCGCCGTCAGCGGAAGAGATCTTCCGACGGCGCCCGGACCACTTCCTCTTTGACCGAGCTTTCGCGGAGCCACTGGGGGTCGACGCCGCGGACGATCGCCGCGGCGATGCCCGACGCCTTGCCCATGACCAGCTCGGCCGCGCCGGCGAGCTCGTCGACGAGGCACACTTCGGTCACGTGCAGCGCGCGTCCTTTGGCGTCCTCGGTGCCGCGCAGGTCGACGACCGCGGCGATGCCGGCGCAGCCGATGGCCACGTCGGTCAGGCCTTTGCGCCAAGCCCGGCCGAACGTGTCGGAGATGATCACGGCGACGTCGATGCCGAGACGACCCTTGATGCCGACGCGGATGCGACGGGCCGAGCGGTCGGAGTCGACCGGGAGCAGGGCGGCCCAGCCCGTGTCGATGTTGGACAGGTCGATCCCCGCGTTCGCGCAGACGAATCCGTGGGTCGTCTCGCTGATGATCAACTCGCCGCGAGGGGTCATCCGGCGGCGGAGGATGCGGACGGACTCGTCGAGCACGTAGCGCTTGTGATCGTTCTCGATGTCGGGGTCGACCGGAACGAGGCGTCCTTCGGCCTTCGACACGACCTTCTGGGTCACCACGATCACGTCGCCACTTCGCAGCCCTGGCTCAGGGTCGGCGGCCGCGATGATCTGCTCGGCCAGGACGTCCCCGGGTCGCACTTCGGGGATTCCGGCGATAGGTAGGAGTTCGATGCGGCTCGGCGTCACCCTCCCAGTCTTGCCACGAGTGATCCCGTCGGACCGCATCGGGCGGACACTGGGAGAGAGGTTGCCCCCATATATGGGGGCAGAACACCTCCGAGCGGCGTTGGGAGGTGATTAGCCCCCAGCAATTGGGGCAACCTCTCTCCCAACGACCGGTAGGTCAGTCGAGCGCCGACAGGGCGGTGAGCGAGAGGGCCGCGGCGACGTCGGGGGTGCGCATGATCGTGTCGGTGACCACGGCACGGACTCCGCACGCCTCGACCTCGGCGGCGCGGCCGGCATCGGCGCGGTCGATCACCAGCACCGAGCAGAACGGGGCGTACAGGCGGGCGACGCCGACCACCGACGCCTCATGCCCCAGTTCGGTGAGCATCCGGTCAGCCGGTCCTTTCAATGCCGCCCCCGCCACGATGGGCGAGACGGCGACGACCCTGTCCCGTCGGCGCTCCAGCACCGCCCGGATACCTTCGACGGCGAGCACCGGGCCGATGGACACGATCGGGTTCGACGGGCACACGACGATCGCCTCGGCGCTCTCGAGCGTCGCGAGGACCGACGGGCCGGGACGGGCCGACTCGATGCCGACGAAGCGCACGTCGGTCACCGGAACCGAGTGCTTGTGCCGGACGAAGTACTCCTGGAACGCCAACGGACCGTCGGCCGTGTCGACGACGGTCGACACGGGATCGTCGCTCATCGGGAGAAGACGAAACCCAAGCCCCCATGCCGAAGCCAGATCGGCGGTGACCTCGGTGAGAGAGGCCCCATCACGGAGCCGTCCCGTTCGCCAGAGGTGCGTGGCGAGATCGCGGTCTCCGAGGTTGAACCAGTCGACGGCGCCGAACGGTGCGTAGCGCGCCAGCGCACCCATCGCTGTCCACGATTCACCGGCCAGGCCCCAGCCCCGGTCGGGGTCGATCGACCCGGATGTCGTGTACACGACGGTGTCGACGTCGGGCGAGACGTGCAGACCGTGGAACACGGTGTCGTCTCCGGTGTTCACGATGACGGCCAGCGACGCGGGATCACTCGCCAAGAGGAGCCCTCGGAGCATGCGGGCAGCGCCGACACCCCCGGCGACGGCCACGATCATGCGTTCGTGCGGATCGGGAGGCGCACGTCAGGACGGGATCTTGGCGCCGACGAATTCGTCCCCGGCAAGAACAACGGCGCCGTCGCCAACCACGGTCAAGCCCCGGAGGACGGCGCCCTCCCCGACTCGTGCGTCCTCGCCCAGCATGGAGTCCTCGACGATCGCGCCGTTCTCGATGGTGACTCCATCGAGAAGCACGGAGCGTCGGACGACGGCACCCCGGCCGACCGCGCATCGGGCGCCGATGACGCTGCACTCGACCACGGCTCCGGGCGAGATGTGCGCGGACGGGTGAACGATGCCGGCCGGAGACGACTCGTTCGCCCCGGTGATGGCGTCGAGGTTTGCCTGCAGGTAGGTCGAGGGAATGCCGGCGTCGATCCACGGGCCGTCGGCATGCACGGCGTAGAGCGTGCCCTCGGCGACGAGCTCGGGAAAGACGATCCGTTCGATGGAGATCCGCGTGTCAGCGGCGATGGCGCTGACGACCGACGGGTCGAGCACGTACGTGCCGGCGTTGATCCAGTCGGTCGGCGCGTCTTCACGGTTGGGCTTCTCGACGAAGGCGATGACCCGACCGTCGGCGTCGCAAGGCACCACACCGAACGCGCTCGGATCGTCGACCCGGGTGAGCGCGATGGTGGCGCGGGCGCCCACGGAGCGGTGGAACGCGACCTGCGCCGTGAGGTCGAGGGTCGTGAGGACGTCGCCGTTCACGGCGATGATCGGCTCAGGGCTGCCATCGATGAAACCCGCTTCGGCCGCGGCGAAGCGGATGGCACCCGCGGTGTCCAGCGGGGAGGGTTCGACGGCATAGTGCAGCCGGACGCCCTCCGCTTCGCCGCTCGGGAACGCGGCCATGAAGGCGTCGGGCCGGTAGCCGAGCGACAGGACCGCCTCGGTGACGCCGTGCTCGGCGAGGTGGGCGAGCTTGCGGGTGAGCATCGGGACACCCCCGACAGGGAGCATCGGCTTGGGTCGGGTCAAGGTCAGGGGTCGCAAGCGGGTGCCTTCCCCGCCGACGAGCACTACTGCCCGCACCGGTTCAGCCCTGGGTTGTCGTCGGCGCCACGGTCGACGCCGGCGCCGCAGTCGACGCCGGTGCCCCACCGGCCGGGGTGGTGGTCGGGACGGCTTGCGGAAGGTCGGCCGGCGACTCGAGTGCCTTCTCCGACGGCGGAACCGGGGGGGACTTCGAATCCGGAGCGGTGATGGCGAACGCGTACGCACCGTCCTCCACGAGCGGGACGCGTGTGAAGTCGCTCGTGTAGCGCTCGACGCGGCTCGGCTTTTTGATGTCACGCCAGAGATAGACGCTCACTTCGGGCTTCTTGTTGTCCTTGCCGCACTTCGTCTTGTCGACGTCGAAGGTCACGGTCTTTCCGTCGAGCCCGGGATAGGAGATCTGCTTGGAGGAGATCGTGGCGTTGACCGCATCGAGGAACAGGCCGAGCTGGGCCTTCTTGCCCGATGCCCGCTTGAGGAACGGATGGATGTGGATCAGCCCGTCGTCATGGGCGTGAATCCCGGCGGGGTCGGGGAGCAGCGTGCCGTCGAGCTCGGCCACGTATTTTCCGTTCACGGTCCTGCCCAAGTAGGCGTCGCACTTGTAGAAGCCATAGGCGGAATGCCAGTGCGTGTCCGCCAGCAGGTCGTCACGCTTCTTGGTGGCCGCGGCGAGCTTCTTCGCATCAGGCTTCTTCTGATCGAGGAGGCGCTGGACCTCCTTGTTCGCCTTTGCCACCCTGTCGGAGGTCGACGCGGCGAAGGGCGCGGTCTCCGCGATCGACTTGCCGATGACCGAGCCGACGACCAGTGCGGCACCGACGACGCAGATGCCAACGACGGCACCCCAGTAGCTCCAGGAGACGTTGACGCGCGACCGAGCACGAGACCCGCCGGCCTTGGCAGCCTTCGCGATCTTCTTGTTGGTCGGCGCCTGGATGTTCGACGGCTTGCTCACGGGGAGTAGAGGTTAGTGGCACCGGCCGCCGACGAAGAGCGAACGCTGTCAGCGGGCGGCGGGAGCTCTCCCGTTCCGCCGGTGTCGGAATGCCACCAGGCAGGCGCGGGCAGCCAGGCCGATCGCCGCGAGCGGCAGGACAAGGCGCTGTGTCGGTGTGGCGCTTCGCCGGGCCAAGCGCCACCGCGACCGAGGGTGGGCAAACAGCATGCGGTACGGCGCGCCAAGGCTCGCCCCACCCACACCGTGACGCACCC
>JANMYF010000220.1:0-18400 GCA_031381685.1 Acidimicrobiia bacterium
GAACATCACGCTCAAGGTCGACCCGACGATCACGCCCGACGATCTGGTCGAGGATGCCGTGTGCACCGTGTTCGAAACGGGCAAGCCGCACTTCGTCAACCACCCGATGATGGTCGGCGACCACGGCGAGCGCTACGCCGCGGTCAGCTGTTACAACTCGCTGAAGGTCGGCGGTGGCGCTCACACGTTGGTGCGCATGAATCTGAAAGAGGTTGCGAAGCGCCACACCGGCAGCATCGACGAGTTCCTCGGATCCACCCTCCCCCACTACGTGGAACTCACCGCCGAGTTGGCCGAGGCCCGCATCCGCAGCCTCGTCGAGCAGCAGCGGTTCTTCGACAGCCACTGGCTGGCGTTCGAAGGGCTGATCGACATCAACCGCTTCTCGGCGATGTTCGGCATCTTCGGTCTGGCCGAGTGCGTGAACCTGGTGATGGCAGCCGACGGTCACGACGGCGCTCGCTACGGTCACGACGACGCCGCGGATGCGCTGAGCCGGCGGATCGTCGAGCGCATTGCCGAGCTCGTGGCGGCCCGCCCGATGCCGTACTGCGAGGGTGGCAACGGCCGCTGCTTCCTGCACAGCCAAGGCGGCATCGACCTCGACAACGACGTGACCGCGGGCACCCGGATTCCCGTGGGCGACGAGCCTGACATGCTCCGCCACATCACCACCTGCGCACCCCACCATCGCTTCTTCGCCGCCGGCATCAGCGACATCTTCCACGTCGACGAAACGGCGGTGCGCAACCCCCAAGCTGTCGTCGACATCATCCGGGGGGCGTTCGCCGCGGGCATGCGCGACTTCACGTTCAACCTCGACGGGAACGAGTTCGTGCGCATCACCGGCTATCTCGTCCGCAAGAGCGATCTGGCGGCAATCGCCGCCGACGGCGGCGCTCGTCACAGCAGCGACTACCTCGCCGCCGGCAGCGAGAACGCCTACCACCTCACGCAGCGAGCGGTGAAGCGCATCGGCTGCCACGAGCGCGACTCGCGCTGACTCGCCCACTCGTACGGACGGACGAAGGCGATGAAGGGCTTCGTGGCCGACACGATTGCGTTCAGCAACGTCGACGGTCCCGGGAACCGCTTCGTCGTCTTCCTCCAGGGCTGCAACTTCGATTGCGTCGCCTGCCACAACCCGCAGACGATCCCGGTCGCCACCGGCGAGCACTTTGCCATGGAGCTCGACGAGCTGCTCGCATCCATCAGGCGGGCCGCGCCGTTCCTCAGCGGCGTCACCGTTTCCGGGGGCGAGGCCACCCAGCAGACGCCGTTCGTCCATGCGCTGTTCTCTGCGATCAACGCCGATCCCGACCTGTCACGGTTGACCTGCTTCGTCGACTCGAACGGGGCATGCGACCCCGAGACGTGGAGGTTGCTGTCACCGGTGACGGACGGAGCAATGATCGACCTCAAGTGCCTCGACCCGCTGGTCCACCAACAGATGACCGGACAGGCGAACGACGACGTGCGGGCGAGCATCGAACAGCTCCACCGACTCGGTCTGCTCTACGAGGTTCGCCTGCTGATACTGGCCGGAGTGAACGACGATGCCGATCTGATCGACCGCACCGGGCAGTGGCTGGCGACGGTCAACCCGACGATGCGGGTGAAGGTGATCGGGTTTCGCTCCCACGGCGCCCGGGCACACACCCCGGCGCTGATCGAACCGAACCCCGATGCCCTGGAAGCAGTCGCCTCGCAGCTTCGGGCCGCGGCTCGGTTCGACGTGTGCGTCATCTGAGGAGATCACGCCAGGTCTGACCCACACGAACCGATCCACTTCAACGAAGAGCCGCTGTCTCGCCGTGCGAGCCGCGCAATTCGCCGGGGCGAATGCACGATCATCTGCCCGCAAGGGCAGGACGCGGGCCATTGGTCGGCGCGTGAATGACCCATGCAGAAACAGCGAGGTCGCGCGTCCGGCGATCGCGCACGGGCACACGACAATTCTCGCTCAGTCGGTGCAAAGACCACCGGAATGGCGGCGCCGGCCAGTTCCACCGCTGGTGCCGACCTTGCATCCCTGCAGTCGACGATCGGCAACCGGGCGATGACGAACCTGCTGCGCGGCCCGGTGTCCCGGATGTCCTCGGGCACGCCGCTCCCACCGCCGCCCGTCGCCCAGCGCAAGATGGATGACCAAGTGGCGACGTCGGCCTTCAACTCACACTCCGTCGTCAACGATCTGATCCGGGCGATCGACCAGAGCGAGCCGACGGCCAAGTTCGAGTCAGGTGGTCGTTGGACCCCCGTACGCAAGGTCGACTTCGAAAAGGTGTACGAGGTCCTCAACGGCCTCACTGCGACACAGATCGGCGTCGCCCGCTACGAGTATGCCCAGCGCGGAACCGGAGGCAAACGGACCCTCGACGCCGACCTCTTCGGCAGCGGCGAGTCGGGGCTGCCCAGCTCCCTGACGGTCAACCAGACCTCGCGCCTGCGCGTCGTGCTCCGCGGTACCGACCCTCCAGCAACGGACGCCACAGACCAGGTATTCGGCCTCAGTGGCATGAACGGGCCGAGAGCGAAGGAACTCGTCGCCGGTCTCGAGAAGCTCAAACTCGCGCCCGCACGCCTGCACCAGGCCGAACTCGACGCGCTCGAACTCGTGCAGCGTTTGAAGTCGGATCTGACCGGCGACAACCTCGAGCGGGTGATGGCGCTGCAGCGACGTGCGAAGCCCGAGATCACGGCGATCGACTCCTACTACGAGCTCCACACCTCGGTGAAGCTGGCCGGCCTACTGGCCACACTGCTCGAGGGACCGCAGCTCATGCGCATGTGGCACCTCCGAAGCGGAGAGTGGCTGCAGGCCGACGCGTACGCCCTCGAGGGGCTCCGGCAGGCGCTCGAAGTCATCGACGAGGTCGATGACAGCAGCATCGTGTCGGTCGCTTCCAAGCTGAGCGGCGCCGGGGCCGCGACGGCAAAGTGGGTCACCGGTGGTCGCGAAGCCGTCCTTGCCAAGATCGACGAAATAGTCGCCCGCAACCGCTCTGAAGCGATCACGAAGGCCGAAGGCACCCTCACGTCCCCGAGTGACGCTTCGTCGGCCCGCGTCACCGAGTTGCTGAGCGTGCGCACCGGCCAGGGCGGAAGCGTCGGGGATGCCCTGGCGCAGACTGTCGGTGCCAAGAAGGCAGCCGAATACACCGCGCTGGCCAAGGGCGACGTCGTCGAGGCGTACGCACGCCGCCTCGCCGAGACCGAGTCACGCAAGGCAACGACCCATGCGCAACTCGTCGCCACGCTCCAGGGGCTACGTGCTCAGGCCGAGGCCGACATCGTCGCCGGTGCGGCCGACCCGTGGATGGCGGATTCCGACAAGCAGGCGCTGCTCGACCCGACACGCCGGGGACAGGCCGTCACCAAGCTGGCCAAGGCGTACATCTCCCAGTTCAGGTGGAAGTACGGCGAGGTCCGCGGCGGCGGGCGGCCATGGATCGAGATCGTCGACGCCCTTGGTGACGCCGACGAGACGGAGATGAATCAGCTCGAGTCGGGCGGCGGGGCAATGGAGGACCACATGGCCCTCGACGTCGCTCTTCAGCGGGGCAAGCCCGAGGAGGCGATCGCAATCCTCAAGCGCCAGCCGCATCAGGAAGCCGTCGCCGAGGTCACGGAGAAGTACCGACGCCTGACCGGAAAGGACCTGCGAAAGGTTCTGTTCGGCGTGACCATCGCCTCAGGCGGCGAGACAGCCGCCACGTCCTACGAGGCAAGTCGCGAAGACCGCAACACCAAGATCATTCCTGGCGTGATGAAGGGCCGCAACGCTGCCCTGGCCGTCGAGCAGCTGGCCAAGCCGGGCAAGGACGCCGACGAGATAACGCAAGTTCGCTGGTTGCTCAGCTCGGCCGAGCGGGAGTATGAGGCGACACTCGAGAACAAGGGCTGGACCGGCGCCGCTCGGGAATGGGGCGACGATCCCGAGACGCAGATCCTCATGCGCGAGTCGATCCAACGAATTCGTGACCTCAGCACGCGATGGGCGGAGACTGAGGACTCACGGGCACGCAAACCCATCGTCGCCGAAATCAAGAAGTGGCGCGCCACACTCACCGGTGACGCCAAGGCGTATGAAGCGGACAACGCGCAGATGCGCGACGCGATCCGCAGCGCCGTGAGCATCGTCGCCCAACTCGCGCTCGCCATCGCCCTACCGGGTGCAGGCGCCACGCTCCTGAGCTTCGTGCGAATAACGGCGCTCAACATCGCCACGTCGATCGCCACCGACGTCATCGTCTACGGCGAGGATTACTCCCTGGATCAACTCAAAGGCAGCATCATCAGCGGCGTCGCCGGCGCCGCTGGTGGCAAGCTGGCGGACAAATTCGTCGACGCCGCCATCGCTGCACGCGTCGCGGCGCGAGGGGCCGGCAAGGAGGCCGCCGTGGCGACTGGCGAGGTCGTCGAGAACGTGGCGAACACGATCGCCAAACCCATCGCCGACGAGACGGCGAGCGCTGCGACGAAAGTCGGGGTGAAGACGACGATCGCCAAGGAGGCGGCCAACCAGGTCGGCAGCAACGCTGCCGTCACGGTGGCCACGGGGGAGAACCAGTTCACCGTCGACAACCTCTTGATCAGCAACCTGGTCAGCCAGGGCGCCAAGGTCGGCAAGAAGGTGCTCGGCATTCCCGACGGTCCAGCGGCGAAGCCGAGCGAGCCCGACCAGACGACGGACACGGGAGGCGCCGGCGGCGCAGGGCACAGTGCCGAGCACGACACGCCGGGAAAGGCGTCGCCCGAGCAGCCTGAAGCGCCGAAGGCTGGGACCGAGCAGACCACAGAGACAAAGAAGCGCAACGACCTGACCGCTGTGCCCGCTGTGCTCGCCGGTTCCGTTGTTGCCGGGTCCACTGGCGCCGGCGGGGGAAAGCGCCCGCCACCCGGAGCGATCGACCCGGCGTCAGCCGGGATCCCGCCCGCCAGCCAACGCTCGATCCAGCAACTCGCCGACCAGCGCAACATCATCATCAAGGCGCGGCCAGTGAACCTCGACGCCATCCCGCACCTGGAGCGCGGGGCGCTGGCCAAGCCCGAGATCGTGAAGTCCAAAACACTCAAGCCGATCGACGAGCTGATCGGCGGCCCCAAGGGCAAGGAGGGCCTGGTCGGCTTCTTCGAACCGCATCCGCCCAGCGACACGCTCCCGGCCGACGTGCGCAAGGCGGCCCAAGAGCGATATCAGCAGCGCAAGGCGGACTACGAGCAGCACCTTGCGGAATACCAGAAGCTCGAGGCCGAGGGCATCCTGCGGCGCAACAACGGCGTCCTGGAGCTGGCCGACCCTCGCGGCTCGTCAGAGGGGTCGTTCAAGCCGGTATCAGGCGACCTCGACATCTTCGACATCACCCACGCCGACGGTTCTGCGCTCACAGCACTTCAGCAAATGGCGATCGTCAACGAGCTGCGCTTCATGGGGGTCAACGTCGAGCATGGTGCGCACGAGTGGTGGCGGGCACAGAACGCGGAGTCCTTCGACCCAAAGGTCGACGCCGATATCCGCGCCCAGCACTTGAACAAGGACCCGCTCGTCGCGTTCGTGCCGTTGACATCGCCACAGGGCGTCTGGGCCGATACACCGGTCACTGGGCCGACGCGCACCGAAGGGTCCGGCGACCGGCACCAACCACTGGCCAACGCAACGGAGGGTGCTCCTGGCGGAGCCGGAACGGACGGACCCGGCACGGGCGGACCCGACCCTGGCGGAGCCGGCACGGGCGGACCCGGCCCTGGCGGAGCCGGAACGGGCGGACCCGGCACGGGCGGACCCGGCACGGCGGGCACCGGCACCGTTGGAACCGCGACACCCGGACCCGGCACCGGTGGAACAGCCGGACCCGGCACCGTTGGAACCGCAACGGCCGCGCCCGCTCCTGGTGCCACCACCCAGCCGCGTGCGCTCCCCGGCGCAAGCGCGCTGGGGAGCGGCATGCCGAGCGGGGAGTTGAGCCGCTCCGACTTCGCCCATGTGCACATCCGCACCATGCCGAGGGCCGGCGGGGCGAGACAGATGCTCATCCTCGAGCTGCCCGACGGAAGGCAGTTCATCTTCAAGCCGGCGCACGCCGAGCAGCCCCACGGCTACCGGGGTGGCGCACAGGGCCAGGAGAGCTCGATCGTGGAAGGCGAGTTCTACCGGCGCAACGGCGCCGCCGCCGTGATCGCCGACGCGCTCGGTGTCCGCACGCCGGACGTCGCTTCGGTGACGTACAACGGTAAACCGGGCAGCCTGCAGGCGTACGCCGAAGGGACGGCACTTGGAGCCGGTCGGACGAAGGACCAGATCGACGCGTTCGCCGCAAGCGCGCCGATGCGCGACCTCGATGTCTTCGACTACGTGATCGCCAACCAGGACCGCAACGCCGGCAACGTGCTCATCGGAGCGGACGGTCGGCCGACGGCGATCGACCACGACCTGTCGTTCCCGGCCACGGAAAGGCGATTCGGGCAGCCTGACGTCCCCGGGACCCACCCTTCCGACAAAGAGGACGGCAGGCAATATCGCAAAGACGGCAGTCGGATACAGCTGGAAGCTTGGCAGCGGAAGCTCCCGCCGGCCATGAGCGCGGAGATGGCAGACCGATTGCGGGCCATGGTCGGCAACGAGGCAGCGTTCCGGGAGCGACTCGCGCCCTACCTCGACGCCGCCGAGATCGACGGGGCGCTCGCCCGTGCCCGCTTGATCCTGAATCTGATGGACACGCAAGGGTTCCCGGCGGTCATCTGACCCACGGACTGATCGGTCGGTTCGGCCGCGCCACCGAGGTCTGGTTCTTCATGAGACGCCAGTCTCAGCTGTAGATCGCCAGCCAGATGGCGATGTAGTGACAGATGGCCGCGATGATCGTGCAGAGATGGAACACCTCGTGGTACCCGAAGACGGTCGGTGACAGCCGAGGTCGGCGCGTGCCGTATGCAGCGGCGCCGAGCGAGTAGAAGGCCCCACCGGCGGCCACGAGAGCGAGCCCGGCGATACCGACTTGGCGGGTCAGATCCGGAATCACAAACACTCCGGCCCAGCCGAGCGAGAGGTACGCCACCACGTTCAGCCAGCGAGGGGCCGGAACAACCTCGAGAGACAGCAGCAGGCCGACAAGCGCTCCGACCCAGACGACGATGAGAGTGTTGCGGGCCATCGAAGGCGATAGCGCGAGGACCGACATGGCCGTGAACGTCCCGGCGATGAAGACGAAGATCATCGAGTGATCGAGCCGGCGCATCCGCGCGCGACCAGCCGGGCTCCAGTTGGCGCGGTGGTAGGTGGCACTTATCGCGAACAACCCCACCACGGTGCATGCGTACACCAAGGTGCCGATTCCGGCCCCGAGTCCACGGTGGATCCAGGCCATCACGACAAGTGGAACACCGGCAAGCCCAGCGACGACCGCAGCCCACGAGTGGAGCACCCCACGCCAGCGCGGCTTCGCCATGGTCGGAGTCGACGCGTCGCCGCTCACTCGTTCGGGCACCACCGCGGAAGCCATGCCGTCACCGTACCGGTGTCGTGATGTACGTCGGACAAGTCGTCAAAGAATGCGCAGGAACGAAGACACCGTTCCGTTCAGGCAAGAATCAGAAATCCCACGGTGTCACGGCTCCGTCGGCACCCACCAACATGACGGGTTGAGCAGCCCAGCTGGTCTCGTCCCCGCCCATGCCCGGCGAGTCCGCAGGCATGCCGGGAAGCGCTAACCCGACCGCATCGGGTCGCTCGGCAAGCAACCGCTCGATCGCCTCGACGGGAACGTGTCCTTCGATCAAGTAACCGTCGACCTCGGCGGTGTGGCACGACGCAACGTTGTCGGGAATACCCCTCGCGTGGCGAAACGAGTCGCGATCAGGATCATCGGTCACGTCGACAACGGCTCCGTGCGTGCGCAGGTACACGACCCACGAAGTGCAGCAGCCTCAACCAGGATCGCGGCGAACGTCGAACTGCACACCCTCGAGAGTTGCCCTGGCGCTGGCCACGGGGACTCGACCGTTCTCCGGTCCGGCAGTGGCGACCGAAACTCGACTGTTCTCCGGTCCGCCTGCGGCGTCGCCGCCGGAAGAACAACCGCCCGCCAGCACAGCGAGCATCGCCAGCGGAACGACGCACGCACGACGGAACGCTTGCATGGGCCCGATCGTATCGGGGTAGTCGCACAGTCCGGCGGCTGCCGATCGCGCCCTCCCGCACGACTCCGAACTTTCGCCACGATGCGTGACGGATGTATGGAGCGCGATCACGGTGACCGGCCGGGGACTTTCGCCTCATTTCCGCCGTCCGATCGGCCCGTTGATTCCCTTTCGAGGGTGTTGCGCTCTACGGTTGTCATGTGCCGCAGAATTCGCGCAGTTCCACAAGTACCGACGAACAGGCTGAGGAGGCCGAGCACCGTCTCACGACAGCGCCCCACTGCCTGCTGAGGCTGGCCGAGAGTCGCGCCATTTTCGAAGCCGGAGCCTTCGCCGCATCCTCACCACTCCTGCGTCTGCTCGGGCGCGGCGACAACCACCCCGTCCTCGTCCTCCCCGGCTTCACCGCCGGCGACAGTTCGACCGTTCCGCTCCGCTGGACGATCCGGTCCCAGGGCTACTGGGCCCACGGATGGAACCTCGGAGTCAACATCGGACCCACCGACCACATCTTCGACGGCATCCATGACCGCCTCGCCCAACTCCACGAACGCCACAACAAGCCCGTGAGCATCGTCGGCTGGAGCCTCGGCGGGATCTACGCCCGTGAACTGGCCCGAGACAACCCCGGCGCAGTCCGCCAAGTCATCACCCTCGGCAGCCCGTTCCGACTGACCCTCGTCGATCGTTCGTCGATCTCCGCCCTCGTCGACCGCCTCTCGCCGACCTGGAGCGACGAAGTCCTCCGACTCGCCATGGACGAAGCCGACAAACCGCCCCTCTCTGTTCCTTCCACGGCGATCTACTCACGCACCGACGGCGTGGTGCGCTGGCACGCCTGCATCGACACCGTCACCGAATACCACGAGAACATCGAAGTACGGGGCAGCCACTCCGGCCTCGGCTTCAACCCCGCCGTCCACTACGCCATCTCGGACCGCCTCGCCCAACCCATCGACGACTGGCGCCCCTTCAAAGCCCCGATCGTCGCCCGCTCGATGTTCCCCAAACCGATCAGCTGGGACGACGCCCGCAACCGCCGAGCCGGCCGCACGCGGCCCCCCGCCTGAGCGAGCTGAGCGACCGGAGATCGGGTCAAGCGCCTGTCGTCGCCACCCGCACGAGCAGGTCGCGGCCGGGTCCTTCCGGCGTGGCGTCCACGGCCATGGCGATGGCCGCGGGGCTCATCTTCTTCATTGTCTTCTGAAGCGCGTTGACCAGCAGCGGCTCACCACCACGGGCGAGAAGGTCGTCGTACTGCGTTTCGAGGAACACGAGGCAGACAGCGTCTTCGAACGACTGCACCTCGGGGTCGGTTCCGAGCCCGATCTTCTGCACGATCACCCCGGCCCGCTCGACAACGTCGGGCGGAACGCCGATCGGCATCAGCAACTCGGCGAGTGCCGCAGCGTGAGCGCGCTTCTGATCGCGCCGCCACACGAGGTATCCCGCCCGACCCTCGGGATAGGACGCTCGCGCCAGAGCGAAGCGCCGGAGGTGATGGGCGCGGGCGGCGATCCGCAACGCGTCGGAGGCCTCGGGAGCAAGGGACGAAAGCCAATACGTGGCGCGCTCCCCCTGGAGCTGCGCGAGAGGTCGGCGTTCACCGTCCCAGGGCAACGTGGTCGGATCGTCGGCGTTGGCACGGTCGATCGCCGCGAACGCCGCGACCAAATCCGTCACGCGCGCTCCTCTACCCACACTGCGTTACGCGCACTCCGACACGCCGAGCTCGACCGCGAACGGTGCGGCCTCGTCCCAGTCGACGTACATGTCGGGGGCCTCGGTGGGCGCCGGGAAGTGGTCGAGGTCCTTGAGGCCGTCGGCGACGGCCTTGGCGCCACCCACGCGGTCCATCCATTGGCGGAACGTCTCCCCCGCCGAACGCTCCTCGGCGAAACGCCGCACAACGCGCACCGCGGCCTCCGGGGCGGTCTTGGCCGGGATGCGTAGCGCCTTGTCTCCGAATATCGCCTGCTCCTGGCCGACGTAGCCGCCGAGCAGCATTTGGTAGCCCGGTGCGGCGACGCCGTGGGCGCGACGCTCCGCTCCGAAGAAGCCGATGTCGGCCGTGTGGTGCTGACCGCACGAGTTCATGCAGCCCGAGATGTTGATGCGCACCCCGCCGACCTCGGCCAGGCCCTCCTCCTCGAGGCGCTCGCCGATCGCCTTGGCGAGGCCACGCGACTGGGTGATGGCGAGCCCGCAGGTGTCGGCACCGGGGCAGGACACGACGTCGCGCACCAGCTCGGCACCGGGACGGTCCATCCCGATCGACTGCAAGCGCGCATACAACGCCGGGAGCTGCTCCTCGGTGAGACCGCGGTACACGAGGTTCTGACGGTTCGTGAGACGCACGTCGGCATCGAACTCACGCTGGATCGCCGCGAGTGCCCGGAACTGCGCTGTTGTGATGTCGCCCAGATCCGCCCATGCGTACGCCGACACCGTTCCGTTGGCGGTGCCGCGGACGACGTTGGCGTCGACCCAGCGGTCGTACTCGCTCGGGCGCCCGAGGCGCACCGGCGTGCCCTGACCGATTACTGTCGCTTCCACGGTGCTGCTGCGTCCGGCCGGCATATCGCCGTGCTCGAGCACCTCGGCGGGGATGCCTCCGGGCCACGACGAGGATGCGGGCAGCAGGCGGCGCTGGGCGATCACTCGCCGCTTCACCTCGTCCCACCCCAAGGTGTCGACGAGCCACTTCATGCGGGCACGGATGCGGTTGTCGCGGTTTCCGGCCTGCTCGAAGACCCGCAGCGAGGCCTCGATCGTGGGAAGCAGATCTTCGCGGGAGGTGAAGTCCTCGATCGCGAGCGCAGGGTGCGGGTTGGCGCCGAGCCCACCGGCGAGGAACACCCGGAAGCCGGACTCGACGGTGCCGTCCTCGCGGGTTCGGGTGACCCCCACGACGCCGACGTCGTTGAACATGGCCTGCCCGCAATCGGTCGAGCAACCCGAGAAGTTGATCTTGAACTTGCGGGGCAGACGCTGACCGATGGGGTTGCGGAGCAGATGCCGGAAGGTCGCCTCGGCCCACTGGGTGATGTCGAGGACTTCATGGGGGCAAGCGCCGGCGAGGTGACAGCCCTGGATGTTGCGGACGGTATCGCCGCACGCCTCGCGAGCCGTGAGCCCAACCGCACCCATCTTCCGCAGGACGGTGGGCACCTCGGAGAGATCGACGAAGTGGAACTGGACGTTCTGGCGCGTCGTGATGTGCCCCCATCCCCGCGAGTGCTGCTCGGCGATGTCGGCCATCACCTCGAGCTGCTCAGGCTGGATCGACCCGTAGGGCACCTTGACGCGCACCATCTGGGCGGTGCCGCCCTGGCGCTGGCCGTAGACGCCGTTGGCGAGCCGGAACACACGAAACACGTCGTCGTCCAGCTCACCGGCTCGGTGCTTCGCCAGCATGCGCTCGAACTTCGCGACATCAGCCTCGATCTCGGGATCGATGGGACCGTCGTAGCGGGGAGCGACGGTGGGAGCTACGGGTTCCATGACCTGGCTCATGCGGGCACCTCGAGGTTGTTCGGGACGTGGACGGCGGTGGTCGCCGGCGAGCGGAGGTCGAGGCCGGCGACGGCCCCGATAACGATCACCGACGGGTTGGGCACGGGCACCTCGCCGAGCTCGGCGAGGGTGAGACGCTGCTCGCGTTCGGTCGGCAGCGTGGCATCGGTGACGATCGCAACGGGCGTTCCGGGTGCCATGCCGGCGGAAAGGAGTCGATCGCGGAAGGCAGTGGCACGAGCCGCGCCCATGAGGATCACGAGCGTCGTCCCCAAGCGGGCGAGCGCGTCCCAATCGAGCGTGCGATCGGTCGACGGTTCCTGATGTGCGGTGATGACGGTGAACCCGCTGGAGGCAAGGCGAGTGGTGAGGGGCACCCCGATGCTCGCCGGCGCGGCCAGCACCGAGGAGATCCCGGGGACCACCTCGGCCTCGATCCCGGCAGCCCGAAGGGCCATCAGCTCCTCGGCCGCACGCCCGAACACGTGGGGGTCGCCGCCCTTGAGGCGCACGACGCAGGAGTGACGCCGGCCGAGTTCGACGAGCAGTTCGTTGATGCGGACCTGGCCCTCGCTATCGCCAGGTCGCTTGCCCACGTCGATGCGCTCGGCCCACGGCGGTGCCAGATCGAGGATGGCCGAGCCGACCAGGCGATCGTGCAGAACGACGTCGCAACGACGGAGCAACTCGGCGGCGCGCACGGTCAGCAAGCCGGGGTCGCCGGGGCCAGCTCCGACCAGATGCACCGTCACAAGGGGCAGATTAGCTCAATTGCCGACTATTCCGATCAACTATTAGCAGTTTGCGTTCTTCGCGCCCGCCGACGGGCGTTCGCGCACGATGTCGGAGTGCCGATCGGCTCGGCTGGACAGGTGAGGTCGACGTCTCCGTCAGTATCGTCGAGGTATGCCAACGCCCGTCAGTGAACTGGACCTTCCCTTCGTCGACCTCATGGTGACGACGAACCGTGAAGAACGCGAGGCGATGATCCGGGATGCGCAGCAGCAGCACTGGTTGGCAAAGACGCCGCTCGGCTATCTGGTCACGCGCTACGAGGAAGTGAGTGTGCTGCTGCGAGACCGTCGATGGCACCAGCTGGCGAAGCTGATCGCCCAACTCAACGGCATGGAAGCCGAGATGAAGGACCGCCGAACGTCGATCCTGACGGCCGAGGGCGAAGAACACACCCGCCTCCGCCGACTCGTGGCGCCCGCGTTCTCCCCACGCTCCGCCGATCGTCTGCGGCCGTTCATGCGACAGGTCATCAACGGGTTGGTCGACGGCATCGTCGAAGGCGGTTCCTCCGAGTTCGTGCACGACATCTGCGAGCCGTACCCGATTCCGATCATCTGTGAGCTTCTCGGGGCACCGAAAGGGGATTGGCGGCTCTTCGGCGGGTGGGCCAGCGATCTGTTGCTGATCTTCAACAACAACCTTCGCGAGGATCTGCCAGTCATGGAGAAGGCCCGGGTCGAATTGGACGCCTATGTCACCGAGCTCATCAACGACCGGCGGGCCAAACCTGCGGACGATCTCCTCACTGATCTCATCGCCGCCGAGCAAGCCGGCGATCGCCTGTCGGCCGAGGAGTTGCTGGTCATGGTGGAAGCGGTGATCGTCGCCGGAACTGACACGACGCGCAATCAACTCGCGTGCGCAATTGCTCTGTTCACTGACTATCCGGATCAGTGGCAGATGCTCCGGGACGACCCGGCGCTTGCCCCCACCGCGGTCGAGGAGACCATGCGCTACCTCGGTGCGGTGCGAGGCACGGGGCGCTTCGCGTCCGAAGATGTCGAGTTCAACGATGTGTTCTTTCCCAAGGGTTCACTGATGTTCGTTTCCTTGGTCGCCGCCAACTTCGACTCTGCGGTGTTCGAGGCCCCGGCCACCTTTGACATCACCCGGCCCGGAATCGGTCAGCAGATGTCGTTCGGCACGGGGATCCACTACTGCCTCGGCGCGTCGCTCGCACGGGCCGAGCTTCAGGAAGCGCTTCCCATCCTCGCCGAACGGATGCCGAACCTCCGGCGGGACGGCGACATCACCTGGAAGCCGAACACTGCCGGGATCTGGGGACCGGAACGGCTCCCCATCCGCTTCGGCTAGCTCGGCCGGGAATCGCGAGCTCGACGACCTCGCCGCCCGATGTGGCTCACCAGGCCGGGGATGGCCCATGGCACGCTGCCCGCCCCGCCTGAAGCGAATTGTTCCGGTTGGACGACAGGTCGTACGGTGACCGTTCGATGCCTCGCCGGACGAACAACTTTGCGATCGCCGGTCTCGGCATCACCCCCATGGGTCGCGTGTACGGCAGGACAGCGGCCGGCTTCGCCCAAGACGCCGTGCAGGTCGCGGTGGCCGACGCCGGGCTCACGATGCACGACGTCGACGGTCTGCTCGTCAACTCCCCCGGCGACCTGAACCTGCAGCTGCAAAGGCGACTCGGTCTCCGTAACGCCAAGCTCGTCGCGGAGTACCAGTCCTTTGGTTCGTCGGCCGGGGCCATGATCCAGTACGCGGGGCTCGCCATCGATGCCGGTATGGCCGACGTTGTGGCCTGCGTCTTCGCCGATGCTCCGCTGCGCGAAGGTGTTGGAGCCGGTGCGGCGTACGGTGCGCGGCGGCCCCAGCTGAAGGGGTTCCCGGCGATCCAGATGGCCTCCGGCTATGTGGGTGCCAACCCCCGCTATGCCATGGCCGCGCGGCGGCACATGCTCACCTACGGCACCACCAGCGAGCAGTTCGGAGCAGTCGCCGTGCAGCAGCGGCAGTGGGCCACGATGAACCCGATGGCCCAGTTCCGGGATCCCATCACGATCGAGGACCACCAGTCGTCGCGCTGGATCGCCGATCCGCTTCGGTTGCTCGATTGCTGCCTGGTGTCCAACGGTGGCATCGCCGTCATCGTCACCTCCGCCGAACGGGCCCGAACGCTGCAACAGCCCCCGGTGTACGTCCACGGCTTCGGTCAGGCTCATCCCGGATTGGTGCAGGAACGGGGCTGCCGATTCGGAGAGGTGTCAGGTGCGGTCGAGTCCGGCGCACGAGCCTTCGCCATGGCGGGACTCACCCCTACCGACGTGGATGTGTGCCAGATCTACGACTGCTACACCTACACCGTCATCGTGTCACTGGAGGACTACGGCTTCTGCGCCAAGGGCGAAGGCGGACCCTTTGTTGAATCCGGCGCTCTTGGACCCGGCGGGTCGTTGCCAACCAACACCGGAGGAGGCGAACTGTCCGCCTATTACATGTGGGGCATGACACCCATCTCGGAAGGCATCCTCCAGGCGCGCGGCACAGCGGGAGAGCGCCAGGTAGCCACGCACGATGTGGTGCTCACCAGCGGCAACGGCGGCATCCTCGACTACCACTCCACCCTGCTCATGAGTCCTCACCAACCAACATGACCGCGAACCCGCTCTCCCCCGTCGTGCGGGACGAGGCCTCGGCTGAGTTCTTCGACGGAACAGCTCGCGGGGTTCTGCTGCTGCGCCGATGCCTTGCCTGCGCGCACGTCCGAGCGCCGGAGATTCCTATGTGCACTGACTGCCTCTCCGAAGGCTTCGAATGGACACCGGCCGCCGGTACCGGCCGGCTCCAATCTTGGGTTGTCCTGCACGCCAAGCCGTCGCCCGACGGAACCACGCCCGAGCCGCGGATCATCGCCACGGTCGAGCTCGCCGAGGGGCCCTGGATCGCTAGCGCGCTCATGGGTGTCGATGTGGATCGCGTCACCGGCGGAATGACGGTGGTCGTGGCGTTCGAGCGTCCCGACGACAGCGAGGCCATCCCGGTGTTCCGGCCCGCACCCGACCGGTAGCGGTGCACAGCTCACCCAACGGGGCGACTACGCCCGGAGAACGTGCTCCTCCTTCCAGGATGACGCACGGAAGGGTCCGGTTCGCTACCGTTCGAACGTGGCCAAGCTGAGCGACCTCGACATCCAGGACGACCCGTTCGGGTACTACGCGCAACGCCTCGCAGTCTGCCCGGTCTGGCACGAGGAGGACGTCGACCTCTACGTCGTGGGCGGCATGGAGGAAGCCCGGGCGACCCTCACCGATTCGGTCACGTTCTCGAGTGCTCCTGCCCGCCGCACGGCCGGAGTGAACCCGGTCGCTGTCGCCTACGTCCGGGCGCTGGCCGAGCGTGGATGGGGTCGGGCGGTCACCCTGCAGCGAACAGACCCGCCGGTCCATACGCGATACCGCAAGGTGCTGAACCGGGTGTTCACGCCGGCTCGCGTCCGGTCGATGGTGCCGCACATCGAGAGCATCGTCCACGAGCTGATCGACCAGTTCATCGACGCGGGTCGGTGCGAGTTCGTCGCCGACGTCGCGCTTCCACTCCCGGGCATCTTCATTGCCGAGCAGTTGGGCCTCGATCGTTCGCAGTACAAGACGTTCCGCCGCTGGGCCGAAGCGATGCTCTGTCTTGCCAACCGCCCGCACATGACGATGGAAGAAGCGATGGCCGAAGTGGAGGTCGAGCTCGAAGCGCAGCACTACCTCGCCGCCGAATGCGAACGGCGACGGGCCGAGCCGGGCGACGATCTGATCTCGCTGATCGTCCATGCCCACGCCGACAGCGAACCGTTCACCATGAACGAGCTCCAGGACCTCCTGCATCAGCTCGTCACGGGCGGCTTCGAGACGACCACGGGCGGTTTGGCCACTGCCATGCATCTGCTGGCGACGCACCAGGATCAGCAGACGCTCCTGCGGTCCAGGCCTGAACTGCTCCCCAACTTCATCGAGGAGGCGTTGCGCTTCGACAGCCCGGTGCAAGGACTGTGGCGCACATCGACCTGTCCGGCCCGGGTCGCCGGTGCGGAGATCCCGGGTGGTTCATCGGTGATGGTCCGCTACGGCGCAGCGAACCGGGATCCGGCCATCTTCAACGATCCCGACCGGTTCGACATCACGCGCGACAACGCCAACCAACACATCGCGTTCGGTCTCGGCGCGCACTTCTGCCTCGGAGCCGCCCTGGCCCGTCAGGAGATGACGAGCGCGTTCGAGATCCTGCTCGATCGCACGGAACACATCGAACTCGACGGCGACGCACCCCGACCGCTGCATGATCCGAGCTTCTTCCTCCGTCCGATGAGGGCCCTTCCGATCCGCTTCACGCCACGCAGCGCGCCATCACGCGTGGCTGGCTAGTGTCCCGAATCGCAAGTCCGCTGCAGAATTCTCGGCCAGATTC
Source organism: Acidimicrobiia bacterium (assembly GCA_031381685.1). Lineage (GTDB taxonomy): Bacteria > Actinomycetota > Acidimicrobiia > Acidimicrobiales > JANYDT01 > JANLQX01. The sequence continues at coordinate 16,870 of JANMYF010000220.1, forward strand.
CGCCGTCGCGGCGTCCTCGTCGTTGCGGTTGGACAAGGCAGGCGCTGCCTCCTGCGTCCTTGCCACGACGAAATCTGACTCGCGAATTCCGCGAGCTACTTACGATTCGGGACACTAGGAGGTCCTTGCTGTGGAAACTCACTTCGCCACCATCTGGGAAGCGCTGGCCGACACGATCGGTGACCAGGAAGCTGTCGTTCAACACGGGGTACGACACACCTGGTCGGAGCACGAGCAAAGGTCGGCGCGTCTTGCCGGGTTCCTTTCCGACTCGGGCATCGGCAAGGGTTCGAAGGTCGCCATGTATCTGTTCAACTCCCCGGCATACCTCGAAACCCACTTCGCCGCGCTGAAGCTCCGGGCCGTGCCAGTGAACGTCAACTACCGCTACCTCGAAAACGAGCTCGCCTATCTTCTCGAGAACTCCGACAGCGAAGCGGTTGTGTACCACTCGAGCCTCGGTGTGCAGATCGACAAGGTCCGAGGTCGACTGCCACTCGTCAAAGCCTGGATCGAAGTCCGAGACGATGATACGTACACCGATGGTTCCCATTCCTACGACGAGGTGATCGCGCAAGCGAGTCCTGCCCCGAGGATCACTCGATCTCCTGACGACCTTGCCCTCTTCTACACCGGAGGCACCACCGGCCTTCCCAAAGGCGTAATGGGTGCCGTCGGGGGAGGCGTCCTCGCCGGGCTGGGCGGTCTCGCTTCCCTACTCGGCCTGCCTCCGCAATCTCCGGATGACATGCCGGCGACAGCGGCGCGCCTTGCTTCGCAAGGTCGTCTTCCACGTTCGATGGTCCCGTGTCCGCTCATGCACGGAACCGGTATGGGCATCGGCTGCACCCCTCCCAAGTTGTTCGGCGGCTGCATCGTGTTGACCGGCGGCCGAAGGTTCGACCCGGTCGAGGTCTGGGACACCGTTGAACGCGAATCCGTCACGATGATCACGGTCGTCGGCGACGCCTTCAGTCGACCGATGGTGCGAGTGCTCGACGACGACCGGGCTGCCGGTCATCCGAGGAAGCTCGACACGATGCAGGTGATCGCCTCGTCCGGAGCAATGTTCTCCCGAGACATGAAAGATGCTCTTGTCGGTCACATCCCCCAGCTGATCATTCTCGACATCATCGCCGCCACAGAAGGAACGATGGGGCAATCGATCCACACCAAGGACGCACCGGCCCAGACGGCGTCGTTCAGGATCGGCCCAACGACCCAGGTGTTCGATGAGGATGACCAGCCCGTCGTGCGAGGCTCGGGGACAGTCGGGATGGTCGCCTTGTCCCAAGGTGTTCCGCTCGGTTATTACAAGGATTCGGAGAAGTCGGAGCGCACCTTTCGAGTCATCCGCGGCGTGCGCTGGTCGTTCCCCGGTGACTTCGCAACGGTCGAGGCCGACGGCACGATTTCGCTCCTCGGACGCGGCTCGCAGGTCATCAACACCGCAGGCGAGAAGGTGTTCGCCGAAGAGGTCGAGGAAACGCTGAAGACCCACCTGGCGGTGGACGACTGCCTCGTGTTCGGG
>JANMYF010000233.1:0-28360 GCA_031381685.1 Acidimicrobiia bacterium
GGTTGACGACCGGGAACGCGGTGTCGAGCACCTTGCCGGACGGCGCAACGGTGGCGAATCCGACGGCGAATGCCGCCGATCGGACGTAGCCGGGACGGCCTTCGATCTCGGCGACATGGGACTGGAAGGCGTTGACGTGGACAGAGGCGTCGGACATGGCCGACCACCGTACCCACCCGCAGCGAGGCGGAGACCCGAATTCGCCCCGTTCGCGCTACGGAACAGTTGTTTCCGTTCCGGAGGCATCGGTGCTCCCTGTTTCCGTTGCGGGGTCCTGTCACCGATCCTCCCCACCCGCTGCGGTACTCGCCCGTTGTTCTCCTCCGTCGAACCGGGTCTCCGTTCCTCGGGGCGGGGCCCCATCGGCGCCACCCCTCCACTCCTTGGTTCGGCAAGCCCTTACCACCGATGCAGGTGACTCCGCGCCCCCCTCCACTCCTTTTCCCACCCACCCACTCCGTGGTTGGGCAAGCCCCGTGACGGAGGAGGGGGCTCGCTACCTCAACGACTCGAGGAGGGCACGTAGTAGGCCGTCGAGGGTGTGGGGATCCGCGGTTCGGAACGGTCGCACACCGTGCTCGATCAAGGTCGCCGTGGTCTCGGGGCCGATGGACACCACGATCGGCGGCAACGCGTCGGTGCCGAGCGACGTCACGAAGGCCCTTACCGTGCTCGACGACGTGAAGGCGATCGCATCAGCGTCGCCGACCGCTGCCCGTACCGCCGGATCCGCCGGCACCGGCTCCGTGCGGTAGGCCATGACCTCGTCGATGGTCCATCCCCGTGACCGAAGTCCATCGGGGACGACGTTCCGGGCGACTGCGGCGCGGGGCAGCAGAACGCGACCCGGACCATTCGGGAAGGACTCCACGAGGCCCTCGCCGACGGCGCGGTCGGCCACGAGTGCGACCACTCGGCCACCGTCACGGACGACGGTCGCAGTGCCTGGGCCCACGCACGCGATCATCAGGTCCGGTTGCCCGATCGCCAACTCGTCGACCGCCCGGAGGAACCGTTCGGCCGCATTCGGAGACGTGAGCACGACCCAGTCGTACAGGGCGAGATCTTTGACTCGTGCCAACAGTGCGGCACCTCCGTCATCAGGGTCGACGATCCGGATCACCGGCATCTCGACGACCGCCGCGCCAAGGTCGCGCAACGACCTGACGAACGGGCCGGCCTGTTCTGCGGCACGGGTCACCACCACGGAGCGACCGGCCAGAGGGCGATCACGCGTCATCGCAGGAACAACTGCGCTCAGCCGACGAGCTCGAGCAGGGCCGAGCCGCCGTGCGCGAGCACCTCTTCGGCCAGCTCGTTTCCGAGACGCACCGCGTGCGCGATCGGCGCCCGGCGGGAGCGACGCACGATGATCGAGCCGTCATACGCCGCCACGAGCGCGTCGAGAAGGATCTCGTCACCGTCGATCTGGGCGAGTGCTCCGACTGGGAGCTCACAGCCACCGCCGAGACGGCGCAGGTACGAACGCTCGCAGAGCACTGCGGTGTGGGCGGCGTCGTCATCGATGCCAGAAAGCGCAGCGAGCGTTGAGTCGTCGTCGACCCGGCACTCGACGCCGATGGCACCCTGGCCCACCATGGGCAGCATCAACTCCGTCGAGAGGATCTCGCCTCGAACGTCGTCGAACCCCAGGCGACCAAGGGGTACCAACGCGAGGACGATTGCGTCGAACTGTGAGGCCTTCGCCAGACGGGACCCGATGTTGCCACGAAGCTCAGCGAACTGAAGATCAGCGCGCATATGAGCAAGTTGGGCTCTTCGGCGAACGGAACCGGTTCCGACGACGGCTCCCGGTCGAAGGTCGGCGATCGTCGACCCGATGAGAATGTCGCGGACATCCCCGCGGACCGGCACACACGCCAGGGTCAGACCGTCGGGAGTGACCGCCGGGAGATCCTTCGCAGAATGCACGGCGATGTCCGCGTGCCCGTCCAGAACGGCCTGCTGGATCTCCTTCGCGAAGACGCCTTGCCCGCCGATCGAGTGCAGTGGGGTGTTCGCCGCTTGCGTCCGATCCCCGAGCGTGTCGACGAGCACCTCGACCACCTCGATTCCCCGACGCGCCAGACGCTCGGTGACGAACGCCGTCTGCCAGCGAGCCAACGGACTGGACCGGGTCGCGGCGCGGAGCACCCTGCTCATTCGTGCGGAGGACGAACAGCCTCGCCGAGTTCGGGCGAATCATCCTCACGATCGAGATCAAAGAGCACGCGAAGAGCATCGGCCATCCGCGTCCCCCGAGTCGTTCCCGCCGCTTCCTTCAACCGCACCGTCGGAGTGTGCACGAGCTTCGCGACGAGCCGCTTGGTGAACTGCTCGACGAGATCCCGGTCGGCCGCGGACAGATGGCGCAGCCGCGAATCGAGTTGGTCGACTTCGGCGGCGCGGACCACTTCGAAATGGTCGCGCATGGCAACGAGGACGGGGGCCACGAGGCGGGCCGACGCGCCGGCACGATACCGGTCGACCTCTTCCACCACGATCTCGCGGACCTGGTCGATTTCGCGTCGACGACCCTCGAGCCCGATCTCGACGAACGCTCGGATCGCGTCGAGGTCGAGCAGGGTGACGCCGGGTACCTCACCGGCGTTCGGCTCGACGTCGCGGGGCAGACCCGTGTCAACGACCAGCAGGGGACGCCCACCGCGGGCTTCCATCACCGCTTCGAGGTCGTCACGGCCGAGTACGTGGGTGTCGGACGACGTGGCGGTGAGCAGCAGGTCGACCTGCTCGAGTGTGGTCGGTAGATCGTGGAGGGCCACTTCGATCGCACCGATGCGCTGTGCCAGGTTCGCTGCCTTCTGACGGGTGCGGTTCGCCACGAACACTTCTCCGACGCCGGCGAACTGCAGCGAGGTGGCCATGGAGACACCGATCTCGCCCGCCCCGAGCACCAGCACCGAACGGCCGGTCAGCGATCCGAGACGATCGGCGGCGAGCTCCACAGCGGCGTGCGAGATGGACGCCGTGCCGCGGGAGATCCCGGTTTCGGTCCGGACCCGCTTGCCGGCTTCGAGCGCGTGCCGGAAGAGCGATGACAGGTGCGGTCCGGCGCTCTGCTGGACGAGTGCGGCGTCGAACGCGGCGCGTACCTGGCCGAGAATTTCCGTTTCGCCGACAACCGCCGAATCGAGACCCGACGCGACCGTGAACAGGTGTCGGGCTACGGCGTCGTCGTAGGACGTGTGTAGATGCGGTGCGATCTGGTCGATCGAGAGCCCGGACCGATCGGTGAGGAACCGGTGCAGCTGGGCGAGCGCTCCGTGGAACGTTTCGCACACGGCATAGATCTCGGTGCGGTTGCAGGTGGAGACGATGACCGCTTCGGCGATGTCGTCGCCGCTGCGAAGCTCGTGGAGGGCCTTGGCCAGGCCGGCGGGCGAAATGGTCACCTGCTCGAGCACTTCGATCGGCGCGCTGCGATGATGGAGGCCCACGACGACGAGGGACATCAGCGCATCCCCAGGTCGGCGGTGGTTCGAGCGCTCACGATCCAACAGTCTTTCGCATCTCGGCCCGACCGCCAAACACGTGTGACCGATGTCGGGGGGACGAGTCCCGGGGCAGGCTCACGCGGAGGCGCCGAGATCGTCGCGGTGGTGCTGGTAGTAGCTGAGAACCTGGAGTTCGACGGCCAGATCCACGCCACGAACGGCGACGCCTTCGGGCACATTGAGCACCGCCGGCGAGAAGTTCAGGATCGACCGCACCCCGGCGGCCACGAGCTGATCGGCGACGTCTTGGGCCGCGACCCCGGGAGTGGCGATGATCCCTATGGCCACCTGTTCGGCCTCGACGATGGTTGCCAGATCCGATGACGGGCGCACGGACAGGCTCCCGACCATCTGGCCGGACTTGGTCGGATCCGCATCGAGGAGGGCGGCAATCCGAAAGCCGCGCATGGCGAACCCGCTGTACGTGGCCAGGGCGCGTCCGAGGTTTCCGATGCCGACGATGACCACGGGCCAACTCTCGGTGAGTCCGAGCTCACGGCCGATCTGGCGACGGAGGTTATCCACGTCGTAGCCGACGCCGCGGGTGCCGTAGGTCCCGAGGTAGCTGAGATCCTTGCGGACCTTGGCGGCGTTGAAGCCGGCGAGATCGGCCAGCTCATCGGAGGAGACCGTGGCCGTCTTCGACGCCGCCAGCTCCAGCAGCGCCCGGTGATACCGGGGAAGACGAGCGATGGTGGCGTCGGGGATCCGACGCACTTCCTTGGACACGACGACAACGCTAAACCGCTTGTGCATCAATTCACAAGCTCCCGACCGCCCGGAATGATCCTGACCGCATCCGGCGGCACCGGTGATGCTCTGCGACGTGCGGACGTTGACCGCTACCCGCCCGTGTCGACGACAATGGGCACGTGCTCACGACCGCGCTCGCCATCGCCGCAGCCCTCGTCGCACTCGCCTTCAGCGCCTCGACGTTCGAGCGGTGGCTGGTCCGCCGCCGCCCGCAGGATCTGTCCTGGTCGCTTTCGCTCTTCATGTTCTTCATCGGAGCCGCTGCCCTCGGGTACGGCGCCATGGCGGGATGGAACGGGGTCACGTTCCGGGTGTTCTATGCCTTCGGGGCCATCATCAACGTCCCGTTCCTCGCCGCCGGGCAGCTCCAGCTCCAGTTGCCCCGTCGATTCGCCAACCCCGTTTTCTGGACCGTGTCGCTCTTCTCTGCTCTCGCCGTCGGTGTCGTGATGGCCTCGCCGTTCACCGCCGGGGTGGACGGCAGGGATCTGCCTCGTGGCAAGGAGGTGTTCCCGATCGGCCCTCGTCTCTTCGCCGCGTTCGGGTCGGGAGTCTCGGCATTCATCGTCTTCGTCGGCACGATCATCGGGGTCGTCGGCGTCATCCGTTCACGCGACCGTATGCACCCTTCCCTGGCGCGGCGACGCGCGGGAGGTCTCGGCCTCCTTGCGCTCGGAACGGCAACCCTTTCGGCGAGCGGAACGCTCAATGCCAGATTCGGTGAGATGCGCGCGTTCTCGATCACCCTCGCCGCTGGTGTGGTGCTGCTGTTCCTCGGTTTCCTGCTCACCGGGTCACGCCCCCGCCCGAGCACGCGAATGTCGACGATCGACGTCGGAGCAGTGGCCTTCAGTCCGTAAGCGCCCGGCGGAGGACCTTGCCCTGCAGGCCCTTCGGGAGTTCCGCAACGACCGTGACGGAGGTCGGGCACTTGTAACGGGCCAGCTGACGCATCGCGAACGAAATGAGGGCATCGGCTTCGATGATCACCCCGGGTCGGGGGACCACGAATGCCCGGACGCTCTCCCCCGTATGCGGGTGCGGCACGCCGATGACCGCCGCTTCGAGGACGTCCGGGTGCGATGCCAGCACCTCTTCGACCTCCGCCGGATAGACGTTGAAACCCGACACGATGAGGAGATCCTTCGCCCGGTCGACAATCGTGAGCTCGCCGTCCGAATCGGCGACCGCAATGTCGCCGGTACGTAGCCAGCCGTCGGCGGTGAGGACCTTGGCCGTGGCGACGGAGTCCTCCCAATATCCCGGGAACACGTTCGGGCCCTTGACCCAGATCTCGCCGGCATCGCCGACGAGTGCATCGTCGCCGGACTCGTCGATGAGACGCACGGACAGGCCGGGCAGAGGCGCACCGATGGTTCCCGGTTTGGGCGAGGACGCCGTGGCCGCCGTCACGACCGGCGACGCCTCGGTCAAGCCGTATCCCTCCCCCACCGGAACGCCGAAACGCTCGGCGAACCCGCGTCCGGTCGCCGGATCGAGTTTCGACGCTCCGGAGATCGCCCGACGCACGGAGGCGAACTGGGCCTTCGTCGCCGCCTCGGCCGGAAGAGACACGAGCGCGTCGTAGACCGGAGGCGCCCCCGCCAGCACGGTGACCTTTGCCGACTCGATCGTCGCAACTGCGGTGCTGGGGTCGAACCGATCGACCGGGACCACGCAGCCACCCGCGGCGAGCGTGACGCCGAGCGTCGCATTGAGCCCGTAGATGTGGAACAGCGGCGGTATGGCGAGGACGACATCGGTCGAGGTCAGGTTGGCGTCACCGAGCGACTGCATCTGCTCGAGGTTCGCCCGGAGGTTGCCGTGCGTGAGCATTGCGGCCTTCGGCGATCCGGCCGTGCCGCTGGTGAACATCAGCGCCGCGAGGTCGGCATCGTTCCGTTCCACGATCGGACCGGCTGTCCCGGCGGCGACCGTCTCGAAGTCGACCGCGTTCGCCATCGCCGCGCTCGTCGGCGCAATCACGGTGATGTCCGGGTGACCGTCGAGCTGCCCACTGAGTGTCACCGCGCCCATCGGTCCCACGATGAGCATGCTCGGTCGCACCGCCGCAATCTCACGAAGTACTTCTGCAGTCGGGCTCTGCGGGTTCAGCGGCACGGCGACCGCACCGGCACCGAGCAACGCGAAGTAGCTGACGATGAACTGTCGACCGGACGTCATCACGAGCACGACCCGATCCCCCGGACGAAGGCCAATGGCGATCAGCCCTCCGCGGAGCGCACCCACCTCGGCCCGAAGCGCTCCGTAGGTGACGATCTCGTCGCCGAAGCGAAGCGCCGGAGCGTCGGCCGGGTGCGTTCCGATGATCGTTGCGAGGTTCATCGAACGACCGCGAGCTTCACGCCGGGGAACGCCCGCCGGGCGCGACGCCGCGGCGCGGAGGGGACGGCCGATCGTGGCATCGTCAGTCCGCCTCGGTCGCGGTGACCGTCGAGACGCTGACCCTCGCGGGCACGGTGCTGTTCGTCGAGCCGCCTCCGGTGAGGTCCCCGCTCAGGAACTGAAAAATGGCCGCGCCGAACAGTGCAACGAGGAGAACGGCGAGAACAATCGTTGTGGCAGGTCGCATGAGGGTCCTGAGTCTCGCGCAGCAGCGCCGATCCGACCGGCCAAACGTCGGCGCATCGGCGCCGCCACCACTGGTGTCCCGAGCCGTGAGTGGCTCACGGCATTCGCGAGTCGGATTTCGTCGTGGCACGGACGCAGCAGGCAGCGCCTGCCTGCCCAACCGCAACGACGGGGACGCCGCCACGGCCCAATCTGGCCGAGGATTCCGCAGCTGACGTGCGATTCGGGACACTAGAGCCGCTTGAGCGAAACGGCGACGCCCGGGCCCAGCCCCAGCTCATCGGCGGCCGAACGGCGGTCGAGGCAGACGGACAGCATCCCGTAGGAGTCCGTCACCAAACCGATCGCGCCGGTGCCGATCGAGGCATACGTCTCGGCGATGTGCGCGGTCCGAATCGTGGTCCCGAACTCGACGGACACCGCAGTCGCACCGGGGCCGAGATCGTCCGGGTCGACGTTGAGCTGCGCATTCCCGAACCGGTCCACCCACAGCACTTCCGCATGGATCACCCCGTCGTCCGTCCTGGTGAGCGGGATCACTCCCGGCACGAGCCCGGCAGGATCGATCAGATCGCCGAGGTCCGTCAACGCGACCCCATTGGCGAGTTGTGCGGCGACCGGAGCGAACACGTCGCGTCCGGCGAATGTCACTCCCGGCGCACTGAGATGGAAGTCAGCATTGTTCAGATGCACCGCACGGGTCGCTCCGCCGAGAAAGGCGACGGCCGGGGCGAGCAGTCCATTGTCCGGTCCGACGAACGTCATGGGGCCGGCTTCGACCGCGATGGCCCGGCGGGACGTGCCGACACCCGGGTCGACGATGGCGAGCACCACGCCGTCGGCCAGGTACTGCACCGCCCGCACCAGGGTGAGCGATCCGGCCCGTACATCGTGGGCAGCCACGTCGTGGCTGATATCGATGACCATCGCAGTTGGCGCGAGCTGACGGATCACCGATCGGCAGACGCCGACGAACTCATCGGTGAGGCCGTAGTCGGTGAGGAACGAAATGGTCGGGGACGAGGTCGTTGATGAGTTCGGCGACATGGTTGTCATCGAGGATAGGGGTCCCCCCAACGGGACCCACCCGACCGGCCGACAGGGCGCACCCCGTTCAGGGGCGGAGCGCGACGGGGGGATGCCCGGCAGCGATTCTCACGCGAGTTCGTGCGCTCTGGCCGTCGCCGCGGCGACTGCTTCGATCAACGCACTCCGAACACCTGCCGATTCGAGTGCTCGGAGACCGGCCGCGGTCGTTCCGCCGGGGGAGGTCACATTGGCGCGCAGTTGCGCGGCTTGGTCACCGGACGCAACCAGCAGACGGCCGGCGCCGGCGATCGTTTGGTGGGCCAGCGCCACGGCTACCGAACGGGGAAGCCCCTGAGACACGCCACCGTCGACGAGCGCTTCGGCAATGAGGAAGAGATAGGCCGGGCCGGACCCCGAGAGACCGGTCACGGCGTCGAGGAGCTTCTCGTCGACCCGCTCGACCAGTCCGACCGCGCCGAGGATGCCGGCCGCCCAGTCGAGGTCGTCATCGGAAGCGTAGCGGCCCGCAGCGATTGCCGAGGCGCCGGCCCCGATGAGAGCGGGCGTGTTCGGCATCGAGCGGACGACTGGAGTCTCGGCGCCCAGCGCCGCCTCCATCGTTGCGGTCGTGACGCCCGCGGCGATCGACAGGACCCGCCCGACCCGGCCGGCGAGCTCGCGGCAGACGTCGGCGACGGTCCCCGGCTTCACCGCGATCAACGCATCGAACGTCTTCGCATCGAGCGCACAGTCCTCCAGACCCGACGCCGTGGTCACTCCGTGGGCCGCGGTGAGGGCGGCGGCGCGAGGGCCGTCCGGTTCGACGACGAGGAACTCCGACGCAGACAATCGTCCCGAGCCGATCAGCCCAGCAATGAGCGCCTCGCCCATTTTCCCGCCACCCACAACCAACAGCTTCGTCATGGTCGCCAACCCTACGCCGGACGCCCTCCGCCGGATCGGAACAACTGCTCCGGGCGGAAAAAGAGAAAGTCCGGAGGCTGCACCGTATGGTTCGCACTTCCCCGAACGAACCATCCAGCAGACGCCACCGGACTTCCTGTACGAAGAAACATATCGATCGTCATCCCACGACGCAAACAGATCCTCTCCGAAGTACCGGATTACCCGGGCCGGGACCGATCCAACCCGCCGCCGGCGAGCTTCAGGAAGCGAAGCGCGCCGGGAACCCGAGGCGGGCGGCGGTGGGAAAGCATTCCTCGCTGGCCGCATACACCGATCCGAGCAGCCGATCGAGTTCGGCGATCCCCCCGGCGAGAAGTCCCCGAAGCGGGACGACACCGCTGAGATAGGTCGCGTCTTCCGGACCGATCGAGAAGCGCATGTCGTAGAGCCTGGCGTTCGCTCGAAGGAGGTACTCGTACACCGCTGCGACATTGTCTTCGGGCATCGGAAGGAAGTACGACTCGAAGTGCAGGGTCCGCTCCCGAACGGTGAACCAGACCGTGGTCACCGTCTTGGCCTCGCTGCGCGTCCGCACGTACCACCGGTCGACGTCGGCGTCACGCTCCACGCTGGTAACGACGGGATGCTCGCGGCGGAGACCGTCGGTCCACGATTCGAGCAGGGCAACGGAGTCGGCGCGGAGGTGATCCGGAGGAAGAGCGATCTCGGGCATGGCCGGCTCGGTCAGACGCACTGCACGAGCGACCGCATCGACAGGTCACCGTAGAGCCGGCGCAGACGTGCCGCCGTGGTGCTCCAGGCGTAGCGCCGCGACCGAAGCGCCGCAGCGGCGCCGACCATCGCTCCGAGGTCCGGATCGTTCAGAACCGCATCGATCCGCGAGGCCCAGACCTGCGGGTCGCGTCCGTCGACGAGGTAGCCGGTCAACCCGTCCTCCACGATGGTGACCAACCCGCCGACCTTCGCGGCGATGACCGGCACGCCACAGGCGCCGGCCTCGAGCGCCACCAGACCGAACGACTCCGATCGGCTCGGAACCAGCACAGCATCGGCAGCCCGGTAGTAGGTGCTCAGAAGGTGATGGGGCTTCGGCGTGACCCATCGGAGACGGTCGGCCACCCCGAGACGCGAGGCGAGCACGTGCAGGTCGTCGACGTAGCGCTGGCCGTCGACCCCGCTCGGCCCGCCGCACAGAAGCAGCTTGGCATTGCGATGGCGCGACGCGGCGAGCGATTCGATCGCCAGGTCCGCCCCCTTGAGACCCTGCAGCCGGCCGACGAACAGCAACAGGGGGGCGTCGTCGAGCTTCAGCGCAGCGCGCGCCCCGGCTTGGCTCCCGGGGGAGAAGAACGCGTGGTCGACACCGAGCGGCACTTCTTCGATGCGGGTGGGGTCGGCGCCGTAGAGGCGGACGAGCTGCTCGGCTTCGACGGTGGTGTTCGCGAGGATCATGTCGCTGCACCCGATCGCCGCAGCCTCCGAGAGGGCGCGGTCCTCCGGTTCGGGGTCGTTCGTCTCCGACTTCACGCGGGCGAGCGTGTGGAAGGTGATCGCCAGCGGGACATCGAGCTCGTGCTTGAGAAGATGTCCGGCCTCGGCCGACAGCCAGTAATTCGCATGGAACACGTCGGCTCGGATCCCTTCGGCCTCCATACGCGCCTTGACGGCCGCCGCGAACACCGGGACCAGTGGACGCAGATCCTCCTTCGGTACTGGTGCCATCGGACCGGCGGCGATGTTGTGCACCCGAAAGCCGGGCTCCACGGCGATCACCGCCGGATCAAGGGGAGAGGTGGCCCGAGTCATCACGTCGCATTCCACGCCGGCACGGGCAAGCGCGGTGGAGAGTTCACGGACGTAGACGTTCATGCCGCCGCCGTCGCCGGTGCCGGGCTGGGTGAGGGGGGACGTGTGCAGGGAAAGGACGACGACGCGCATGCTTTGGTCGAACCTGGGAGCTAGAGAGAGCCGAACGACGGACATGACGACGTGCGCCGCGACCGCCGAACAACCGGAAAGGAGAGAGTCGAACCGTAGCCCGACCACTGCAACAACGTCACCGAGGTCGGCGGTGTTCCCGCCGGGCGGACGTTGGCCCTCAGCGCGACGATTGGCCCGAGCCGGCGTCGGCGGCCAGGTTCTCGGCCTGGAACGACCGCAGGATCTGCAGGAGCGCACGTTTTTGGGAGTCCGTCAGCGTGGTCTCGTCCTGGATCGCCGTGACGAGATCCGGACCACCGGGCTGCTTCTCGTCGAGGATGCCGGCCTGGACGTAGAGGGTCTCCGCCGAGATCCGCAGTGCCTTGGCAAGTTGCTGGAGGATTTCCGCTGAGGGCTTGCGGAGGCCACGCTCGATCTGGCTGAGATACGGGTTCGAGATGTCGGCCATGTCCGACAGCTTCCGGAGCGACAGGCGGGCGACCCGTCGCTGCTCCCGGATGAAGCTGCCCAGGCTGATCGGACCGAGGCGCGGTTCGTCGCGCTCCGCGCCGTCGTCATCGTCATCGCCGTCGTCCGGCCGTCGGCCGGGTTCCTCTCGGGTCTTCATCAGCCCACGAAGCAGCTACCGCAACAGGCGGTCGACGCTGCTCCGGCCAGTCTTGTACCGCTGTACCAGTTCGGCCTGGATCGCGTCGTATACCTCGTGGAGCCGACGGCGTTCGCCGCTGACGTCACGTTCGAGCTGGATCAGAGACTCGGTGAGCAGCGACAGCGCGGCGTCGTCGAGGTCGCCGACGGACTCGATCGCGTGGCCCCCCATCGCTTTGCGGGCCCGGCCTTCGGCCCAGGCCTCCTGGTCGTCTCGCGGGTTGTCGCTCATGAGGCGCCCTCGGGCCCCGCGTGACGCCTCGCCGCTCGAGGAGAGGACCCGCGTGAGCCGCTCGACCAAGGTGCTGTCGGAGATCTCTCCCCGACGACGGCCATCGAGTTCCGCCCCGATGATGTCCAGGTGCGTCTGGGTCAGCCGACGGAGGTACGACGCCGCTTCCTCGAGCTCGTGGCACTCGGTACGACGCGCCCGCACTTCGTCGTCGGACCACTCGGGCAGCCCGTTGAGGTAGTCGGGCGACAGGACCCGGGTGAGATGACGATTGGGCACGTCAACCACGCTAGTGCCGGGGACGGCCACGGTGGCGCCCGCCCGGGCACGACGGCGAGGCACGGGAGATCAGCCGCCGGAAACCGGAGGAAGGACGGCTACCTCCTGGTGGTCGCCGACCGCCGTGGCCCGCTCGGCCGGCTCCCCGTCAACCCAGACCCGGCAGTGCGGCAGGACACGGGCAAAGTTCGGACCGAACTCGCAAACCGCGGCATCGAGGAGGTCGCCGACTGTTGCCGCCGGAGCGTGCCACTCCTTCGTTCCCGCCGCCTCCCGAGCCTGGGCGAAGAGACGCAGTCTGGCCATGACCTCAGGGTAGTTGGCCGCTTCGGTGGCCGCCCCGGCAGTTGCGGTGCCGTCGCCGCGCCACCCGTTCCACATGGTCGCGAACACCGGGATCGTCGGTGGTCGCGTCGGCCGCGGTGAACAGTGAGACGGCACAGTCATTCCCGCGTGCTTCACTCGAAGGGTATGCCGAGCCGCCCCAACCCGTCACCCCCGACGCCATCGGTCCGTCGCCGCTCCGCCCGGGCGGGCTTTCGCACACCCGGGGTTCTGGTTCTCCGTCATGGGCTGTCGATCTGGAACGCCGAACAGCGGTGGCAGGGATGGGCCGACATCGACCTGGCCGATGACGGACATCGCCAGGCGACGGCGGCCGCGGCGGAACTGGCCACCTGGCCCCGTTCCCTGCCCGTGCGGGTCGTGGCATCGGACCTCTTGCGGGCGCGCCAAACGGCGGCGCCGATCACCCGAGCGCTCGATGCCCCGCCGATGCGGATCGACGCCGGATTCCGGGAGCGCGGCGTCGGAGCCTGGTCGGGGAAGACCACCGAAGAGATCGAACGCGAATGGCCGGGCATGCTGACCCGATGGCGGGACGGAACCATCTCGCAACTGCCGGATGGCGAGGACGAAGACTCGTTTCGAACCCGCATCTCGGCGGCGCTTCGGACGGCCTGCGAAGAAGCCGTCGCCGGAGGTGCTGCGGTGATCGTCGTCAGCCATGGCGGGGTGATCCGCACGCTCGAACGGCTGCACCACGTCGAGCCGAAGCCGGTCGGAAACCTTGGTGGCCGCTGGTTCTTCCTCGTCGGGGGCGAAGTACGCGGCGGTGCCAGGGTCAATCTCCGTGATCCGTCGACGAGACGATCGGGTACGGCGTTGTGAGCCCCCGACGCGCGCCCGAGCCGCCCGCCGACCCGTATCCGGTCCGTGTCCTCCGGTCACGGAGACGCAAGCGCAGCGTCAGCGCCCGCCTTGTCGAAGGCGTGCTCGAGCTCACGGTTCCCTCGTGGCTGTCCGACGGCGAGGCGAACGAGTTCGTCGACCGCATGCAGGCACGCTTCGCCCGCAAACGGACACATGCGGCGAGCGATCTGATGACGCGGGCGGCCGGCCTGGCGAAGCGGTACGACCTTCCGGTGCCCTCGTCCGTTCGATGGGTCGCGAACCAGACCACCCGGTGGGGTTCGTGCAGCATCGACGACGGTTCGGTCCGGCTGTCGGAGCGGATGATCGGTATGCCCGACTGGGTCGTCGACGCCGTGCTCGTGCACGAGCTGGCGCACCTCGTGCACGCCGACCACGGCGCGGCGTTCAAAACGCTCGAAGCCCGCTACGAACGCCAAGTCGAAGCGTCGGCGTTCCTCGACGGCGTCATCTGGGCCGCTGGACACCGTCCGACCGGCGAGACGCCGGCGGACGCCGTGAACGGTGAGCCGAGCCCGAGTCCGGCGGAGCAGGAGGACCACGGCGTTGCGTCGACGCGGCCGCCCGCGGCGATCGATCTACGGGGCGACGACCCGGTCGAGCTGCAGCGACTCGATGGCGGCCTCGACGTCGTGCAGCTCTGCCTCGATCTCCGAGAGGAGCTCCGGAGTGAACCGGAGCTCCGGTGAGCCGGGGGCGAGATCGAGCGGTTGTTCGTCCACGCCGTTCACGCTAGCGGTGTGCCGCCGAACTGCAGGAGCGGGTAGTGGGTCAGTTTGAATCGGTCGTGGCGACGGGGAGGTCGGCGCAGCAGCACGCCGGGTAAATGTTGCATGGGCGGGTGATGGTCCCGCGATCGACGAGACAGCCACAGTCGGCGCAGGTGATGTTCATGGCGCAAGGTTAATGGTGAGAACTGACCCACTACCCAGGAGCGGCATCAGGTCGTCGGAAGCTGGCACGCCGGGCACCAGTACGCCCGCCGCGCCAGCGGTCCCTGACCGCGGGCGGCGATCGCGGTGCCGCAAACCCGACAGCCCAGACCGGCGCGGCGGTACACCCACGTTCGGCTGCCGCCTGCCCCGAACTCTCGACCGAGCGAATCGGTTCCTGAGGTGGCCGTCCGCAGGTTCGCCTGCATGAGCTGTGCCGCCCGTCGGACAAGGTCAACCAACGCCTCGTCGGTGAGCGCACAGCGCGCCGTCCACGGATGGTGTCCTTCGAGGAAGAGCGCTTCGCATCGATAGATGTTGCCGATGCCGCACACGACGAACTGGTCGAGCAGCAGTTCGCCGAGCGCATAGCTCGCCGACGTCGCCTCCGCACGCTCGAGGAGCCGGTCGACGTCGAGCGGCTCGACGAGCACATCAGGCCCGAGCCCGCTCAGCGAGGGCCGGCGCATGGTCGTGCCCGGTCCGGCCAGCTCCACGACCGGGGCGTTGAAGCACACGGCGATCCGATCGCCGGCTTCGACGACGATGCGGGCCTGCCGGGCCGGCTTGCGCCACGCCGCGCCGGCTGGATACACATGCCACGAACCGGTCATCTTCATGTGGGTGTGCAGCACGAGCACGTCATCGGAGTGCTTGCCGACGAAGGAGACCAGCAGGTTCTTGCCGATCGGGCGGACATCACCGATGGTCCGCCCGACGAGCCGGCCGACGCGGAGGTTCGGCAGCGGGGAAGTGACAGCGGTGACGGTGCGGCCGCCGAGCCACGTTCGCAGCGATGCGGCCGTGCGGGCGATCGTGTCTCCCTCTGGCACGAGCCCAACGCTAGTGGTGTGTCGCCCAATTGAGTTGGGCGAGTTGCGAGTCAGGTGCGTCGAGGGCAAGGACGCAGGAGGCACCGCTAGCCAGCGTCCTAACGGAACGACGAGGACCATCGCCGCCATCGGCGAAGCTGGCCGCAAGGCGTCCCAGCGAAATGGGCGACACACCACTAGGTCCGCTTCGCGTCCCGGACTTCATGGCTCTCGAGCGTGACCGCGTGCGCGAGAGTCGTGGGATGAAGGTTCCCGACCTCGTGACGGTTGCTGCGGTGCAGATGTCGATGACGGACGCGACGGCGGACAACGTCGCTACCGCTGAGCGGCTCGTGCGCGTTGCCGCAGCCGAGGGGGCCAACGTGATCCTGATCCCGGAACTCTTCGAAGGGCCGTACTTCTGCCTCGACCAGAAGCCGGAACACCTCCTTCGCGCCCAGCCCATCGTTGGTCATCCGACCGTCGCCCACTTCTCGGCTCTCGCCCGTGAGCTCGGCGTCGTCCTTCCCCTGTCGATCTACGAGCTTGCTGGCCAAGCACGGTTCAACACCGTGGTGATGGTCGATGCCGACGGTTCGCCGCTGGGGAGCTACCGCAAGAGCCACATCCCCGACGGACCGGGCTACACGGAGAAGTACTACTTCTCGCCGGGCGACACCGGGTTCCGGGTGTGGGACACGGCGTTCGGCCGGATCGGTGTCGGGATCTGCTGGGACCAGTGGTTTCCCGAGGCCGCCCGGGCGATGGCCCTGCTCGGCGCCGAGATGCTCCTGTATCCGACGGCGATCGGCTCCGAGCCACCTGATCCCTCGTGGGATTCCTCGGGACACTGGCGTCGGGTCATGTGCGGCCACGCCGGCGCCAACCTCATGCCGGTCGTCGCGGCGAACCGCACCGGTCGCGAAGTGGGCGAAACCTGCGAGATCTCGTTCTACGGCACGTCGTTCATCACCGATGCCACGGGCGCGGTCGTCGCCGATGCGCAGCGCACACCGGAGGCGGTCATCACGGCGACAGTCGATCGCCGAGAGAACGCCCGACTGCGCGCGGCCTGGGGGCTGTTCCGCGATCGGCGACCGGACCTCTACGGTCCGCTGCGCACCCTCGACGGTTCGACCCGGCCACGCTGAGGCTCCGCCGAAACCACCCGGGCCGTTAGCAGGTCACGGTAGCTCCAGGATGGTCACCGTTCCTGCGGAGCCGTCGACCTCGACGAGTGCTCCACTCGGAATGATCCGGGTCGCACCCGTCACGGAGACGACCGAGGGGATGCCGAGCTCCCGCGACACGATCACCGCATGGCTGAGCATGGCGCCGACATCGACGATCACTGCTGCTGCCGGCACGAACAGCGGCGTCCACGAGGGGTCCGTGAGCGGGGCGACGAGTACGTCGCCGGCCTCCAGGGCTGTGGGGTCCGAGGGGTCGAGCACGATGCGGGCACGGCCCCGAGCTACGCCCGGGCACCCCGCGATGCCGGTGAGCTTCTGGCTGACCGCCACACCAACCGCGGTCGCCTCGTCACGCCGTCGCCAGGTCGAGAAGTCGGGAACACCGACGTTCCCGTCGATGATGAACGGCGGCTCGCGACTCGAGAGGAGGTCGCGCATGCGACGGCGTTCGGTGATGACCGAGCGGTAGGACACCGGGTTCTCCACGTAGTCGTCGACTTCGTCGATCGTGACGAACCAGAGGTCGTTCTTCGATCCGCCGCTGCGTTGCTTGACGCGCCGGTCCAGTTCCTTCATGACCCGGCGGATGCCGTGGAGATACTCGACGACGGTCGTCTTGCTCCGCTCCCGCGACTGGTTGAACAGCGCCGCGCTTGAGGTGGTCTTGGCCAACCGGCGACGTTTCGAGTGGGGAACCGACTCGAGCGCCGCCGCCCGGTCGGCCGCAAGTCCCCGGCCGCGCAGCGTCGGGGCATGATCCTCGGCGGCGCCCCGCATCCGGTCGACGAGGGCGAGGACCAGCGAAGGATCCGTGCCCCACGTCTCGCAGGCGGTTTCCCATTCGTTCGGCCCCCGACTGCCGAAGCGGGAGACGAACTCGTCGAAGGCCCGCAGGAACGGCGCCCCGGCAGGGTCGGCGCGAAGCCGTTCGTGGAGGCCGTCGAGACCCCCGTCGAAGTGTGTCGTGAGCCTGGGGTCGGCGGCGACGAGCCGGCCGAGATCCCACAGCGCACCGGCGGGAGCCGCCGATGCCACATCGCCGATGCCACCCATGAGTCGGGCGGCCAGTTCGGGGCGGCCAAGCTTTTGGCAGTGCTGCACGAGCAGTCCGGCCGGGACCGAAGCCTGCCCGGACACGACCAGATGGCGCTCGAAGAGTTCCGCACCAAATGGCATCGACGACCTGATGAAGGTTACGAGCTCGACATCTGTCGCGGACTCGAACGCCGGGATCGACTGCAGCCACCGCTCGACGCTTCGACGGTCGATGTCGAGCTGGGGGAGGGCTGTCGTGCGCAGTGTTCGCAGCGCGAAGCGGATGGCGGCGATCGAGGACCGCAGTCGTCGATCACCCCGCGCGCGGACGTACGGCGGTGCACTCGACGTTCCCAGGTATTGCTGATCGACGCTCGCCACGTCAGTGCCGGGGAATCGTGCGGCTATCAGGCGCTGCGACGACACGTTCAGGTAGGTGTAGCCGCCGAAGACGCCGGTGAGTGCGGTGGGGTCATTGCCGATATCGGCCCTGGTGAGGATCCCGGCCGACGTTGCGGCACCCTCGAACGCCGTCCTGGTCACCGACCAGTTGACCGTGAAGCTGAGGGGATACTGCACCTCGGGAAAGACCTCGCCGGCGTTGCCGCGGGTGTAGAGCGGGAACCGTCGGGACGCGTCAAGACCGAGGTACTGGCCGTCGGCGATGGGCTGCCAGCAGCGCTCCGGGGCAGTGTGAGCGATGCCAGAGGAGGTCATGGCCAAAGGTACCGCCACGACGCCCGCTGGATGGCCCGGAAAGGTCGTCGAGATAGCCACGCCAAGTTGATAGACAGGGACTCAAGGAATCGATGTGTGGGAATAGCCGATCGCCGAAGGCGGTTCGGTAACCCCACGGAGATACGTCCGACGCACACGCAGGAGTACCCATGACCACCAGCCCCTCAGCACCCGACCAAGACGATCGGCTCACCGCGGCGGCGCCGTCGCGCGGCGCGATCGGCACGCGGATCATGCCCGTGCTTCCCCTTCCCCACGGCGTGGTGCTCCCCGGCCAGGTCGTCACGATCTCGTTGGAGAGTCCCGAGGCCCAGGTCGCTGTCGAGGGTGCATTGGCACACGAGCGCCGAGTGCTGCTGGTTCCCCGTCCCGACGGCCGATATGCGTCGGTGGGCGTCGTCGGGCGCATCGAGAACTCCGGCGAGCTTCCCAACGGCACGAGGGCCATCGTCGTGCGGGCGACGCGCCGCGCCCGGCTCGGGAGTGCGGTCGCCGTTCCAGTGGCGACGACCGGTGCAGCGGCCGAAGCCGAGGTCCTCTGGCTCGAAGCGATCCCGGTCGAGGAGACCGCACCGTCCGCGTCGCGCCGCGAGATGATGCGCGAGTACCGGGCGCTCGTGGAGACGATGGTCGAGCGCACCCAGAACACGCGGGTCTCTGTCGACCTGAGCGCAATCGACGATCCGAGCCAGCTCGTCGACACGATCGCCTACTGGCCGGAACTCTCGTCGGAGCGCCGGGTGCAGGTCCTCGAGACAATCGACGTCGACGCGCGCTTCGAGCTCGTCGGCGAATGGCTCCGCGAGGCCATCGCCGAACACGAGGTGAAGCAGAAGATCGCCCAGAGTGTCGGCGAGGGCATGGAGCGCCAGCAGCGGGAGTTCCTCCTCCGCCAGCAATTGGCGGCGATCCGCAAGGAACTCGGCGAAGGCGACGACGGTTCGGACGCGATCTCTGAGTACCGGTCGCGCATCGAGGCGTCGGCCATGCCGGAGGCCGTTCGTGCCGCGGCGACCAAGGAAGTCGATCGGCTCGAACGGATGAGCGAGCAGAGCCCGGAGCAGAGCTGGGTGCGGAACTGGCTCGACACGATCCTTGACCTCGCGTGGGGTGTCGAGTCGAACGATCGGCTCGACATCGCCGCCGCACGCGCCGTGCTCGACGCGGACACGACCGGGCTCGACGACGCGAAGGAGCGAATCGTCGAATGGCTGGCGGTCCGAAAGCTTCGAGCCGAACGCGACGCTCGGGAAGCAGCAGCCCGCACGGCCGCGGAGGCCGGCGATTCCGAGCGCGACGACAAGTCGGCTTCGGATCGAAACGTCATCGAGCCGGAGGGCGAGGTTCTGGGCACCGCAGACATCCCGATTCCGGTGCCGGTCGTCGCCGCGCCGCGTGGCGGACGCGGCGCGATCATGATGCTCGTCGGTCCGCCGGGGGTGGGAAAGACCTCCATCGGCGAGAGCGTCGCCCGTGCCCTCGGCCGTTCGTTCGTTCGGGTCGCGCTCGGCGGCGTTCGGGATGAGGCGGAGATCCGCGGGCACCGACGCACGTACGTGGGTGCGCAAAGTGGTCGGCTGGTCAAGGCCATGCGAGAAGCAAAGACAATGAACCCGGTCATCCTCTTGGACGAAATCGACAAGCTGGCGGCCGGTTGGTCCGGCGATCCGGCATCGGCGCTGCTCGAAGTCCTCGACCCGGCGCAGAATCACACCTTCCGTGATCATTACCTCGAAGTTGATCTCGATCTCTCGAACGTTGTGTTCATCGCTACGGCCAATACTCTCGATTCGATCGCCGCTCCGCTTCTGGACCGTATGGAGATCATCACGGTCGATGGGTATACCGATGATGAGAAGGTTGCGATCGCCCGCAATCACCTGTTGCCGCAACAGTTGCGCGAGCACGGCCTGAGTGACGACGATGTGACGATCTCTGATGACGCTCTCCGAAGCGTGATCGAGGGTTACACGCGGGAGGCAGGAGTGCGGACCCTGCAGCGGACACTCGCGAAGCTGCTCCGAAAGACGGCAACGAAGCGCACCGCGACAGCAGAGGATGAGCCGTTCGCCATCGACACGCCAAACGATGTCGTGGCGCTGCTCGGTCGTCCGAAGCGAACACCCGAGGAGATCTCGGGTCGCATCGACCGCCCCGGCGTCGCCACCGGCCTGGCCGTCAGCGGCGCCGGCGGAGACGTCCTGTTCGTCGAAACGACGTCAATGCCGTCGTCGGGAGAGCTCACGATCACCGTTACGGGCCAGCTCGGCGACGTCATGAAGGAATCGTCATCGCTGGCCATGTCCTTCGTCCGTGCCAACGCGGAGGCCTTGGGTATCGCGCCGGAGAAGCTGACGAACCGCCGGATCCACGTGCACTTCCCTGCCGGCGCCGTCCCCAAGGACGGGCCGTCGGCCGGGATCACCATGACCACTGCGTTGGTCAGCCTCCTCACCGACCGAACCGTGAAGGCAACGGTCGCCATGACGGGCGAGGTCACCTTGCAGGGCAAGGTTCTGCCGATCGGTGGCGTGAAGCAGAAACTTCTTGCCGCGCACCGTGCCGGTGTCGCCACGGTGATCATTCCGGCACAGAACGAGCCCGACCTCGACGATGTGCCCGCCCATGTGTTGGAGGCCCTTGACGTTCATGCGGTGAATTCCATGCATGAGGTTTTGCGCCTTGCGTTGACGTGACGTCGCCAAACCAAGAAATGTGCTGCTCCAATTCCAGGTCATGGAGCACTTCTGCAATACTGTCGGCTCATGGCCACCGCAAAAAAGAAGTCCATGTCCAAAGAGCACAAAGAAGCACTTGCTGTTGGGCGATCCCAGGGTCGCGCAATCCGCAACTATCTCGAAGCGCTCGAAGCCCACAAGCCAAAGCGGGGACGCAAACGCACACCGGATTCCATTGCCAAACGGCTCAGCGCGATCGAAACGTCGCTGGAAGATGTCGGACCGATGGACCGCCTTCTTCTCATTCAAGAACGAACCGATCTCCAGGCGGAGCTCGAGTCACTCGAGGCAGGCGTCGACCTCGCCGACCTCGAGGAAGCCTTCGTTGCCGAGGCCCTCGAGTTCAGTGAGCGCAAAGGGATCAGCTACTCGTCTTGGCGCGAACTCGGAGTCGACGCAGCCGTCCTGAAAGCCGCCGGGATCCGCCGAAGCATGTAGAGCAATCCGGTCGTGAGAAACGGCCGGCCACTTCTTCAGATCACGATGGCTTGCGCCGCGTCGACCGTCCGGTTGGCGTGGCGCAAGACGCGTCGGAAGTCGAAGATCTCATCGAGCTGCGACGGGGTGAACGGGACCCGGGCGTCCTGCTCCAGAAGAGAGCGAAAGGACCGCACCTCGTCCCACGCCCGAAGAGCGAGTTCCTGCACGATCCGATACGCGTCGTCGCGACCGGTTCCGGCGCTCACCATGGCAAGCAGGACGGATTGGCTGAAGACGAGGCCGAACGATGAGTCGATGTTCGTGCGCATCCGTTCGACATCGACGAAGAGACCATCGATCACCGAACGGGCTTTGGTCAGCATGTAGTGCGTGAGCAGACAGGTGTCCGGAAGGATCACCCGCTCGACCGACGAATGGGAGATGTCGCGTTCGTGCCACAGAGCGACATTCTCCAATCCGGCTATGAGATTCCCCCGCAGGATTCGCGCGAGTCCGGCGAGCCGCTCGGCGGTGATCGGGTTGCGTTTGTGCGGCATCGCCGACGAGCCCTTCTGCCCGGCTCGAAAGGGTTCCCGGACTTCACGCACTTCGGTTCGCTGGAGGTGCCTGATCTCTGTGGCGATGGTCTCGATCGTGGCGCCAAGCAGCGCGCATGCACTGAGGAACTCGGCGTGACGGTCACGGGCGACCACCTGGGTAGCGGGAACCGGAGTCAGCCCCAACCGTTCGCACACATATGATTCGACAAACGGATCGATGTTCGAATATGTCCCGACCGCGCCGCTCAGCTTCCCAACCGCGATCGCTGCCCGGGCCCGAACGAGTCGCTCGCGATCACGAGCAACGGAGAGGGCCCAGAGTCCGAGCTTGGCCCCGAACGTCGTCGGCTCGGCATGAATGCCATGGGTGCGACCCATACAGGGAGTTTCCGCGAACTCCAGGCTCCGCCGTTGCAGGGATGCGATCAATGCCGTTGCACCGCCGATGAGAAGGTCGGCGGATTCGGTGAGAGCGAGGCACAGGGCGGTGTCGACGACGTCGGTCGACGTGAGCCCATAGTGGATCCACGCGCCGGCCGGCATACCGATGGATGCCTGCACCACATCGACGAACGCCGCCACGTCGTGATCGGTGACCTTCTCCCGTTCGTTCACCTCAGCAGCGCTCACACGCGCTCGCTCCCGGCACGCTGCGGCGTCGGCCGAAGGCACGATGCCGAGTTCTGCGTGGGCATCGGTGGCCAGGAGCTCGACGGCGAGCCAGCGGGCAACCTTCGCCTCGTCGGTCCAGAGAGCCGCCATGTCCGGCAACGAGTAGCGATCAATCACCGGTTGATTCTGCCAGTCGGCGACGGAGCACTAGGGAGCGAGCATCTGATCGCGCTCCGGACCGACTCCGACGAGCGAGATGCGGACCCCACTCCGGGCTTCCAACGCGGCGAGGAACGCCTGCGCATTCTCCGGGAGTTCCCCGAACGACCGGGCCGAGGAGATGTCGGTGCTCCAACCCGGGAACTCCTCGTACACCGGGACGGCACGACTGAAGAGGCCGAGGTCCGACGGGAGGAACTCGTGGCGGGACCCATCGATGTCGTAGGCGACGCAGATCTTCACCGACTCGAATCCATCGAGGATGTCGAGCTTCATGACGGCCAGCTCGGTCAACGAGTTCAGCCGAACGGCCTGCCGCATCATGACGGCGTCGAACCAGCCGGCACGACGGCGACGGCCGGTGACGGTTCCGAACTCGTGACCCTTCTCGATGATCGTGTCGCCGACTTCGTCGTGGAGCTCGGTCGGGAACGGTCCTGCTCCGACCCGGGTCACGTACGCCTTGGCGATGCCGACGATGCGGGTGAGGTCACGTGGGCCGACGCCGGCGCCGGCACATGCCGCACCGGCCACCGGGTTCGAGGACGTGACGAAGGGATAGGTGCCGTGATCGATGTCGAGGAAGGTCGCCTGGGCCCCTTCGAAGAGGACCGCTCGATCCGCGGCAAGCGCCCGGTGGATCAGGTCCACCGTGTCGCACACATAGGGCGCGAGCCGGGGTGCGATCTCGTCGAGATACTGGCCGAGGATGTCGGATTCCTTGATCGGATCGGCGTCGTACACCTTCGTGAGGATGACGTTCTTCTCGTCGAGGGCGTACCGGAGACGTTCCCGGAACCGGGCCGGGACGAGCAGATCCTGTACCCGAATGCCTTCCCGGGCCACCTTGTCCACGTAGGCCGGGCCGATGCCGTTCTTCGTCGTACCGAGGGCCTTCTCGCCGCGACGGGTCTCGGCAAGGGCGTCGAGCAGGGCGTGCCACGGCATGATCAGATGCGCATTGGTGCTCACTCGGAGTCGTGAGGTGTCAATGTCCGCAGCAGCGAGCATGTCGAGCTCGGCGAACAGCGTCGGGGTGTGGAGCACCACGCCGTTGCCGATCACGGGCGTGACGTGGTCGTAGAGGATGCCTGACGGTGTGAGGCGAAACGCGAACTTCCGGTCGCCCACGACCACGGTGTGCCCGGCGTTGTGACCGCCCTGGTAGCGCACGACGACGTCGGAGTCCTCGCTGAGGAGGTCGACGACTTTGGCCTTCCCCTCGTCGCCCCATTGCGTTCCGACGACGACGGTTCCAGACATTTCCCCGAGTCTAGAAGTCCGCCCGGCGTCGGGCCGTCGTGCCTTTGGGGGTACGCCGGTTACCGGCTGGCATCAGGCCGTCATTGCCGACTTGGCCGTGGCACAGGAAAACGCCGGCTCAACTCAGACGTTCGATCACCATGGCCATTCCCTGCCCACCGCCGACACACATCGCTTCGACGCCGATCGTCTGGTCGGTGGCGACGAGGCTGTTCAGCAAGGTGGTCATGATACGGGCCCCGGTCATACCGAACGGGTGGCCCAGGGCGATCGCGCCGCCGTGGACGTTGAGCTTCGACCGGTCGATCCCGAGGTGGCGCATGGACGGGATCACCTGGGCGGCGAACGCCTCGTTGATCTCCACAAGGTCGACGTCGTCGATGGTCATCGAGGCCCGTTCGAGCGCACGCCGGACTGCTTCGATCGGACCGAGGCCCATGATCTCCGGGCTGAGACCCGTCACTGCGGACGAGACGAATCGGGCGAGCGGGGTGAGGCCCAACTCGCGGGCCCGCACATCGCTCATCACGACGACGGCGGCCGCGCCATCGTTGAGTGGACAGGAGTTGCCTGCGGTGACGGTTCCGTCCGGTCGAAAGACCGGCCGGAGCTGGCCGAGGCCCTCGCGCGTGGTGTCGGGGCGCGGACCGTCGTCGGTGCTCACGACGGTTCCGTCGGGCAGGGTCACGGGTGTGATGTCGACCTCGGCAAAGCCGTTCGCCACTGCCCTCGCCGCGTTCTGCTGCGACTCGAATGCGAACAGGTCTTGTTCGTCGCGCGTGATGCCTTCGATCTGCGCAACGTTCTCGGCGGTCTGTCCCATGGAGATGTAGACGTCGGGCATCCCTTCGGGCTGCCAACGCGGAGCACCTGGGCCGGACCGTTCGGCAGAACGTATCCGCGCTTCGTCGAATGCCGGGTTCGCCGTGTCGGGAAGCGAATCGGAGTTGCCCTTGATGAATCGGCTGACGCATTCGACTCCGGCGGCAAGGTAGGCAGTGCCTTCGCCGGAACGGATCGCGTGGGCGGCCATTCGGATGGTCTGGAGCGACGACGCGCAGTAGCGGTTCACCGTCGTTCCCGGCGTGTCCGGGAGTCCGGCGAGCACACTGACCACCCGGGCGATGTTGAAGCCCTGCTCGCCTCCGGGGAGTCCACACCCGAGCAACAGATCCTCGATCTCGGAGACTGGCAGCCCCGGGACCTTGGCCAGCGCAGCGATGACCATCTGGGCGGCGAGATCGTCAGCCCGGCAGTCGACGAGTGAGCCTTTGAACGCCCGGCCGATCGGCGAGCGAGCCGTGGAGACGATGACAGCTTCGGGCATGGCCGGTTCCCTCGGAAGAACAGCAAGCGGGGGTACGGCGCCCCGCCTTGTGAACTTGTGAATCTAGAGAGCAGTTCGAGCGCTCAGGACGAAACCGGCGGTGACCCTGGTCACTTCGTCAGGCAGAGTCGTCGATCGCCGCGGAGAGCGCAGCCACGTCGCCACCGTCGAACACGCTGCGGGCGCCCACTCGCGAGACAAAGCCGAGCTGCAGACCGCTCGAGGCATCGCGAACCGTGAAGAACCGCTCCAGGCCATTGTCCTTGGCCATCACACCGGTCTGGACGGCGGTGTTCCGGAGGGCGAAGTCGTCGTGGAGGTACGCCGCGTTGAGGACCTCGACGGCGAGGTGGTGGACGCCGGTCGGCAGCGGACCACCTGGCCGGTCGTGCGAGGACTCGACGAGCACCAGCGTCACGCCGCCGGCATCAACCACGGCGCAGTGCAGGCCGGGGTGATCGGCATGTTCGGTCCGAGCTTCCACGACGGCGAAACCGAGGCCGTCGACGAACCACCGTGTCGCTTCGTCCAGATTCTCCACCACGACGCTGACATGGTCGATCCGGCATGCGCTGGTCTGCAGCGCCGTCTCCGGCACGATCGGAACGGTCGTTTCGCCGCTGTCGGAGCGCATGGAGACGGCTTCGACCCGATGCGCCTCGCCGAGCAGCATGCGAAACAACAGGTCGGCGAAGCGCGGATCGATGCCGAGCTCGACGCTCCAGGCCACCCTGGTTCGCAGCACCTCGCGCACCCGATCCGGCACGAGCACCTGGGCCGCCGACGCGCCCTTCAACGCGGCCACTTCGTGGACCGCGCCGAATCTCCTCGCAAGGGTTTCGAGCAATGCTCGGTCGCACGCGTCGATCTCGGCGCGAAGCTCAGCAAGCGTGCGGGTCACGGCGTGGTCTGCTCTCCGGTGGGGACTCGGGTCACGGGACCGACGGTAGCGGGAAGTCAGCGCCGTCACCGATCACCATGCGGCGGGCGGCGATGGGAGACTGCGGACGTGCTCGAGTACCGCGCCCCCCTCGCCGACCTGCGTTTCAGCCTTGATCTGGTCGCCCCCGGGCTCCACCTGCTTCCCGGCATGGAGCATGCCGATCCCGCCACCGTCGATGAGCTGTTGGCCGAGTTCGGGAGACTGTGCACCGCCGTCATCGCCCCGACGAACCCCATCGGCGACCGTGAGGGGCTGACCGTCGACACCGCCACGTCGACGATCCGCACGGCGACGGGGTTCAAGGAGGCGTACCGGGCCTATGTCGATGGCGGATGGGGCGCGGTTGCCGCTTCGCCGGCCTACGGAGGTGGTGGTTTCCCGCACACTGTCGGCCTCGCCATCTCCGAGATGCTCGAGTCGTCGAACATCGCATTCGCGCTGTGCCCCATGCTCACCCAGGGGTCGATCGATGCCCTCACGCACTGGGGCTCGAAATCTCAGCGGGAGCGGTTCCTGGGCAAGCTCGTAGCCTGCGAGTGGTCGGGCACGATGAACCTCACCGAGCCCGACGCCGGTTCCGACGTCGGAGCGCTCCGCACTCGCGCCGTGCTGGCGAGCGATGGGACCTGGCGGATAACGGGTCAGAAGATCTACATCACCTGGGGCGAGCACGACCTGACCGAGAACATCGTCCACCTCGTCTTGGCCCGTGTCGACGGCGCACCGACCGGCACGAAGGGGATCTCCTGCTTCATCGTCCCGAAGTTCCTCGTCGATGCCGACGGAACAGTGGGAAAGCGCAACGATGTTCGCGTCGTGTCGACCGAGCACAAGATGGGCCTGCATGCGTCACCGACCTGTGTGCTCGCGTTCGGCGACGCCGGGGAGGGTGCGATCGGCGAATTGATCGGCGAGGTCAACGACGGCATGCGGGTGATGTTCACGATGATGAACAACGCCCGTCTCGCCGTTGGCCAGCATGGACCGGCGCTGGCCGAGCGCGCCTACCAGCTCGCGTCCGCCCACGCACTGAGCCGAGTGCAGGGACGCGTCGTCGGTTCGAATGACCCGGGCACCCCGATCGCCGGCCACCCCGACGTTCGCCGCATGCTCTTCACCATGCGCGCCTACACCGAGGCGATGCGGCATCTGATCTTCCTGAACGCGCTGGCGATCGACGAATCACGCACGCTGGCCGACGAGGGTGTCCGGGCTCGTGCACAAGAGCGAGCCGACCTCTACACGCCGCTCTCCAAGGCGTGGTGCACCGACCTCGGCAACGAGGTCACATCACTCGGCGTACAGGTCTTCGGCGGCATGGGATTCTGCGAAGACACCGGCGCGGCGCAGTTGTACCGAGACGTGCGCATCGCGGCGATCTACGAAGGCACCAACGGCATCCAGGCCCTGGACCTGATCGGCCGCAAGATCGGCATGCGAAATGGTGAGGTCGTCCGTGAGCTGCTCGGCGAGATTCGTACGTGTGCAGGTCAATTGCCTCCGCAGCTCTCCGCTCCGCTCCTCGCCGCGGTCCAGGCGAGCGAGCGGACATCGGGGTGGCTGCTGGAGAATGGACGAACCCGGCCGCGCGACACGATGGCCGGGGCTACACCGTTCCTTCGTCTCCTCGCGACCACGGTCGGCGGATGGCTGATGGCCCGTCAGTACCTTGCGGTCGAAGGATCCGACGATGTGGCGCGGCGGGCCACCGCCGAGTTCTTCCTCACGCAGCTTGTTCCTCAAGCCACCGCCCTCGAAGCCCAGGTCACCGCCGGAGTCGGCGTGCTCGACGCAGTCAGTGACGCGCTTCTCGCCGGACGCTAAGGCATCTGCGCTGCCGGTTCGATGGTTGATCGGTTCGACGGTTCGACGATTCGACGATTCGACGATTCGACGGTCGGCAGTGCGACGGTTCCGTAGTCGGCAGTGCGGCGGTCGACAGTGCGGCAGTGCGACGGTTCCGCGGTCGGCACTGCGACGCGACGGTTCCGCGGTCGGCACTGCGACGCGACGGTTCCGCGGTCGGCAGTGCGGCGGTCGGCAGTGCGGCGGTCGGCAGTGCGGCGGTTCCGCGGGTCGACGGTTCCGCGATCCCGCGATCCCGCGATCCCACTGTTCGTTCATGGTCCGGCGTAGAGGGATCCGTCGGATTTGCGGCGGATGAGGGTGGGTTGGCCGGGTTGTCGGTCAACGTAGAGGTTGTTGTCGTGGAGGAAGTGGTGGTGGGGGTCACAGAGCAGGGTGAGGTTCCACACGACGGTCGGTCCACCGTCGTCGTGTTCGATGACGTGGTGCACCTCTGCCCGGGTGTGGGGTGCGTTGCATCCGGAGAATTGGCATCGTTCGTCGCGAATGGTCACGGCGAGGCGTTGGAGCAATGTCGGGAATCGACGGTCCCGGCCGAAGTTGAGTACTTCGCCGTCCATACCGAGAATCGCCG
>JANMYF010000261.1:0-6938 GCA_031381685.1 Acidimicrobiia bacterium
CTCGAAGCGTCGATCGGTTGGTCGCACAACTTGCTCGGCGAACGCGAGCGGGTGCTGCTCCGGCGGTTATCGGTGTTCGCCGGCGGTTGGGAACTCAGCGCCGCCGAAGCCGTATGCGCGCATGGTTCGTCGTTGGCGGCGATCGACGTGCTCGATGGGCTCGAGCGCCTGATCGACCAGTCCCTCGTGCGCGTCCACGACGGCGGTGGCATCGCCCGGTATCAGCTGCTGGAAACGGTTCGACAATTTGCCGCGAGACAGCTGGCCACGTTCGACGACGAACGCGCAGCAGTCGTCTCGCAGCACACGGCGTGGTTCGTGCGGCTGGCAGCCGAAGTAGGTCCGATCGCCGAGACGTCCCGAGAGGCCGCTTGCGTGGCGCGACTTCTTCCGGAACGCGACAACCTTGCACTGGCGATGCGGCAGCTCCTCACGGGTGGCGAGGCGGTCGCTCAGGCGGAAATGGCCGTGAATCTCGGACCGTTCTGGAACGCGGCGGATCTCTCCGCCGATGGGAGGACGTGGACCACACTCGCCCTCGATGCGATCGGCGACGGGCAGCAGCGCCTCCGCGGCCGGCTGTTGGCGGCGCGCGGGATGCATCTCTTGTTCGGCGGCAGCTTGTTTTCGGCACTAACCGATGCACAGGCCGCAACCGACCTGGCGGAAAGCATCGGCGATCGCCGAACCCTTGGACGTTCGCGCCTTTTCACGGCCAACACGTTGGCAGCTCCCGAGGCTGCGGTGCTGGTGGTCGACCTGGCGGTCGCCGACTGCGGAGCTGTGGGTGACGTCTACGGGGAGGCGCAAGCGCTCTTGCACAAGGCAGTCGTCTACACAGCTCTGGCCAAGATGCGCATGGTTCGCGAAGCGCTCGTCGTGGCCGAACCGAAGATCCGCGAACTCGCCAACCCGTTCCTCACCATGCAATGGAATACGTGGCGCGCCAGCCTTGGTCTGTTCACTGCTGATCACCAGGCGATGCAAGCGGCGATCCAGGCCGGCGGTCCCTTCGAGGTTCGCGAATCGGTTGTCAGGACAGAAGGGTTACTCACCTGGATCGCCATCAGTCTCGCCGCCGACACAGGGTCGGATATTCCGAGCCCGGATCCGCTGGAGGCGCGCGCCAAACAACTGGAGAAGGCCGAGAACTTCTTCGGCGCCCTCCAGGTCACCAGCAGCTTGATTCGTTCGCTATTCCTACGTGATGAATTGCTACGCGCCCGCACCGTTGCCGACGAGGCCGTGGCGCGCATGGCGATGGTGCCGCGCTGGCATATCGACGCGGCGCTCGCCTCACTGGCGCTCGGGGACCTGGACGGAGCGCGCCAGCGAATGGGGCGCGTGTCAACAGGGGGCCTTACCACTATGGCGCGGATCGCAGCAAATGCAGTGGACGCAATTCTCGCCCGGCACGACGGGAAGATTGTCGTTGCGGAAGCGAGCGTCCACGAAAGCCTGACCCTCGCCGCTCAGAACGACCTCGTTCGTGACGTCGTTGACGCCATGGAGATGCTGGCCGGCCTGGCTGCGGCCCAGGGCGCATGGCAGCACGCCGCGCGCCTGGGCGGTGCGGCGCATGCGAAGCGCGAGACCCACCCGCTCAAGGCTCGAACCGAACCCATCCGCTCGATGCTCGACGCAGACATGGCCGCCACACGCGCTGCACTTGGCGACGAGGCGTTCCGAAGCGCATTCGAGGAGGGCGGACGCCTCTCCATCGACGAGGCGGTCGAGTACGCCCAACGTTCCCGGGGTGAACGACAGCGCCCGACACTCGGGTGGACGTCACTCACTCCGACCGAACGCCGCGTGGTCGACCTCGCCCGGATAGGTCGTTCGAATGCCGAAGTCGCCAAGGAATTGCTCATGGGGAGTGAAACGGTGAAAACCCATCTTTCACATGCCTACGCCAAACTCGGCGTGGCGAACCGTACGCAGCTCGCCGCACTCGACTCCCCAACGACGAACCCATAGGGGACAGCGCAACACGTGGCGCTGTCCTGCAACTGGCGAGCGGACCCAATCCACGACCGATCGACCCGACGCCGGTGTCCGCAACCGGCCAGAACAAACGACAAAGACACCACTTTCCAACACAAAAACACCCACCCACTCCGGCAAACAAAGGACCCGAAAATGCGTACGCACCAATGGACTTCCCGGCCCGCCGGTTTCGTCGTCGTCGGCCTCGCCTGTATGACGCTCGCGGTGGCCGGCGGTCCGACGTCGAACGCTGCTACGAAGAACGCGGTTACAAAGCCAAAGGCGAAGGCCAAGCCGTCGAAGCCAACTGCGCCGAAAAACACCGCTCCGACAACCGCCGCCTCGATACTGCCGGCGGCGACGGTGGCTGCCCGGGGCAAGCTCACCGTCGGCGTTTGGCGCTTGCTCGCCGGTCTCGACCCGGTGACGGCATCGGGTGACATCACCTTTGATCCGACGGCCAGCGCGCTCTACGACGCACTGATGGACGTGCCGTTCGGGAAGTCACCAACGCCGATGCTCGCCGAGTCGCTCAATGAATCGGCAGACCGTCGTTCCTGGGCGCTGAGGCTCCGCTCCGGCGTGCGATTCCACGACGGCACGAACCTGACGGCCGACGCCGTCAAGCTGAACCTCGAGCGGTTCCGGAAGTCCCGAACGTTCGCACAATCCATGTCGCTCATCAAGACCATCGAAGTCACCGGCCCGCTTTCGCTCACGCTCTCGGTCGACAAGCCCTACGCGTCCATGCCCTACCTGCTGGGCGGCACGGTCGGCATCATGCTCAGTCCCAAAGCCATTCAGGAAAGCGCCGACAAACTCAACAGCGCGCCGACCGACGCCGGCACCGGGCCATACAAGTTGAAGGAATTCGTACCGAACGACCACGCGCTCGTCGTTCGCAATCCCGAATACTGGGGCGACCAGAGACCTCGTCTGGAGCAGATCCGCTTCAACCTCATTCCCGACGAAGGAGCGCGGTACACGGCGCTAAAATCCGGTGACATCAACGTCGACGTAACGCTCTTACCGGGCACCGTCAGGCTCGCCCGTGAGGACGGCTTCGTCGTGGTGGACCCGCCTATTGCCGGCTCGGGACAGTTCCTCTTCAACAATTCGAAGCCACCTTTCGACGACCTGCGAATCCGACGGGCGGCGGCCCTTGCCCAGGACCGGCGTACGATCTCCACGATCTTCGAGGACCCCAACTTCGAACTGCAGGGCTTCGGGCTGTGGCCGAAGGGCAACCCATGGTTCTCGCCCGGCGACGAGTTGCCGTTCGACCGTGATGAGGCGCGGAAACTCGTCTCGGCTTACATCAAGGACACCGGCAAGGACGCCGCGTTCACCCTCACTGTGCTCAACATCGGTGGCCCATCACTCGACGTCGCCCGCCTCAGGGTGAGGTATTGGCAGGACGCCGGGATGGACGTCAAGCTCCAAGTTGTACCGGACGTGAATCAGTTCGTCGTGGCACTGGTCACCGGGCAGTATCAGGCGGCGAGTACCCTGATTGCGCTCGAGAAGGACCCGGACGCAACGGCCTATCCGCTCCTGTACAGCGCGTCGCCCTCGAACTTCTCTCGTTATCAGAGCGCCGAGATGGATGCGGCACTCGAAGCAGGCCGCACCGCCGCCGACCCGGCGGCACGCAAGGCCGCTTACGCCGACGTGCAGCGCATCTTCCGGCGGGACCTTCCGTTCATCGTCGGCTCTCCCGGAACGGAGCACTACGTGACCGACAAGAAGGTCTGCGGCCTGGGTACGTCCGGGGGGTTCACGGCGAAGACCGTCGGCCTCGGCAACTGCTGAGGCGCACCGAGCCCATGGCACCCTTCGGACGACGGACTGCAGGATTCGGCGGGCGACTGGTGTCGCTCGTCGTGGTGCTCTTCCTCGTGTCGCTCGTCAGCTTCGTCCTGATCGACCTGCTCCCGGGCGACCCGTCCACCTCCCTCGTGCCGCCCGGTAGCCGCCCTGAAGTCGTCCAGCAGGCACGCCACGACCTCGGTCTCGATCGTGGTCCGGTCGTGCGCTACCTGCGCTGGGCCGACCGCGCCGTGCACGGCGATCTGGGCACCGCCTTCTCGAATGCCGAGCCGGTCAGCGACGTTCTGCGACGAGCATTCATTGTCTCATTCGAGCTCATGATCGTCACGCAGGTCTTTGCGCTGATCGTAGGAACGGTGGTCGGCACATGTGCCGCGCGCCGTCCCGGCGGTGTGTTCGACCGCGTCGCGCAGGCGGTCACGGCAGCCGTCATGGCGATCCCCGGCTTCGCGGTCGCCCTCGTGCTCCTGCTCGTCTTCGCCGTGCACCTGCACTGGTTCCATGCGACAGGCTTCGTCCACTTGACCGATGACGCCTTCGGCAATCTGCGGTCGCTGGTGATGCCGGCCGTTGCCCTCGGCCTGCCGGTCGCCGGCCTCTACGCTCGCAT
Source organism: Acidimicrobiia bacterium (assembly GCA_031381685.1). GTDB lineage: Bacteria > Actinomycetota > Acidimicrobiia > Acidimicrobiales > JANYDT01 > JANLQX01. Next base: position 4,427 of record JANMYF010000261.1, read on the forward strand.
CCTTCGGGCGGAAATGGTGGCGACGTTTGCCAGCGATCATGTGCTGCTTTCCCGCGGCCTCGGCATCCCTGAACGGCGGCTCACGGTGAACCATGTTCTGCGGCAGTCGTCATTCAGCCTCCTCGCTCTGTTCGGGATCGAAACCGGCGTGCTCCTCGGCAGTGCTGTGCTCGTCGAAAACATCTTTGCGCTCCCCGGGCTCGGACGGCTCATGATCGCCAGCATCACTCAACGCGAGTACCTGGTCGTGCAAGGTGCAGTGCTCGTGATCGGGACGGTGTTCGTCTTTGCCAACTTCTTCATCGACCTGGCCTCGTCATGGCTCGATCCGCGAATCCGATTCGAATCCGGTGGTCCGGCATGAGCGGTACCGGGCAAGACCGGTCAAGGAGACCGTCGCTTCGCTTTCGGTTGGGCTTTGGCTTCTGGTTTGGCGCACTGTGGCTGGCAACGCTTGTCTTCTTGGCCATCACCTCGTCGTGGTTACCGATCGATCCGAACAAGTTCGACCTCCCCCATGCCCTGCGCCCGCCGAGTTGGTCCCATCCCTTCGGCACCACCCGCCTTGGTGAGGACGTGTTCGCAATCTGTGTACACGGCACCCGGGTCGCGCTCACCGTCGGATTCGGAGCGGCGGCGATCGTGCTCATCGTCGGTGCACCGCTCGGAATGACGGCAGGCTACTTCGGCGGGGCAACCGATCGGATCGTCACGATCGGGCTCGATGCGTTGATGGCCGTTCCCACGCTCATCCTGGCTCTGACACTGGTGATCTTCATCGGACAATCCGTCCAGGCTGTTGTGCTGATCATCGGTGTGCTCCTCGTGCCGAGGTTCGCACGCATCGCCCGCTCCGCAACGATGGCGGTGGCCGAAAGAGACTTCGTGCGTGTCGCCAGGCTGACAGGGGCTCGGCACCTGCGTGTGCTGCTCCGTGAGATCGGCCCGAACATCGCCGTGCCGCTCGTGACCTATCTCCTTCTCCTCGCCGGAGGCGCCATGCTCATCGAGGGCGCGCTTTCGTTCCTCGGCCTCGGAGCACCGCTCGACAAGGCGAGTTGGGGACGGTTGGTTGCCGGCGGCCGCGATGAACTGCAGCGAGCATGGTGGTGGTCGATGTGCCCTTCCGCCGTGATCTTCCTCACGGTGCTGTCGCTCAACCTCGTGCAGGACGGACTACAGCGGAGGTGGCTTGGCGTGAGCCGACGTACTGCCCGCGGTGGCCGGGGCGCGCCTACACGGCTATACGAGACAGCGACCCGAGTCCGCAGTCCCAGTTCGCGTTCCACTCTGCGTCGGACAGGAACGCCGCCCGTCCGTCCCGTCGCGTCGGCAGACCCTGGACGCCCTTCTCTCTCGGCCCTCCAGGTCATTGGTCTGCACACCTACCTGTCGACGCCCTTCGGGGTCGTTCGGGCGGTTGACGGGGTGAGCGTGCGTGTGGAACGCGGCCAGATGCTGGCGATCGTCGGCGAGTCAGGCGCCGGCAAGACGATGCTGGCCCGCTCGATCCTCGGGATCGCTCCGCCGACAGCGACGATCGGCGGACAAGTGCTCCTTGACGGGACAGACCTCCGTGCCCTGTCCGGTTCGGAGCTTCGACAGCGTCGCGGGCGCGACATCTCGATCGTGCTCCAAGACCCGATGACGTCGCTCAGCCCAGTCATGCGCGTCGGGCACCAGATCACCGAGCTGGTCCAAGTGCATCTGGGGGTGAACCGTCGCGAAGCCCGGCGACGTGCTGTCCAGCTCCTTTCGGATGTCGGCATCGCCGAGCCGGCGAGGCGCGCACGGCAGTATCCGCACCAGCTGTCGGGTGGTCAGCGTCAGCGCGTCGCGATCGCCCTCGCGTTGTCCTGCGACCCGAAGGTGCTCATCGCCGACGAGCCGACGAGCGCGCTCGACGTCATCGTGCAGGCACAGATCCTGGACCTCATCGACCGGCTCCGACGAGACCATGACCTCGCCGTCGTTCTCATCACCCATGACCTCCCGCTCGCATTGACGCGTGCCGACGAAGTTGCGGTGATGTACGCCGGGCGCATCGTCGAACAGGCACCGACGGCCCAGCTGGCAAACGGTCCGCGCATGCCCTACGCGTCTGCGCTGTTTGCGGTGGCGCCGCGTATCTCGGCACCGTCGCACGCCCGCTGCGTGCCCATCCCCGGTCGGCCGCCATCGCTCACCGTTGCCCCACGGGGTTGTGCCTTCGCGCCCCGATGCGCGCACCCCGTCGCCAGGTGCTGGAGCGATGCACCGGTCCTCGAGACGCTCGACAAGGACCACCTCGTTGCCTGCTGGGGACCCATCGACGTCGGTTCTCGTCGCCCTCCGCCGACAACGGGTCGATCCCCATCGCCGAACGACAGCGCAACGTGGATGACCAAGGGTTGAGAGGATTTGCTTGCGCTGAGACGGACCAACGGGCGCAAACTCTTCGGTCCGATGAAGAATTCATCGAGAGGCGGCGTCGATGGGTCCTTGCGATGATCTCACCCGGAACACGAGCGTC
>JANMYF010000271.1:0-1543 GCA_031381685.1 Acidimicrobiia bacterium
GCAAGAACATTGCGACCGACGACCGATGCGCCGCCAAGGAGGCTGAGCAGCGTGGCCGCGCGCACTTTGGCGATTCCGTGGTCCTCGGCGTAGGGGACAAGGTTCACGAAGACGTTGAACAACGTGATGGACGCAAGCACAAGCGCGAAGTACGCAAGGACGAAGGTACGTGTGCGTAGCGCAGCGCTGAGCCTCATCGGCGGGGCCACGCCGAACGACGGCGGCGTCCGCACGAAGAGCGCGACGATCGCCAACAGGATCCCGGTGGCGATCGCAAACACGAGATAGGCGTCCCGCCACCCGTGAGCCTTGATCAGGCGGGCCGCAATCGGGGCGCCGAAGAGGCTCGACAGGCCGATCCCGGAGACGGCGATTCCTAGCGCCACGGGTCGGCGGTGGGTGAACCAGCCGCCCACGACCGCGACCAACGGGACATAGCAGCACGCCACGCCGATGCCGACGCCGATGCATAGGACAGATATGCCTGCCAAAGTGCATGGACACGGGTGGTGATCACCATCCCGATCACCTGGACCGTTGCACCGAACGCGACCATGCGGCGCGGACCGACGCGATGAACCAGCGGCCCCGTCACGGCCCCGAGCGAGAAGTAGGCGAACGCGGTGATGGCGAAGACCAGCGCGGTGGCACCGCGCCCGGCATCGAACTCCTCCGCCATCGGCCGGACGAAGGTGCCGAACGAATAGGCCGTGGCGAACACCGTGAACATGGACAACGCGGCGAGCGCCATGTCGACCCACGCTCGACCACCGTCGAGACGCGGTCCCGAAACTGCGGTAGCGGGATCCGCTGTGCTGGCGACGGTGCTCACGACCGCACCCTACGCTCCCTCGCTCAGCCCCGCCTCGTCCGTTGAGGCTTTGCCGCGAGGACGCGAAGTGACCGCTCGAACTCCTGGGCGAGAATGAGCCGGGCACCGTCGAGGGCAAGGGGACGAACCGCGTCGACTGCGGCGGCGAGTTCGTCGGGTCGCCCTCGTCCGGCGAAGGATCGTCCTGTCTCCGAGGCGAACAGCACGACGAGATCGTCCGCGGCCTTGGAGAGTCGGCGCCGCAGCAAGGCGGCTGCCTTGGCACCGACGTCGACGCTCACACCGGCATCGAGCATGCGGAGCGACAGATCGAACATGGCCCGGCTGGGCGCGACGAACGTTCCGTCTTCGCGACGGTCAAGCAGTCCGGCATCGACCATCTCCCCACCGATGCGGTGAGGGTGACGACCGAGGAGGTTGTGGACGTCGGCGCGGGTCATCACCGCGGGGTCGTCGTCGGCCCAGCGAGCCCGGAGCACGTCGTCCACGCCCAACCATTCGGTGACGGACCGATGGTCCCGGTTCCGTCCGAGGAGTTGCTTGATCGCTTCGATCTTGAGTCCGCGGGCCTGGAGTTCGGAGATCTGTTCGAGACGCTCCAGATGACTGTGGGCGTAGCGGGCGTCGCGACCCACCTTCCGGGGGCTCGGGAGAATGCCCTCGGACTGGTAATACCGAATCGTGCGAGCGCTGACGCCTGACCGCTCGGCC
>JANMYF010000274.1:0-7458 GCA_031381685.1 Acidimicrobiia bacterium
CATCGTACGTGTGCTTAGTAGTGTCCGATTCACCTTGCCCGAGGACGTGCGGGGGAGTGGTCCGTCGAGCACGACGAGCGCACGCGGGGCGCAATAGCCGGCGAGCGAGTCACGCACGACCGAGCGGACCTCGTCGAGAGACGGCGGCGTCGTGCCGGCGGCGACGAACAGCGTGACCCGCTGACCCCACTCGGGGTCGGCTTGCCCGGCCACGGCGGCGTCGAGGTCGGCGAACGCCGCGCGGAGCACCCGTTCAACGGCGTCGGGCCACACCTTCTCCCCGCCGGTGACGATCACGTCGCCGCGTCGCCCGAGCACCTCGAGCCGTCCGTCGGCACGGAAGCGGCCGGCGTCGTTGGTGGCGAAACGTCCCGTGCCGTCCTTCTGGTCGAATCCCTCCGGTGTGGCATCACCGTCCGCGGATCGGTACGCCCGCAGCAGCATCGGGCCGTCGATCAGGATCTCGCCGTCCTCGCCAAGGGTGATGCCGACTCCCTCCAGGGCAAAGCCGTCGTAGACGACCCCGGAGCCGGTTTCGGTCATACCGTACGTGCGCACACAATTGTCCGGGAGGGCTTTCGGCATGGCCGAACCCCCCACGAGAATCGTTCGCCACCCCTCGGACTCGACCCTTTGCAGCGCGGTGACGACCAGCGAAGTACGGGTGTGCCCGGTGGAGCGGGCGGCGTTCACGATCTCGGGATCGAACCGATCGACGACGGTCAGCGGCGTGCCGCTCGCCATAGCCCGAGTCACGACCGAGAGCCCGCCGATGTGGGCGACCGGAAGGGTGGCGAGCCACCGGTCTCTCCCTGGGTCGATGCCGAGACGGGCATTGGTCGCGGCGGCCGACGCGGCGACCGCGTCGTGGGTCAGTACGACGCCCTTCGGTTCGCCGGTCGTGCCCGATGTGGCGACGACGAGCGCGTCGCCGTCGAGGACCGGCACCCCACCGTCGCGGGTCGAGCGCCCCGACACGTCGACGACCACTTCAGGACGGAGCCCGTCGAGCAACGCCAATTTTGCCGGACCGGCAAGCCGCGAGTCGATCGGCAGCACGGCGTCACCGTCGTCCCAGCACCTCCGCAGCTCCTCCACGAATGCCGTCCCCGGCGGAAGGTCGACGGCGACGAGTCGCCGGGTCATCGCGACACCTTCATTCGGCGCTCAACCGATCGCGCTGACGGCGGCGAGGGATGCGAGTGCGAGATTGCGGACGATCGTTTCGGAGCTGATCGGACGTTCGCTGAGCGTGCCGAAGCAGCGGCACACCGGAGCCTGTCCGCGGCGGAGCGTCCGGGCCATGGCCACGGTGAACGCGCTGAGCAGAAGCACCGCACCGATCGCAGCGACGCGTCGCACCACCGAGACCAGCAAACCGACGAGAAGAGCGACGGCGAGGGTGAGCTCGACGAACGGAAGCAGGCGGGCGACGATGCGAGAGAGCGACGCCGGTACCCCGAGCGAGCCGGCGGCCGTCGTTGTTCCGGCAAGGTCTCGTGCTTTGGCCGTCCCGGACACGGCGAACACCGAGGCGAGCACGATCGAAGCGATGACGATGACCGCGGAACGCACGGCTCCAACCTATTGCCGGTGGCGCTCCTCCGTTCTCGTGGCCAGCCGGTACGGTGGATGGCGTGGTTGGACCGATCTCCACTCCCGTCGCGGCCCCGGGCCCGCCGTCGTCTCCGCCTGCGCCTCCATCGGGGATGCAGGCGTGGCTGCTCGGCGCGCGGATCCGCACCCTCCCGGCGGCAGTGGTGCCGGTGCTGGTCGGGACGGCCGTGGCGATCGCCCAACGTCCGAACGGTGCGTCGTGGAGCTCTCCGCGTGCTGCGCTTGCGCTCGTCGTGTCCCTCGCGCTCCAGGTGGGCGTCAACTACGCCAACGACTACTCCGACGGCGTCCGCGGCACGGACGACGCACGCGTCGGGCCGCTGCGGCTCGTCGGGTCCGGAGTGAAGTCGGCGGCGGCCGTGAAGCGGGCGGCATTCGCGGCACTCGGTGCGGCGGCAATCGCTGGACTCGTGCTCGCCGCGCTCACGTCGTGGTGGCTGATCCTCGTCGGACTGGCCGCCATCGCCGCGGCATGGGGCTACACGGGCGGCCCTCGGCCCTACGGGTACGCGGGACTCGGTGAGGTGTTCGTCTTCGTGTTCTTCGGCGTCGTCGCCGTTGTCGGCTCATCCATCGTGCAATTCGAGCAGCTCACCGGTGCTTCCTTCGTCGCCGCGTTCCCGGTCGGGCTGCTCGCCACGGCATTGCTGGTCACGAACAACCTGCGCGATATCCCAGGCGATCGCGTCGTCGGCAAGGACACGCTCGCCGTGCGGTTGGGGGATGGCCGCACACGGATCTTCTTCGTCATGCTCGTCGTGGGCGCGTTCGCCGCGATCGCGGTGCTGGCGGTGGTGCTGGGCCGTCCTGCCACGTTGATCGGGCTGCTTGCGTTCCCGCTGGCGATCGCGCCCGTGAGGGCCGTTCGCAGTGGGGCGCTCGGACGCGACCTGATCGCTGTGCTCGGTGCAACGGGGAAGCTGCAATTGGCCGTCGGAGCCCTGACTGCGTTCGGGATCCTCCTGTGAGCCACGTGCCGGGGGTCGCGAACGCGTGATCCAACGCAGTCGGCGCATCGCCCACCCCGATGATGCGCTTCGTCGCCTGGCCCGCACGGGACGCCCGGCGCTCGGGCCGACGACCGATCCCGGGAAGAAGCCGAAGCCGCCTTCGGCGATGCGCCAGTTCAACATCGCGGCCATCGCTGTCCTGGCCGTATGCACGGCGATCGCGCTTGCTCCGTTCGTCATCCCCCAGCACGAGCTCAAGGTCTCGGGACTGCGCTCCGGTCCCTATGTCAATGCTGCGGGACTGAAGAAGCTCGAGGTAGTCATCGCCGTCACGCCGTCGACCGCAGTCGAACGGCTCGATGTGCGTCTCGACGGCGAAACGGTTCCGATCGTCCGAAATCTCCGGTCCGCGGTGTGGACACCACGGGCCGACCTCGCCGACGGGGAGCACCGCCTGGTCATCCGGTCCGGATCGTCCGTGCTCTGGCGGGGACCTGCTCGACGGGAGGTCCGATTCGTCGTTGACCGCGTCCGTCCTGAGTTGAAGGTCCGCAGCGAACCCAACGTCGACGGGCAGGCGCTCGTGCTCTCGGGGACGACCGAGTCGGGCGTCACGCTTCGCGTGAACGGGGTTGTGGTCCCGGTGAAGAGCAGCGGGGATCAGAAGGGTTCGTTCCGGGCGACGTTTCGTCAGGCGCCGGTCGGAACGGTCGAGATCGTCGCCCTCGACGAGGCGAACAACCGCAGCCGTCGGCTGGTTCGGACCGGGGTCGAGAAGCCGAAGATTCGCGCCGTGCACGTGACCCCGCGTGGATGGCAGATCGCGTCCGTGCGGAAGCCGGTCTTCCGGATGATCAAGTCGAAGCAGATCAACACGGTGATGCTCACGCTGAAGGATGAGGCCGGAGGGCTGGCGTATCGCTCAGCGGTGCCGAAGGCCGTCGAGATCGGCGCCAGCCAGGACCTCGTCGATCCGCGCAAGGTGATCGACGATCTTCATGCGCGCGGCGTGCGGGTCGTCGGTCGAATCGTCTGTTTCCGCGATCCGCTGTTCGTCGCCGATGCCGTTCGGAGCGGACATCTCGATCGGGTGGTCACCGATGTCACGGGGCTCCCGTTCGTCGGCACCGACGGTGTCTTCACCAACCCGGTGAACCCGGATGCGCAGCGCTACGTGCTCGACATCATCGCCGAGGCGGCGAGCATGGGGTTCGACGACCTGATCCTCGACGAGGTCCGGCGTCCGGGCGGGGAGCCGACATCGATGGTGCTCGCCGGGCTGCGCCCAGACCTACGTGGTCTCGACACCCAGCTGGTCTCGTTCATCCGCAGGGCGGGGGAGCAGCTGCGGGGGCTCAACGTCGGATTCGGGGTCACGGTGCTCGGCGCCTCGATCAACGACCCCAAGGCCTACGGTCAGAGCGTCGCCAAGTTCGCTCCGCTGGTCGATTATCTGTCCCCGAAGATCTTTCCCTCGCGGTTCCCGGCGGGATCATTCGGGATCGACAGTCCGGCGGAACGTCCCCACGCGGTGGTCGCGTCGGCGGTGAAGGTGGTGTTCCGTCAGGTGGCGAACACCGATGCCGCCGTGCTGCCGTGGCTGCAGGATTTCTCCGAGGGCCGCCCGAACGGTCCCGCTGATGTGCGCGCGCAGATCGACGCCGTCGACGAGCTCGGTGTCGGCCGCTGGGTGCTTGTCGACCCCAAGATGTCGTACAACACCGCCGGCATCCCGTTCCGGGCGGAGTCGGTGATGCGGGGCCAGACGCCGTCGTCGGTGCCGCCGTCCACTCCCGTCCTGGCACCGGAGGACACGGTCACTCCCTAAGGCTGGACTGACCACGGTGGAGCGCTTCGGCGAACGCCTGTGGTCGTTCGAGGTGGCACGCATGGCCGGCACCCGTGAGCTCTTCGTGCACTGCGTTGGGAAGCGCGCTCGCCAAGCGATGGCCGAGCGCGGTGAACTTCGTGTCGAGCCCGCCGGTGATGACCACCGTGGGCATCGTGAGCTCTCCGAGACGGCCCCACAGTGGCGTCTGGGTGCCGGTGCCGCACGAGCGCAGTGACGCGGCAAGCCCCTCCGCGGAATTGCGGAGCCGGTCGGCGCGGTCGTCGTCGTCGACCGTGAGGGTGGCGAACAGAGGCTGGCTCGTCCACCGTTCGATGAATGGTGCGGTCCCGTCGCGCAGGATCTCGTCGGCGAGAGCTTCGTCGGCGGCCACCCGACCCGCCCGTTCGGCGGCATCGTCGATCCCGGCGGTGGTGGAGACGAGCACGAGACCGGCGATGAGTTCCGGGCGGGCCAGGGCGAGGTGGAGCAGCACGCGTCCGCCGAGTGAGTACCCGATCCACCAGGCCGAACGACCGTCGAGGAGCGGCGCGGCGCGATCGGCGACGAGTTCGGCCGCTTCGTTCAGGTCCGCTGGGCGTTCGTTCGAAGCGGAGCCGTGCCCGGGGAGATCCGGGGCGAGGATCGTCTCGCCAAGCGCCCGCTCGACGGTGGCCCACGACCGTCCGGTCTGGGTGAACCCGTGCAGCGCCACGAGCGGTGTGGCTCCGTGCGATGAGTGACCCGCCACGGGCATGCTCGGCGGTAGCGGCGTGGGCACGGCATGATCGTTGCATGTCCTCGGACCCATCGTCTGCTCCCACCGCGGCTGACCTGCAGGCGACGTTCTGCTCGACCCTGGTCGACGAATGGGTTCGCGCCGGTGTACGTGACGCCGTTGTCAGCCCTGGCTCGCGCTCGACGCCCCTCGCCCTTGCCATTGCCGCCGACTCGCGGCTGCGGCTCACGGTCGTGCTCGATGAGCGGAGCGGATCGTTCCGGGCACTCGGACTCGCTCGCGCGACAGGCCGGCCGAGTGTGCTGCTGTGCACCAGCGGCACCGCCGCAGTGGAGTATCACGCGGCCGTCGTCGAAGCCGACCTCGACCACGTGCCGCTGATCGTGTGCACGGCGGACCGGCCGCCCGAGCTCCACGGGATCGGCGCGCCGCAGACGGTGAACCAGCAAGGCCTCTTCGGGGTCTCCGTCCGGTGGTTCGCCCAGCTCGGCGTTCCCGATGCGGCCAACCAGCCCACCTGGCGGTCCTTTGCCGCACGAACGGTGGCCGAGGCGGTGGGTTCACCCCACGGGCCCGGACCGGTGCAGGTGAACCTGCCGCTCCGGGAGCCGTTGGTCGGGATGCCGATGCCACTGTCCGCTGGACGCGACGGGGGCGAGCCCTGGCACCGGGTGATTGCCGGCGGGGCCGTCGCGGTGGCGTCGGGTCGGCTCGAGGCCGTGCGGTCGCTGGTGCACGGACGGCGTGGCGTGATCGTTGCCGGGGCCGGCGCCGTCCGTGTCGGTGATCGGGAGGGAGCGGAGGTGATCCATCGTCTGGCCTCCGCACTCGGCTGGCCGGTGCTCGCCGACCCGCGCTCGGGCCTGCGGACGAAGGCACCGAACCTCGTCGCGGCGGCCGACGCGATCCTGCGCTCTCCCCGGACGGCCGAAGCGCTGCGTCCCGATGTCGTGCTCCGACTCGGAGCGCCGTGGGCGTCGAAAGTCCTCGGCCAATGGCTCGGGTCGTGTGGCGCCGACGATGTTTTGATCGACCCGTTCGGATCCTGGCTCGATCCGCATCGCACGGCCACACTGGTCGTGGCCGCCGATCCGGTGGATGTGGCGCGTGGCCTTCTTGACCTTCGGGTCGAGGCCGCCCAACCCACCTGGACCTCGCACTGGCGGTCGCTCTCGGCGGCGGCCGACGCCGTGCTCGCCGACGCGCTGGATGGCCCGCCACGCCCGACAGGTGCGGATGACGCACTGTCGGAACCGTGGATCGCTCGATCGCTTCTCCGTCATCTTCCCCACGACTCGCGCCTTGTCGTGGCGTCGTCGATGCCGATCCGCGACGTCGAGTGGTTCGCCCCGCCCCTCCTCGACGTCGAGGTGCATGCCAACAGAGGCGCCAACGGGATCGACGGTGTCGTGTCGACCGTTCTCGGTGTTGCCGGTGCTGGCGATGGCCGCGCGGGTGTCGGGCTGCTCGGCGATCTGGCGTTCCTCCACGACGCCGGGGCGCTCGCGTCCGCGGCGGGCCGTTCGGCGACGTTGGTCGTCGTCGACAACGGAGGTGGGGGCATCTTCGAGTTCCTTCCCCAGGCGACGTCGTTGACACGGGAGCGGTTTGAGTTGTTGTTCGGCACGCCGCAGGGTGTCGACGTTGCGTCCGTGGCGCGCGGCTACGGCGTGAGCGTGACGGAGGTGGCGAACGAAGCGGGGTTCATCGACGCTCTGTCGGTCGTCGGGTCGCCGGGCACGCACGTGATCGTCGTGCGTACGGACCGCCAAGCGAACGTCGGCGTCCACGACCGCCTCAACGCCGCCATCGCCGATGCCGTCGAGGCCACCCTTCCGAGGTAGCGGCCTTGCGTTGGCGGCCGGTTTGTGGGCCCCGTGCCGGTCAGGGGAGCGTGTACTGTGGGCGATGCCACGGGCTGTGGCGCAGCTTGGTAGCGCGCTTGACTGGGGGTCAAGAGGTCGTGGGTTCGAGTCCCGCCAGCCCGACAAAAAAACCGCAGGTCAGAGCCGGTCTTCCAAGGCCGGCTCTTCGGTTTCCAGGGTCCGAAACCGGGGCATGTTCTCCGAATGTTCTCTTAGAAACCCGCTCGGTCCGATACGCTCGGGACATGAGAGGGGCCGGAGGTCACATCACCGAACGTCTTGCGGCCGACGGGAAGCGCCGCTACCTGGTCAAAGTCGAGCTGGATCGTGACCCGGCGACGGGTGCACGACGGCAGCGGTCCATCGGGACGTACCGCACGAAACGCGAAGCGCAGGAGGCATTGGCGGCTGCGATCGCCAGCGGGCCGACGCAGGCGGTGGCCAAGGGCACGCTGGCGG
>JANMYF010000334.1:0-11249 GCA_031381685.1 Acidimicrobiia bacterium
CGCCGAGCCCGGAGACTGGGGTCGTTGGTGGCTCAAGTCGCCCAACCCGCGGAAGCCTCCACGAGGACGCGACCCTCGGTGGCACGGACCGGCCAATCGCCGCCGTCTCGACGCCGTCGGCGGCATCGACGAGTGGCAGCCCGACGCGCGGCGCTTCGGGGTTGCCCTGTCGGGTGGGGGAATCCGTTCGGCGTCGTTCTCGCTCGGCGTCATACAGGAACTCCGGGCCCGTGGCCTTCTGGGGAAGGCCCGCTATCTCGCGTCGGTCTCCGGCGGCGGCTATACAGCGACTGCCCTCACCGCGATGAACCAACCCCGTGTCGACGCTTCCGGAACGACCGTCCCCCCGATCGCGGAACAGGAGCAGTGGCACGAGAACTCGCCGGAGGAGCAGGCGCTCCGCCGATCGCTGCGGTACTTCGCCACCAGCAAAGGTGTCCTGATCGCGGCCGTCGGACGGATCCTTTTCGGCCTGTTCGTCAACCTCGTCCTGCTCTACCTGCTCCTCTTCGCCGTGGTTCGGCCCGTCGGGTGGTTCATCGGTTCCGGGGCCGTTGCGCCCGGTCTGCGCGTCCAGCAGCCGGTGGCCACCAAGGTGCTGTCACCGGCCGACCGGAAGTGCCGCGACCTCGGCCCCGACGTCGGGCGCAAGCTGATCTCGATCGTCGACGCCGTGGAGGCGAGCCCGTCGGTGACGACGCGGCGATTCGAGGTCACCATTGCTGCGCCGACCCAGTGCATCGCGCTCGTCTCGCCGCCTTCGATCACCGAGCGGACCAAGTCGATCCGGCTCGAGATGACACGACCTGCGGTGGTCGTCGTCGAGAACGGGAAGGCCCGCATCGAGAGGCAGGCGACGATGGCAGCGCGGTGGTGCTCCTCCGACGAGTGTCCCGGGGCGCCCGCGACCGAGCCGGCCGGGGACATCGTCGCCGGCCTGGTCCGCGTGATCCAACCGACGATCTCACTCCGCCCCGACGCGGTCGGCATCGGGCCGACAGAACCGATAGCCCAGCTCCTCGTCGTCGATGACCCTGGTCCGCGTCGCCTGGTCGCACCGGTGAGCATCCTTGACCGCCGCGATGAGGAGCGAGCGGGGCGATCCGTATCGGCCCCGGCTGGAGTCGCGTTCGCCGTGGCCGCGGCGCTCATGATTTACCGGGTCGGACGCCGGCCGCACAACTACCGGACCTTCAACCGATGGGCACTGCGCTCCGCGTTGTTGGGGGCAACCCTGCTGATCGTGTGGAAGGTGCTGCCGGCCGCGGTCGGTTCCATCCCCCGAGCGATCTCCAAAGCGGCGAACGACGGGCCGTCGCCGGCCTCGCGACCCAAGGTCTTCGGCTTCCAGCTTCCGCCGAGCAGCCTCTCGAACTTGCTCGCCTTCCTCGTTCTCGGTGTGAGGTCGGTGCAGCGTCAGTTCGGCGGCGGCAAGGGAGCGAACGCCGCCGCTACCTCCAAACCGGTGCAGAGCAATGCTCGAGCCTTCACGAAGAAGGCAACCCGATGGCTCACTCGAGTGGTGATCGGGCTGGGTCTCATCGCTGTTGCGGCCGTGAACGTGCTCACGATCCTCACCGTTGGCGCGCTGAACGGACCGAAGGGCCGTTTCACCTGGCTGAGCGACATGGTGTGGGGCGATCTGCTGGTCGGCAAGCTCCCGCCCGATTACACGTTGTGGATCATCGTCGTCTTTCTCCTCCTGGCGACGGTCAGCTTCACCGAAGCGGTCTCGTGGTCCATGGCGCCCATTTACCGTCGCCGCCTGGCCTACGGCTTCGCCTGGTCCCGGGTCGGATTGGGCGCTGAGCGCCGGCCCTACGGGCGGGCGGAGGCCGTGCACACGGAAACGGCCGTAGACCGCCCGTTGACGGAGGACCAGGTCACCACATCACTTGCGTGGCAGGACCTCACGAACGGCAGCACCGGGGGCTACGCCGGGGGAGCGCAAGGCGATGGCACCGAGCACGTCCTGTGCTGCGCCGTCAACATCCGCGGCGAGAACCGCGCGCCGACGGCACGCAAGGCGGTGTCGTTCACTGCATCTCGTTCCTACATCGGCTCGCCCGAGATCGGCTGGATGGACACGAAGACGTACCGACAGCGGCTGTCTCCGCGCCGCGCCTGGGACGTAAGCCTCCCCGGGCTCATGGCCGCGTCCGGTGCAGCGGCGAGCCCGGGGATGGGACGGTCCGATCTCGGCGCCGCGGGTTCGGTCCTCGCTATCCTCAACGTTCGGCTCGGTGCCTGGTTGCCGAATCCCGGTTGGGTGGCTTCGGTCGATGACGGCGCCTGGCGCCACCTTCCCGGTTGGCAGTGGTTCGTCCGCGAAGTCTTCCGCCGCTTTGATCCGAGAGCGCCCTACCTCTACGTGACCGATGGCGGGCATTGGGAGAACCTGGGGCTCGTCGAACTCCTGCGCCGCGGCTGCGCCAACATCGTCGTGGTGTCGGCGGCCGGTGACGGGCTCTTTTCGAATGCGACGTTCGCCTCGGCCGTCGAGATCGCCAGGACCGACCTCGGCGTGGACATCGAGATCGACGCGGTTTGGATGACGCGACCTCTGCTCAGTCAAGAGCCCGGCCCGCTGCCGAGCGGGCGCGAGTATCTGCTCGGCTCCGGGAATGAAGTCCCGGTGGTCGGTCGGGTGGCGCCGAACGGCTTTGCGTTCGGGACGATCCGATTCCCCGTCGAGCCGGGCGCAGCGGCGGGGACCGAGCCGGTCACCGGAACGGTTCTGCTCATCGAGGCGTCGATGGTTGACGGCCTTCCGGCCGACGTGCACGCTTACGCCGAGAAGCACCCCGAGTTCCCGAACGTCTCGACTGGGGACCAGTTCTTCACCGACGAGGATTTCGAGGCCTATCGCATCCTCGGCCGCACCATCGCCCGGCAGTCGCTGGGAGGTTCTCGCGGCTTGCGTTTCGCCGACAAGATCACCGACCCGGTCGCCGGCTGCACCCGAAGCGACGTGCGCCCGTGAGCGTGAGCGCGGCTCAGTTGTCGGAGTCGCCCCTTCGGGCCGTTGCCCGGCAGACTGCAACAGAGAGGAAGTCAGGAAGCATGCTGTGGGAGTCACGATGAACCTTGCCGATATCGGGCTGCACTGGGCGCGTTGGCAGCCGAATGAGGTGGCGATCCGTTTCGGTTCCCGTTCCGTCACCTGGCGCGAACTCGACGCCCGAACCTCGTCGATCGCCGCCGACCTGCGGACGCGTGGCGTGGGAGCGGGGGATCGGATCGCGATCCTCATGCTCAATCGGCCCGAGTGGATCGAGGTCGCGATTGCCGCGCTGAAGGTCGCCGCCGTGGTCGTTCCGTTGAACGTCCGTTTCACCCCAGCCGAGGTCGCCTTCGTCGTGAACGATGCCGGGGCTCGAATCATCGTGACCGACGAGACGCTCGCACCCTCCTGCTCACTGATCGGCTCGGCCGTCATCGTGCTGACGGCCGACGACATTGCGGCCGTCAACGTCAGCGTCGGTTCGTTCGCGACTGCGGTCGCCGACGAGTCGACCCCCTCGTTCCTCTGCTACACCTCGGGTACGACGGGCGATCCGAAAGGGGCGATCCTCACCCACGGATCGTGGAACGTGGCATCGCAGGGCTGGGCACAGGCCATCGAACTCACTCCGAAGGACCGGGTCGTGCTGCCGTTCCCGCTCGCGTTCACCGGAGGCCTTGCCGTCTTTCTCTTCACGTACTGGGCCGGAGCGCGCCTGGTTCTCGAACCGGCCGTCGACACCGATCGTCTCTTCGATCTCTTCGAGAGCGAACGCGTCACGGCTCTCCTCTCGGTGCCCGCCATCCTCCAGCAGTTGGTCAGTCATCCCCGGTTCGCCGGCGCAGATCTGTCGAGTTGGCGAGTCGCATGCTCGGGCGGCGCCCCGGTCCCGGTACCGCTCATCAAAGCGATCCAGGCAATCGGCGTGCCCATGCTCCAGGGCTTCAGCCTGACCGAGGCCTCGGCGGCGGCGACCATCCTGTCGAACCATGAGGCGACCCGGAAGATTGGCTCGGCCGGCCTGCCGATCATCCACGGCTCGATCGGCATCGTCGACGACGACGGTCTCTCCGTCCCGGCCGGCACGGTCGGCGAGATCACCGTCGGTGGACCGCAGATCATGATCGGCTATTGGAACAAGCCGGAGGCGTCGGCGGCGGCGCTCGCCAACGGCGTGTTGCACACGGGCGACCTGGGCTACCTCGATGACGAGGGTTACCTGTTCGTCGTCGACCGGAAGAAGGACATGCTCATCAGCGGCGGGCTCAACGTGTATCCAGCGGAGATCGAACGGGTGTTGGTCAATGTTCCAGGGATTGTCGAGGTGGCCGTGATCGGGGTGCCCGACGAACGATGGGGCGAGACCCCGGCCGTGATCGCCTGGACGAACGGCGCGGCCCTCGATGCCGCGACCGTCCTCGACGCCTGCGCGGCCACGCTTGCCGACTTCAAGCTTCCGCGTTATGTGGTGTCGTCCCCCGAGCCACTGCCCCGCAACATGAGCGGCAAGATCATGAAGCGGGAACTCAGGCTCCGCTACGTCGACCTTCCCCACACGGCGACACCGATCCGGTGAACCCGTCGTTGTCGAGCCCGCTGCGATTGGGCGTGACGCTTCTTTCCGCCGACACGACGATCCGTCCTGACGATCTCGCCCGGGCAGCCGAGGAGCGGGGCTTCGACAGCATGTGGCTCCCCGAGCACAGCCACATCCCGATCAGCCGGGAGTCACCATGGCCGGGTTCGCTGACGGGCGAACCACTTCCGTCTCCCTACGCGCGCTTGCATGATGTGTTCGTCGGCTTGTCGATGGCTGCGGCTGTCACGACGAAATTGCGCTTGGGGACCAGCGTGGTCCTGCTCGGACAACGCGACGCCATATGGACGGCAAAGCAGGTCGCCACGCTCGACCACTTGAGCGGAGGCCGGGTGGAGTTGGGCGTCGGCATCGGTTGGAACCGTGAAGAGATGGAGAACCACGGCATGCGGTTTGCCGACCGTTGGACTCGGGTGCGCGAGACGGTGGCGGCGATGCGCTCACTGTGGACCAATGATGTGGGCGCCTACGAAGGCCAGCTGGTGAAGGTGGCTCCGGCGTGGCAATGGCCGAAGCCGGCCCAGCCGAACGGGCCGTCGGTCCACCTCGGCGGGGGAGCCGGACCCCGGCTTCTGGGCGAGGTGGCGACGTGGGCCGATGGCTGGCTCCCGATCTCGGCCCGTTCGTCGATTCGATCGCGCCTCTTCGCGATGCACGCGGCGTGCGAGGGCGTGGGGCGAGACCCCGCATCGGTCACCGTGAGCGTGTTCGGAGCCACGACGAGTGCATCCGGGCTGTCGAGCCTTGCCGCCGAGGGCGTGCACCGGGCGGTGCTCACCTCGTGGGCCGGCGACCGTGACGGCGTGCTGCGCGACCTCGACTCGTGGGTTCCGCTCGTCACCGAATTCGCGTAGCCCGCGGCCTGGTGACGTTCCCGCGGACACGGCGACGCACGGGGGAAGCTGTGCCGCACGTGGTGACGGGTCGTTGCCACGGAAGAATGCTCTGCCGGCCGCCAATGCCACGCCAGAATCGAACACATGACGGATCACGCAGCGCAGTCACAAGTTGCCGGCATCGAATCAACGATCGCGAAGCAGTCGGCGGTCACCGCAAGTGGAGAACTCCGGTTCGAGCCGATCCACGGTCTGCAGGTGCGTCCGACTCGGCCGGTCCCACATGAGGATGGCCACGTCATCGAGATCGCCCGGTCCGATTGGGATCTCGTCGACGCTCCAATCGTCCAAGTCCACATGACGACGACGTTTCCCGGTCGGATCCGAGCGTGGGGACTCCACAAGCGGTCCACCGACCGGTTGTTCGTCGCTTCCGGCCTCGTGAGCATCGTGTGCTTCGACGGCCGTCACGGGTCGCCGACGCTGGGTTGTCTGAATCAGGTCACGCTCAGCGATCGGAATCCGGCCCTTGTCGTCGTCCCCCCGAACGTCTTCCATGGCTGGAAGAACATCGGCGTGGATGAGGCCATCGTGATCAACATGCCGTCCAACCTGTACGACCACGAACACCCTGACGCTCAGGACCTCCCGTACGATCACCCCGACGCGGCGGCCATCGTTCCGTTCCGATGGTGAGCGCGGGCATCGAGATCGTGCGCGAAGCGCCGCCCGCATGCGAGGTTCCAAAAGTCACGGTCATCATCGCGACCTACAACTGGAGCGAGGTGCTGCCGTTCTCGATCGGTAGCGTGCAGCGTCAGACCCGGACCGACTGGGAGCTGCTGGTGATCGGCGACGGGTGCACCGACAACTCCGCCGAAGTTGTCGGCGCTCTGGCCGGCGATGATCGCCGCATCCGGTGGATCAATCTTCCGGAGAACACGGGACATCAGACCGGGCCGAACAACGAAGGGCTTCGCCAGGCCCGGGGCGACTTCATCGCCTATCTCGGGCACGATGATCTCTGGTTGCCGCACCACCTCGAGTCACTCCTCACCCCCCTCGAGAACGGCGAGAGTCCAGCGGACGTGACCTATGGCCTCGTCGGGGTCATCCCGCCCGGCGGTGGAGAACCGACCTGTATCCCCGAGAACGGTGTGGTTTCGGCCACCTGGAGGTGGCATCCGCCAACCGGACTCGCACACCGTCGTCAGCTGGCGGTGGACGCCGGCGGGTGGCGAACGAGGCTCGAGGTGAGCGTTGCACCCGAAACCGAACTCGTCGCCCGCTTGGTGAGCATGGGTGCCCGGGTGGTCTTCGTCCCGCGCCTTGTCGCGGTGAAGTTTCCGGCCTCCTGGCGGAAGGACTCGTACCGTTTGCGCCGATCCGATGAGCAAGCGGCATGGTCGAAGCGAATTGCCTGCGAAGACGATTTCGAACAACGGGAATTGGTCGCGCTGGCGACGCGGCGTATGCCGCCGATTTCGCGCCAGGTCCGTTGGTCGTTGCGGCAACGGGCAAAGCGCATCGCCTTCGGGACGATGCGCGGCCGAGCCCCGTGGCCTTGGGAACGGTGGTTCGTTCGACGGTCACTCCGCTTGCAGCGCGAGTTCCGCGGCCTGGACCCGGTGTCAGGCTCGGGAACTCCGGTCAGCTCGCCCGACGGTCCATGATCTCGCGGAGAGCTGCGGCCCGTGCGGCGAACCGTTGCCGCATGCGAAGCGTGTAGAAGGCGCTGTGGCCGAGGGCGGGCACGTCGGCGTGGAGGAACTCCCCGGTGCGGTTGAGCACCGCAGTTTGCCGCAGCGCGATGCCGAGGCCTCGGGCGCTGGGTGTCACGCCGAAGACACTCCACACGGTGCCTGTGCGCCAACCGCATCGGGAGCCGATGGACTCGTTGGCGGTAAACACGGCCCATACGACACCGGCGGCGATGCGAGCGGGGTCAGCAGTGGGTCGGAGCTGTCGCACCGGGGACTGGGCCAGATCGCCCAGAAAGCGACGGCATGCGGTGATCAACTCGACCGGCACCGCGTGGCGGGCCAGGGTGCGATCCAGGACGTCGATCGCAGCGTGCACCGCCACACGGTTCTGGGGGGCCACCCGGGACCACGAGAACGGCTCGTCGGGCAGCGGATTGACCGTGTCGAGGGTGCGGAGTTGCTCGGTGCCCCCCACGGCACGGGCCAGACACCGATAGGCCCGCTCGTTCGCGTCGATCACGAGTCTGGGAACGGTTGGCCCCGGAGCGGTGACCGACCGCAGCGTCGGGTCAGACGCCCTCACAGACCCGGTGCGATCGGTCGCCACGAGACTGAGGCGGGCGGTGAGCGGTCTGCCCAGACCTCCGTCGTCGAAGAGGTCGTCGAAGAGGTCGTCGTAGGGAGACTCGGACACATCGCATCCGCAGCTGATGAGCTGTCCGCGACACCTCGGACATTCCTCCATGTCGCAGCCGCGGTGGTGGTACGCGCCCGGCCG
Organism: Acidimicrobiia bacterium; assembly: GCA_031381685.1. GTDB lineage: Bacteria > Actinomycetota > Acidimicrobiia > Acidimicrobiales > JANYDT01 > JANLQX01. The sequence continues at coordinate 7,919 of JANMYF010000334.1, forward strand.
GACGCCGCAGTCTCCGCATCGTTCCGCCTTCCAGCCGCGCACGCGTTCGGAACCGAAGGCGATCGGATGGAACGTGCCGGTGTCCGTCAGTACCGGTGTGGTCACGCAGGTCACCCCGTCGTCGAGCATTTCGTGTGCACACAATTCACAGATGGACATGGTCTGCCTCCGCTCGGTAGAAGTGGGGCCTACTGTGCCGGGAGGGGTGTGACAGCCATCGTGCCGCCGCCCGTCAGACACACTCCGGAAACGAAGACCGACTACCTTTCGTGGCGTGTCATCGTCACCTCCGCCGGAGAACAAGGAGGGCCGCCTGGCCGGGAAGCGGGTGGTGGTCACCGGCGCCGCTCGCGGAATCGGGTCGGCGATTGCGCACGCGTTCGCCGCCGAAGGAGCCCAGCTGGCACTTGTCGATCTGCTTCGCGAGGAGCTCGGCTCGGTGGCCGCTGCCGTCGGGGCTACGCCGATCGTCGGTGATCTCCGCGATCCCGAGCCGGCCCGGAAGACGACGCAGGCCGCGATCGACGCCCTCGGTGGCATCGACGTGCTCGTCAACAACGCCGGAGTGCTCCGGTTCTCGCCGATCCTCGACATGTCGGCCGAGGACTGGGACCTGATGTTCGAGGTGAACGCCCGGTCCATGCTGTTCACCACCCAGGTAGCCGTTCGGGCGATGATCGAACAGGGCCGCGGCGACCGCACCTGCGCTGGAAAGATCGTCAACATGGCCTCGATGGGCGGGAAGCTCGGCAGCCCGAACCAGGCGCACTACTGCGCCTCGAAAGCCGCGGTCATCGCGTTCACCCGCGTCAGCGCGATGGAGTTCGGCGCCCACGGCATCAACGTGAACTGCATCTGCCCCGGCTACGTGCTCACCGAGATGGGCGCGGCCACCCGCACACAGGCGATGGTGGATGCCTGGTCGGCGAAGTCGCCGCTCGGCCGCCTCGCCGAGCCGTCCGACGTCGCCCGAACGGCACTCTTCCTTGCCTCGACCGATTCCGACTACTGCACCGGCCAGGCGATGAACGTTTCCGGTGGGATGGTGATGCACTGATGGACGACCACGGCCGTACCCCGGCTCTCGTGTTCGAGAGCGTCTCGATGACCTTTCCGGACGGGACACTGGCGTTGCGAAACGCCACGTTCACCGTCCACCCGGGTGAGTTCGTGACCGTCGTCGGACCCTCCGGCTGCGGCAAGTCCACGCTGCTTCGCATCGCGTCGGGACTCGTCCAGCAGTCCGGAGGGACCGTCGCCGTCGACCGGGAGAGCCTGGGCTACGTCTTCCAGGACGCGACCCTGCTCAAGTGGCGCACCGTGCAGTCCAACGTGGAGCTCATGGCCGAGCTGAGCGGTGTCGACAAGGAAACCCGTCGCACGATGGCGTCGGACGTCATCGAGCTCGTCGGTCTCCGGGGATTCGAGGACAAATACCCCAAGCAGCTTTCCGGCGGGATGAAGATGCGGTGCTCGCTCGCCCGGGCCCTGGTGATGAACCCGAGTGTGTTCCTCTTCGACGAACCGTTCGGCGCGCTCGACGAGATCACCCGGGAGCGGCTCAACGACGAACTCCTCTCGCTCTTCCAGCGCCAGAGGTTCGCGTCGCTGTTCATCACCCACTCGATCGCCGAGGCCGTGTTCCTCTCTACCCGCGTCCTCGTCATGTCCGGCCGACCGGGTGAGATCGTCGGCGATTTCGACGTACCCTTCAGCTACCCGCGTTCGCCGGAGCTGCGCTTCGACCCTCCCTTTGCCGAGCTCTGCGGCCAGGTGTCGCATGCACTGCGAGGAGCCCACGTATGAGCACGCCGATGACCGACGATCCCCAGACTCCGAGCACATCGTCGACGTTTCCTGCGAAGACGTCATTGCGTTCGAACCTGATCCGCTATACCGGGCAGGACGTCGACGCACGCAGTGTCGCCGCGCGACGCGGGCGGGTCGCGCTCTACCGATCGCTTCCCGTCGTGGTCTTCGGAGCGTTTCTCGGGCTGTGGTACTTCATGTCCTCCTGGGGGCTCAAGCACCTGTTCAACAAGCCCGGATTCCTCCTTCCCCCGCCCCATCGGGTGATCAACGAGTCGGTCACCAACGATCAGGTCCGCAAGCAGTTGGTCGCCGCCACGGTCCTGTCGGTACGCGTGGCCTTCATCGGTCTGGTCGTGGCGATCGTCCTCGGGATCTTCCTCGCAGTCGTGATGAGCCAGGCGAAATGGATCGAGAAATCGCTGTTTCCGTATCTTGTGGCGCTCCAGGCCGTGCCGATCCTCGCCTTCGTCCCGTTGCTAGCCGTGTTCTTCGGCTTCAACTTCAAGGCTCGGGTGATCGTCTGCATCATCATCTCGCTGTTCCCGATCGTGTCGAACACGCTCTTCGGTCTGCTGTCGGCCGAGCAGGGTCAACATGACCTCTTCACGCTGCGCAAGGCGTCGCGGTGGACACGGCTCACCAAGCTGCAGTTCCCGGCGGCACTGCCGGCCATGTTCGCCGGGCTCAAGATCGCCGCCGGCCTCTCGGTGATCGGGGCCGTGGTCGGTGACACGTTCTTCCGGCAGGGACAGCCGGGCATCGGTATCCTCATCGACAACTTCCGCTCCCGTCTCCAGAACGAGGCGATGTACGGCGCAGTGCTCATCGCCGCCTTCATCGGCATCATCGTTTTCGTGTTCTTCACCTGGTTGGCCGACAAGACCATCGGCCACTGGTACGAGAGCACCCGTTGACACACCGCAGTTCCCGCAGGAATCCACACAACCCGACCACTGAAGGAGCCCCATTGCGTAAGCGCGCCCTACTCGCGACCTCGTTTGCTGCCGTACTCGCCCTATCGGCATGCAGCAGCGATTCCGCCGACACCACCGCCGCACCGGCCGAGACCGAAGCAGCTGCCACCGAGGCCGCCCCGGCCGAGACCGAAGCCGTGGCCGCCGAGACCGAGGCCGTGGCCGCGGAGACCGAGGCCGTGGCCGCGGAGACCACCGCTGCGGCTCCTGCCGCAGACGTGAGCCTGACGGACGTCTGTCCGGCGACCGTTTCGATCCAGACGGACTGGAACCCCGAAGCCGAGCACGGCTTCCTCTACCAGTTGTTCGGTCCGAACCCCGAGATCAACGCCGACAAGAAACTCGTGACCGGGACGCTCGTGTCCGGCGGAGTCGATACCGGTGTGAAGGTCGAGGTCCGCTCCGGCGGTCCGGCCATCGGTTTCCAGACGGTCACCTCGCAGATGTACCAGGACGCGAATCTTCTTCTCGGCTACGTCTACACCGACGAAGCGATTCAGCTCTCGGCCAAGAATCCGACCAAGGCGATCTTCTCTCCCTTCGAG
>JANMYF010000342.1:0-9143 GCA_031381685.1 Acidimicrobiia bacterium
GCGGCGAGCGCCGTGGCGTCCGTGGCTCAGCTCCCGTAGGTGGCCTGCTCCGGAAGCAATGACTCGTAGACCCGGCCGGTGCCGGTGATCTAGCCGCGCTGGGATCAGATCTACACCATCACGAGATTCGAACGCCTCGATCAGGGCGGACAAGGCAGACTCATCCAGAGCCAGCGGTAGCTCTCCTTCAGTGTGTTCTTTGGACCGGACACACCGACGATCGCGGCGATCGCTCACCCGCAGGTGGATACCCCAGAGGCCCTCAAACCCCTCCACCACAGGGGCCGCTTACCTCCTCCTCCGCCCGGTCTAAGTACACGTATTTCTGGAGTTCAAGCCCCCCTCGACACCGCACTACTCAGGGTGCCCATCGACCTCAGGGAAAGCCTTGCGGAGCGGTTGGGGTCACGTGGACGTCGGCCGGTAGGTCGGGTGTCGCGGTCATGCGACGGCGCCACGCGCCCCGGTCTGCCGCCAACCATGACAGTTTGGGACGGGGAGTTCACCCCGCGAGGTCGCGCCATGCGTCGATCTCGGCCAGCAATGCCTCCTTGGCACCTGCACCGAGGAATGACGCGTGGATCGAGTTCCGGGCCAGGACTGCGAGATCGTCACGGCTGAGGGCGAATTCGTCCGTCAGCTGTCGGAAGTTCTCGTCGACGTACCCACCGAAGTACGCGGGGTCATCGGCGTTGATGGTGACGAGCAGCCCACGCCGGAGCATGGCAACCACAGGATGGCTCGACAGGTCGGGCACCGCCCGCAGGCGGACGTTGGAGAGCGGGCAGACGGTCAGCGGGATGCGTTCGCGGACGAGGCGGTCGACGAGAACCTCGTCCTCCATGCTGCGGATTCCATGGTCGATGCGGGCGACCTTCAATATGTCGAGGGCCTCCCAGACGTAAGCAGGCGGGCCCTCCTCCCCGGCATGGGCGACGCAGCGCAGCCCTTCCGCGTGGGCACGGTCGAACACGTCAGCGAAGGCCGACGGTGGATACCCGACCTCGGCCGAGTCGAGCCCGATGCCCAAGATCGCCACGTCGTCGAGCGCAAGCACGGCCTCGAGCGTCGCCATTGCGTCGGCTGGGGGCTGGTCACGGAGGAAGCACACGATCAGGCCGGTGCTGATCCCGAAGTCGCGCTCGCTGGTGGCGAGCGCCCCGGCGACGCCCCGAATGGCGGTGCCCAGGGCCACGCCGCGCATGGTGTGCGCCTGGGGGTCGATGAAGATCTCGGCGTGGCGGACCCCGGCGGCGACGGCCCGGTGCAGGTACGCGTTCGTGAGGTCGGCGAAGTCGCGTTCAGTCCGCAGCACGGTCATGTTGTCGTAGTACAGGTTCAGGAACGACTGCAGATCCGTGAACTCATACCGCGAGCGGAGATCTTCGACGTTTGCGTAGGGCAGCTTGACGGAGTTGCGCTCGGCGAGCTCGAAGATCAGCTCGGGTTCCAAGGTCCCCTCGATGTGCACGTGAAGTTCGGCGACGGGTGGTGTCACGTTCGTACCTCTGCGGTCGTTGGGGCTCCGTGCTGAGACTACCGACACCGCTACAGGCCGCGGGTGGACATTGCACCAGGCGAAGGACCCGATTCTGACCGTCCGGAATGGGACGTTCGGCAGGCCTCGGAACCGGGAAATCCCGAACGGCCTGCCCTAAGCTCACGCCGAAGTCTTCCGCCGTGGAAGTCGAGAAGGGAGTCCCATGAGGCGAGGTGCACGCGCGGCAACGCTGCTGGTGCTCGGTTCGTTGATGGTCGCCGGCTGCTCGAGCAGCGAGTCCAGCGACACGACCGTGGCCGCAGCGACCGAGACGACGGCCGCAGTGTCGGCCGAGACCACGGCTGCGGCGTCGGCCCCCGAGACCACCGTCGCCGCTGCGACGGAGACGACGGTCGCGGCTGCCGCCAGCTCCTCGGGTGAGGCCGTGAAGGCCGCCTGGATCTACGTCGGACCAACCAATGACGGCGGCTGGACCACGGCTCACGACAATGGCCGCAAGGCGGTCGAGCAAGCCCTGGGCGACAAGGTGATCACGACGTTCAAGGAGAATGTCCCCGAAGGCCCTCAGACCGCCCAGGTCATCGAGGATCTGGTGAAGGACGACAACAAGATCATCTTCGCCACCTCGTTCGGGTTCGGTGACGCCATGGTGGCGGCGGCCAAGAAGTACCCCGACGTGAAGTTCGAACATGCCACGGGCATCCCGAACGACATTGCCAACTTCTCGACCTACTTCGGTGCCGGCGAGCAGAGCCTGTACCTGTCCGGGATGGCGGCCGGCAAGGTCACGAAGAAGAACGTCATCGGCTTCGTCGCCCCGTTCCCCATCCCCGAGGTGGTCCGCCACATCAACGCCTATGCGCTGGGGGCCCGGTCGGTGAACCCGGACGCCGTCGTGAAGGTGGTGTGGATCAACTCCTGGTTCGATCCGCCGAAGGAGCGTCAGGCCGCCGAGTCCCTGATCGCCGGAGGCGCCGACATCATCGCCTCGGGCGGCGACAGCCCTGCCCCTGGCGAAGCCGCCAAGGCCGCCAACGTCGGATGGACCGGGTACGACTCCGACCAGAGCGCGAACTTCCCCGAGGTGTGGCTCACCGCCGCCATCTACGACTGGGGCCCGTACTACACGAAGCAGGTCCAGGGCGTGATCGACGGCGGCTGGAAGAAGGTTGACTACTACGGCAACATGGCCGACGGCTTCACCTCCATCGCGCCGTTCGGTTCGTTGGTCGCCGCCGACTCCCGGGCCGCCATCGAGGCGAAGAAGGCCGACATCATCGCCGGCAAGTTCGACATCTTCGCCGGTCCGATCACCGACCAGGCCGGCAAGGAGCGCGTCGCCGCGGGTGCCTCCCTACCGTTCGGTGACCAGATGTCGATCCAGTGGTTCGTGAAGGGTGTCGAGGGCGAGATCCCGTCGTCCTGATCCTGTCCATCGGACATGAGCTGACCCACGTGGGTGGCGGTACCGGTCGACGACCGGCAGTCGCCGCCCACGGCAGTGGCCGGCCGTGAGGGCCGCGTAGCGCCGGGGGAGTCGAACATGAGCACACCCACGTTGCCCCCACCTGCTCCACCCGCGGTCCTGATGTCGGGGATCACGAAGCGCTTCCCGGGTGTGCTGGCCAACGACGACGTGAGCTTCGAGATCCGCCCCGGAGAGGTGCACGCGCTGCTGGGCGAGAACGGGGCCGGGAAGTCGACCCTGGTGAACGTCCTCATCGGCCTGTACCGGCCCGACGCGGGAACCGTGCAGCTCGACGGGACGCGCGTCGAGCTCAGCTCCCCCGGGGATGCCATCGCCCATGGCATCGGCATGGTGCACCAGCACTTCCGGCTGGTGCCCACCTTCACGGTCACCGAGAACATCATCCTGGGCAGGCAGGGCCCCCTGAAGCTGCGCGACGCCGAGGAGCGCATCCGGGCCCTGGGTGAGCAGTTCGGCCTGGCGGTGGACCCCACCGCGAAGGTGTGGCAGCTGTCGGTCGGTGAACAGCAGCGCGTGGAGATCCTCAAAACGCTGGAGCGCGACGCCAAGATCCTCATCCTGGACGAGCCCACGGCCGTGCTCACCCCCCAGGAGGCCCACGCCCTGTTCGACACGCTGCGCAGCATGGTCGCCGGCGGACGGTCGGTGGTGTTCATCTCCCACAAGCTCGACGAGGTCATGGCCGTATCGGACCGCGTCACCGTGCTGCGCGACGGCCGCAATGTGGGCACCGTCGAGACGGCCGCCACGTCGCAGCGCGACCTGGCCCGCATGATGGTGGGGCGTGACGTGGTGTTCAGCGCGGACGATGTCGAGGACCGCCCTGCCATCGACCACGACCGTGTGGTGCTGCGCACCGTTGATCTGCACGCAGATGATGCGCGCGGACGGCGCGCCCTCAGAGGCGTTGATCTCGAGGTCCATGCGGGAGAGATCGTGGCCGTGTGCGGCGTGGCCGGCAACGGTCAGCGCGAGCTGGCCGAGGTGATCTGCGGAACGAGGCGTCGCCTGAAGGGCCAGGTGCTCATCGACGGCCGGCCCACCGTGGGAACCGATCCCCGTGAGCTGATCGCCCTGGGCGTGGCCCACATCCCCGAGGATCGGCTCCACACCGGCCTGTCCCCGTCGGCGTCGGTCGAGCACAACCTGGTGCTGAAGTCCTATCGGCACGCGCCAGCGTCGTCGGGCCCGTTTCTCAACCACCGCTACATCCGACGCAATGCCGGCGAGCTCATCGAACGCTTCGACATCAAGACCCCGGGTCCGCAGACCCCCACGAGGCTGCTGTCGGGCGGCAACGTGCAGAAGGTGCTGCTGGCCCGTGAGATGACTGGGACACCGATCCTGTTGGTGGCCGCCTCGCCCACGCGTGGGCTGGACGTGGGTGCGATCGAAGTGGTGCGGGGCCTGCTCCTGGACGCCGCCCGCCGCGGACTGGGTGTCCTGCTGATCACCGAAGATCTCGAAGAGGGGATCGCGCTGTCGGACCGGATCGTGGTCATGTACGAAGGTCAGGTGGCGGGTGTGGTGCCGCGAGGGGCCGCGGACGTGATCGAGATCGGTCTACTCATGGGGGGCAAGGCGTGATCCGCCTGGAACGGCGGGCCGACCTGCCGCGTTGGCTCAACTGGGCCATCCCGATCGGATCCATCCTCGCAGCGCTCGTGGCGGGCTCGGTGTTGATCCTGGCGAGTGGCAACAGCCCCTTCAGCACGTACTCACGCATCATCGATCGAGCCTTCGTGTCGAGCGGGGCGTTCTCGGCCACGCTGATCGCCGCCACTCCGCTGCTGTTCACCGGCCTGGCCGCGTCCGCCGCCTTCAAGATGGGTGTGTTCAACATCGGAGGCCAGGGCCAGTACGTGATGGGCTCGATCTCGGCGTCGGCTGTCGGGCTGGCATGGGGCGAATCGTTGGGCAAGGGCGTCATCCCGTTGATGATCATGGCGGCCATCGTGGCCGGCGCAGCCTGGGCGGGCATCGCCGGCGCGCTGCGCGCGTATCTCAGCACGAACGAGATCATCACGTCGCTCATGCTCAACTACATCGCGGCCAACCTGGGCTCGTGGCTCATCTTCAATTCGCGGTCGTACTGGCGCCTGCTGACCGGGTCGGGGCTGATGTTCCCCCAGGGGAAGCGCCTTCCCGAGACCAGCGACTGGCCCCTGCTGGGGTTGGGGAGTGTCTCGGTGCCGTTCGGCTTCCTGGTGGGCATGGTGTTCGCGGCAGGGACGTATGTGCTCTACCGGCACACTCGCTTCGGCTTCGAGGTCGAGATCATCGGCGACTCACCCGCGGCCGCGTCGTATGCGGGCATGCGAACGAGGCGCAAGGTGCTGGCCGTGATGGCGATCTCGGGAGCGCTGGCCGGCGTGGGCGGCGCCAGCGATGTCGGCGATTTCCGCCACATTCTGGACCCGAAGGGCCTGGGGCAGTCCGGCTACGGGTACACCGGCATCGTGATCGCCGCGTTGGCGCGCCTGAACCCCATCGCCGTGATCGTCGTGGCGGTGTTCATGGGTGGGCTGGACAACGCAGGACGCGCGCTGCAGGGTCCCGGCTTCCCCGCGGGCCTGGTGGGCACGCTGCAAGGACTGGTGCTGTTCTTCGCACTGGGAGGCGAGATCCTCGCCCGATACCGCATCCGTCGGGCTCATCACCGGATCGCCGGGCCTGTCGCTTCGGCACTGGCCCCCGGCACGGACTCGCCCGGCGGTGGGCGGCCATGAACGCGAACCTCTTCGTGGTCATCGCCGTGTCGGCCATCTACTACGGCACACCCGTGCTGTTCGCCGGCCTCGGCGAGGTGCTCACCGAGCGCTCCGGCGTGCTGAACCTGGGCGTCGAAGGCATGATGCTCCTGGGAGCGGTGAGCGCGTCGTGGTGCTCGGCGCGCGTGGGCGGGCCGGGATGGCTGGTGCTGGCGCTGTCCGTGCTCCTGGGCATGGCGGCCGGCGCGCTGGGGGCACTGATCCATGCCTTCGCGGTCATCACCCTGCGGGTGAACCAGACGGTGTCGGGCCTGGCGCTCACCATCCTGGCCGGTGCAGCTGGGTTCTCGTCGTATCTGGCCAACGTTTGGGAGCTGAAGAACCCGGTGAGGCACCAGTTCGGGAAGCTCGACGTGCTGGGCCTGAAGGATGCCCCGGTGCTCGGTCCGCTGCTGTTCAACCAGACGCTGCTCACGTACCTGTCGTGGGTGCTGGTGGCGGCATGCTCGTGGTACCTGTTCCGCACCCGGGCCGGCCTGCACCTGCGCGCCGTCGGCGAGTCGCCGCAGACGGCCGATGCCATGGGCATCAACGTGGTCCGCACCCGCTATGTGCACACACTGATCGGCGGTGCGTTCGCGGGCATCGGGGGCGTGTGCTTCTCGCTGTCGATCGTGCCCACCTGGCAGGACGGCATGACCGCGGGCCGGGGGTGGATCGCCATCGCGCTCGTGATCTTCGGGTTCTGGCGCCCCGATCTCACCATGGTGGGCGCCTACCTGTTCGGCGCGTTCGCCAGCCTCAGCCTCACCCTCCAGGCCCGCGGGGTGAAGGTCGCCCCGCAGCTGCTCGATTCGCTTCCCTACGTGATGACCATCGTGGTGCTCGTGATGGTGTCGGGCGGCTGGGCGAAGCGACGCCTGGGCGCACCGGCTGCCCTCGGCATCCCCTACGAGCGCGAGGAACGCTGAGGCAACGGCGTTTCGAAACGGTTGCGGTGAGGCAGGGTCCCTGCTCATTGACTGCGCGGACCAGGACGAAGTCGATCACTACTGGGCGACGCGCTCCGATGGCGGCCAGACCGGTCCGTGCGGGTGCCGGAAAGACAGGTACGGGTTCTCTTGGCAAGGTCTGTCCCGACGAGCTCGCCGAGCTGCTCAGCGATCGAACGATTTCTCGTTGCGCTGGTTGCAGGACATCGTCAGGCATTGACGTGTCGGTCGATCAGCGGTTGCCAACTTGCACGAATCCATCTCGGGAGAGACAGCTCGCTCCAAGAGTCGACGAGAAGCGCCCCGTCGATGTACTGCTCGATGTCTTCCGGCCCGCCTTCACGAAGCACAACGTCATACGCGCGCTGACGCTGATGCCGATCGGCCAGTCGGAACGTTCGCTTACCGCTCCATGCGAGGTGAACCCCGAGGGTTACCTCGGCGAGTGCCGCGTCGTTCGAGAGTTCGGGAAGGGCGCTCGGTATGTACGCAGACTTTCGACCCGAACCCACGACGGTCCACGTAGGCCGAGCCCGGGTGACGAGGCGGTGACCGGTCGCTTCGAGGATGCGGTCGAGCGTGTCGGCCCGTGGGTCCTTCGTTCCGGACTCGTACGCCGAGACGGTCGGACGCGACGTACCAGCGAGTTTCGCAAGCTCGTCCTGCGTGAGACTCGCGCGGTCGAGCGCCTCGGAAATCAGCTCGGCAGCGGTACTCATCGCTTGTGTCGCTTGTCAGCAATTTTGGAAGAGACCCAGTGTCTAGGTCCAGTGTGATGAGCGGAGCTGTTCGAGTGGAGCCGAGGGCCGACGATGGTGCAGGCGCGCCCTCAGCCGCACACCCGGAACGAGCCGTCGCCGAGGCTGCTCAACGGGCTTGCGCTCACGAGTCGGTACCGCCCCGGTGTAAGGGCCACGAACTCGTTGACAGCCTTGACGCCGGAGCCCACGTTCGTGAGCAGGTCCGGGCGCGACGCGGGTGCTGAGGGGAGCATCCACGCGTCGGCGAGTGCGATAAGCCGTGCGTCGAGTCCGTCGTCGGGTGCGAGGTTGATGATCACCGGATCGGGGAAAATCGGGGCGTTGCGCGAGCCGAAGACCTGGGTGTCGACGCGCAAGCCCTTGGCGGCGGCGGGGAGGTCGATGAGCTGTGAGACCGAGAACGAACCCGTGGTGGCGCCGGTCGGCGAGGCGGCGGAGAGCGGCACCACCCGTGTCGACCAGTTGATCGGGACCTCGACCAGCGATGGACTTCCGTGCCCGCCGCAGGTACGGTTGCCGTGCCGTTGGGCCCCGAGCGCTAGCGCTGCAGTTCCGGCGACGATCACGATCGTGAAGAGCGCGCGCACACAGAGCGTGTTGGGGACACGTCGGTGGGTCAACGGTCCGGCCCGGCGCGGCAGGCGTCGTCGACTTTGCGCTCGTGCCTTGCGTGCAGGGCTGCTGCGAGTCCCGCACCGGGCACGTTTGCCCTCTCGCCGACGGGGAATACAACGGTCGTCGCATGGTCGAGGCCGAACGTTCGGGTCATCGGGAGCACCATCCTTGGAGGCTGTTCGCCGACTCTTCCAGACAAATCTTAGCGACGTGTGCGCGCCGAGCCGGGCGAGAACGTGCGTCGAAGGTCGTGCGCGGGAGGACGACAACACGCCAATCATCGCCGGTGGATAGAACAACAGATAGCCGAGGTCCCCAACAGATGGGTAGGGAGGGTTCTTCGCGGTCCGCACGACCAGCCACCATGCAACGTTCCCGGCGCCCCACAGCAGGATCGCTGCGCTGAAGCACAGAGCCGGGGTCCGTGCGGTTCGATCCGTGAGGCCCCGCACCGTCAACGTGACACCCGTAACCACAAGTATCGCGTTGTAGATCTAGAAGTCCCAGAACCATTGGCCGCCGGCGGCCCGATCCACCAAGGGGATCGAACCGATGTACAAGAAGCAGGCGACCGTTGCGCCGAAGAGCGCGACTCGTGGCGTGCGGGGATAGTCGCGACTTCATGCCGTTTCCCTCTCTCGGCACCGCGCCGGCGAACTTGAGTGCTCGCCACAGCGACGCAAGGGGCAACGTCGACCGACGCGAACCTGGGCGCACGATCTCGAGCTTGGGTTCGCTGCGTGGAACGTCCCTGCTACCGCCAGCCGACGCCTGACCACGACGATCCGGACCAGGTCGAGCCTGACCAGGTCGAGCCTGACCAGGTCGAGCCGGACCAGGTCGAGCCTGACCAGGTCGAGCCGGACCAGGACGAGCCGGACCAGGAGGAACCTGACCATGACGAGCCGGACCAGGTTGAACCTGACCATGACGAGCCCGACCAGGTGCCCGTGGCGAGGCGCCCGGCAGAGTCGAAGGTCTGGTTCGTCCAGGCGGTCTTGGCCTTTGACGAAGTGGCCCAGGTGCTGGCGGTGAACTTGCTCTTGAATGCCTGGTACTCGCCGGTGAGGAGAT
>JANMYF010000356.1:0-3130 GCA_031381685.1 Acidimicrobiia bacterium
CGTCAACCCGACGACGACGAAGGCCCGTCCGAGCCAGGCCGAGCGCGAGGCGGCCGAAGCGGCCCGCAAGGCGGCCTTCGCCGCCCGACTCGGCGTCACCGTCGCCCAGATCACCCAGGCCGACAAGGACCAGGCCAAGGCTGACGTCGACAAGGCGCTCGCCGCCGGCACCATCAACTCCGCCCAGGCCGGCGCCTACAAGACGCTGATCGACAACGACAGCGACGGCCGTGGATTCCGCGTCCCGAAGGTGCGCCCGGCGACCGGCACCGAACCGACCCAAGCCGAGCGTGACGCCCAGCGGGCCGCCCGGCTGAAGGAATACACCGCTCGCCTCGGCGTGACGGTTGACGTCTATACCAAGGCCCAGAAGGACCAGGCCAAGGCCGACGTCGACGCCGCCGTCACCGCCGGCCGCATCACGGCCGCTCAGGCGACCGAGATGAAAACCCGGATCGATTCGGCAACGGGTGGCTTCGACGGCCCCGGCATGGGCGGCCACGGCGGCCATGGTGGCGGTCGTGGCCACGGCGGCAAGGGTGGTCCCGGGATGGGCGGGCGTGGCATGGACGGTGGCCGGGGCAACGGTCCCGCTGCGGCATCGACCCAGCAGGCCTGACCTTCGCATTTCCTCGTCGAGTGCCGAGGAAATGACCGGATCCCACCTTCCCCCAGTTGTCGCCCGCGCCTTCCCCGAGCGCGGGCGACAGCGCGTTCGGGGCAGTGTTCGAGCGAAAGCGAAAGGCGTTCACGCAATGTCGGCCGTGCTGGGAAGATGCACGGTGTGGCGTCCCCAGCAGCTCGGTCGACAGCGACGCGCCTGGAGGTTCTGCGATCACCCAACACGCGGCGTTACCTGATCGGCCAGGCCGTCTCCTACACCGGCACGTTCGCCCAGGGATTCGCCCAGGTGCTTCTCGTCCTGCGTATCTCCGACAGCAAGTCGATCGTCCCGCTGATCATCGCCCTCCAGACGCTTCCCCTGCTGCTTCTCGGTTCGTGGGGCGGCACGGTCGCTGACCGGCTCGACAATCGAACGGTCCTGATCGCGACGTCACTCGCGTCGGCGGCGCTCGCTCTCGGACTCGGCCTTCTGGTGAACACCGACCGGGCGACCGAGTCGACGGTGATCGTGTTCTCGATCTTGCTCGGCACCGTCGGGGTGTTCGAGCGGCCCGTGGCCCAGGCGATCCTGTCGGAACTCGTCGCGCCGAAGGACATCGGCGCCGTCGTGTCGATGAATGCCATGCTCCCTCCCATCGCCCGACTCCTCGGTCCGCCATTGGCGAGCGGCCTTGCCGCACTCGCCGGTCTCGCATTCGCGTTCTATGCGAACGCGCTGAGCTACCTGGTCCTGATCTGGGCGATGCTGCTGGTGCGCCGGAGCGACATGTTCGAGCGCAAGAAGACGACGCAGCGAAAGGGACTGGTCCGCGCCGGCTTCTCGTACGCAAGACATGACCCGGTCGTCGGTCCGGCGCTCGTGCTCATGTTCGTGGTGGGCTTCGCCGCGTTCAACTTCACGACCGTCCTGCCGCTGATGTCCAAGTACACCTTCGGGCTCGACCCGAAGGATTCCCGGGACTCAGGACTCATCGCGCTGGTACAGACCGTGAGTGCGGTCGGAAGTCTCTTCGCCGGCGTGCTGATCGGGTGGTTGCGCAAGCCCACATTGGGATCGCAGGCCTGGTCCGCGGTGGTGTTCGGGCTCATGCTGGTCCTCTTCGCGCTCGCTCCGTCGTATTGGCTCTGGGCGGCGATGGCGTTCCCCGTCGGCGTCGTGGCCACCGGCTTCACGACTCTGACCACGACGATCCTCCAGACGTCGACCAAGCCGGAGATGCTCGGCCGCGTGATGGCGCTGTTCTCGATCGCGTTCATGGGCACCACACCGCTCGGCGCCGCAAGCGTCGCGTGGTTATCCAACGTCTTCAGCCCACGAGCCCCGTTCGTCGTCGGTGGCGCCGTGACCGCACTGGGAGGCGTGCTCCTCCTGGCGCGGTCACGCCGACCGGTCGCGGTACGCCCTGCCTGAGCGTGCAACCCCTACGTCTGGTCTGACGTTGCTCCCGCGGCAGCGAACTGAGCGTTGTAGAGCCGGGCATAGGCACCGTCGGCGGCGAGCAGTTCGTCGTGGGTTCCCTGCTCCACGATGGCGCCGCGCTCCATGACCAGGATGATGTCGGCGTCGCGAATGGTCGAGAGCCGGTGGGCGATCACGAAGCTCGTGCGTGACGCCCGCAGTTTGGCCATGGCCCGCTGGATGCGTAGTTCGGTTCGCGTATCGACAGACGATGTTGCCTCGTCGAGGATGAGGATCGTCGGGTCGGCCAGAAAGGCGCGGGCGATCGTGAGAAGTTGCTTCTCCCCGGCCGAAACGGCGGTGCCGTCGTCGTCGAGGCGGGTGTCGTAGCCCTGGGGGAGGTGGCGAACGAAACGGTCGACGTAGGTGGCCTCCGCCGCCGCGAGAATCTCGGCCTCGGACGCGTTCGGGTTTCCGTACGCGATGTTCTCGCGGATCGTTCCCGAGAAGAGCCACGTGTCCTGCAGCACCATGCCGACATGGGATCGGAAGGCCCGGCGGGGCATCGTGGCGATGTCGTGCCCATCGATGGTGATGCGTCCCCCGTCGAGGTCGTAGAACCGCATCAGGAGATTCACGAGCGTGGTCTTTCCGGCGCCGGTCGGACCGACGATGGCCACGGTGCGGCCCGGCTCGGCGACCAAGGACAGATCGGCGATCAGCGGCTTGGACGGGTCGTAGGTGAACGACACGTGTTCGAACGCCACCCGACCGTCGGTCACGGCCGGGACATCATCAGCGCGCTGACTATCGACCGGTTCCTCGGGTGCATCGAGGAACTCGAAGACGCGTTCGGCAGATGCCACGCCTGACTGGAACACCGTGAACATCGACGCCATCTGGGTCAGCGGCTGGGTGAACTGGCGCGTGTACTGGATGAATGCCTGCACTCCGCCGATCGACATGGAGCCGTTGGCGACCATGAGCCCACCGGCCACGGCAATGACGACGTAGTTGAGGTTGCCGAGCAACATCATCATCGGCTGGATCGTGCCCGAGATGAACTGGGCGCCGAAGCTGGCCCGGTGAAGTCGTTCGTTCACTTCG
>JANMYF010000365.1:0-2961 GCA_031381685.1 Acidimicrobiia bacterium
CTGGATCGTGGAGTACTGGTCCAGCGACGAAGGGCGTTGGATCCGAACCGACCCCGAGTACCTCGATCGTGAGACACCAACGCAGGCGACGACCGACGACCTCCGTGAGGGCGAATTCCTCACTGCCGGGGAAGCGTGGCAACTCGTCCGCGCTGGCACACAGGACCCGCTCAACTTCGGCGTGTTTGGGACGGACAATTGGGGTGCCGGAGAAATCCGCGGAAACGCGATGCGGGACCTTGCGAGCCTCGCCCGGAAGATCGAGACGCTTCCGTGGGATGAGTGGGGCCCGATGGAGGACTCGTACAACAACAAGACGGGTCCCAAGTTCGATCTGCTGATCGACGTACTCGCAGCCGCGACAGCGGATCCCGACCATTCCGACCTCGATCCCGTCTACGCCCAGTTCGAAGTACCGCCATCTCTCATCCGCTGACGCGCGATACACGCGACCGGAATTACGTCGGGGCCACCACGCGTCCCACCCGATATCAACCCATACGAGCGGTCTTACGCCCGCCACGACGTAAGCCCGACGGCCCGATCGTCGGCAAGGGCAGTTCCGACGGGTCGCGCACCTCCCTTGCTGCCAACCATGACCGCTCATGGCGCGGCAAGGACGGAGGACCATAAGTGTGTCCGGTCGATGTGCTTCTCTCCGCTGTTGGCGTCGACCCGGAGCCATCTGCCGTCGGCGATCAAGCGCGTGGCGTCAGTAACGCTGACAATGGCGGGGATGCGAAATTCGCGCGCAACGATCGCTGGGTGGCTCTGCTGGGCGCCGACGTCGACCACCACCGCAGCTGCGCAGAGGAACAAGGGCGTCCAGGCCGGATCGCTGATGGGCGCAATGAGGATCTCGTTGGGTTCAAGCCCGCGCGGGTCAGCTGTGTCGAGCACGACACGGGCTCGACCTTCCGCCACTCCCGGAGACACGCCCATCCCCGCGTGACCGACTGCGGCGGTTCCCCGGCGGGGGCGCCGTCTCGTAACAGCCAGTTGGCTGGATCGGAGATCTCACCTTCGAACCAGAACGGTGGGATGCGCGCCTGGCGATAGTCGCGTTGCGCGCGTCGTTCCGTGATCACCTCGGCGAAGTCGGCGGGGCGCTCGACGAAGACTTCAGGTTCGTCGGCGGTGACAAGGAACGCGTCGCAAAGATCGGTTGGGCCGCCTCGCTCACGGGCACCGCGGGCAAGTTCATGAAGCACCCGCTTCATCCCCCCGAGTTTTCGCACCATCGCATCCTTGGCTCGTTCCCGAGCTGCTGCGCCGACTTCGGCTACGCGCAACGCTCGGCGGAACATGAAACGCATCGGCCGCGAACACCGGCCAGCGCTTCGCCGAACGCCACCTCCCGGTCGGCGGTCAACTCGACGCCAACCACATCCGGGTCACGTTCGGGCGGGGCGAACCTCAGCCGGTCCACCAGCGCAAAGGAATCCTTTGGAACCCCGCAGGAAGGCCCTCGTCGATGCCGCCTACGCAGTGCTCGGCTTCCGCACGAACGTCAGCGGCTCCTGGCAGAGATAGCAGCCAAATGAGCGCCCACCGGCTTATTGACCGGGGGCTGTCCGGTCAGTTCAGAGCAGTTCGGCGATCATGGCCGCAGCACGTGCCGCGCCGCCGGGGTCCACGGGTCGATAGTCGACCGGACGGGCGATCTCGGCGACGATCGCTCGGGCAAGCAGATCCGGATCGGCGGCGTCCGCGTAGTCGAGTCTCCGTCCTGCGCCGTAGCGCTGCAGGCGGTGGTGCACGTGGAAGTTTTGCTCGAAGTGGTTCTCCAGCGGGACGTAGATGAACGGTCTGCGGTTGGCAGTGAGTTCCATGCAGGTCGTGAGTCCCCCGTGGACGATTGCCAGGTCGCACGCCGCAAGGTGACGGTAGAGGTCCGGCACGAACTGGTGGTACGACACGCCGTCGCAGATCGGAAAGGCCAGAGGATCCAGCCGTGGGCCGACCACGACGACGAAACGTAGCCCCGGCACGACGCGACGCACTCGCGGTACGGCCTCGATGACTCGTTGCACCAGTGCCGCGGCGACCCCGGATCCGCCGACCGTCACGATGCACACACGCTCGTCGGGCCGGTAACCCAAGGCGGCCCGAAGCCCGGCACGGTCGGATACTTCGGCAAGGTCGAAACCGCTGACATAGCCGGGGAAGGAGAAGTTGGCCTCGGTCCATTCACGAATACCGGGGAGTTCGGCACCGAAGGAGTACGGGACGATGTCGTCGGGTTCCCCGATGAAGATGGAGCGGTCACGCAAGCGGCGGTACCTGGCGCGCTGCTCGATCATCTCTGCGTTGTAATCCGCCGTGAGCTGCGCTTCGTGCTGGCCGCCTTCCGGCATCGGAAGCCACCCGACGAAATCGGTCATCCACACGAAGGCGAACCGCTTCAGCTCGGGGTTCTCGTGGAGGAAGTAGTCGATGTCCCACGCCTCGTCGCCGATGACGAGGTCGTAGTGGTCGTCGCTGACGATGTCGTTGAAGACCATGAAGTTGTTCACGAGGATCTCGTCCATGTTCCGGATGGCTTGGAAAGCGTGAAGGTCGTGTTCGCCCGCCTCGTCCTCGATGTGGGCGGACTCGCTGGCCAGGAACGCAGATCCAGGATGGATGCGCTCGCCTCTGCCGGCCAGCACCCTCGTCACCGGATCCTGCGCCAACCAGTCGATGTGCAGATCAGGATGCATCTTGCGCAGCTCGTCGGCGATGGCGGCGTCGCGTAACGCGTGTCCCAACCCGATGGGCGACGACACGTACAGGGCCCGCTTGGGCCGTTTCGCCGCCCGCACCCAGGTGCGTCGGCTCCGCTGAGGACGCACCCGCGAGACGAAGTCGTCGATGAGTCGGTTCACCATGACGGGGTCACGGCCCAGCGGGCCGTGACCGCCGCCGACGATCGTGTCGAGCTGGCCGCCCGTGAGCTCGGGCAGTGCTGCGCCCAGGTCG
>JANMYF010000368.1:0-6750 GCA_031381685.1 Acidimicrobiia bacterium
GCGTGTCGGCCAGTCCGGCTGCGTTGACTGCGGCCAGGAGCGTGGAGAAGCTGCCGTTGGCGGTGGCAACGTCGACGATTGTTCCGGCGACTGCTGCCGCCGCCGGTGCGCTCGTGGTGGTCGGGGGCGCAAGCAGCGCGGCAACGTCGACGGACGACGGGATCAACACCTTGTCGATGACGTGAATGACACCGTTGGTGGCGGCGACGTCGGCGGTGAGGACCTTGGCGTCGTTGACGGTGACGCCGCCGTCGGTGGCGAGCTTCACGGTGCCGCCTTCGACGGTGGCGATGTCGCCGGCCTTGATGTCGGCGGCGAGGACGGTTCCCGGAACGACGTGGTACGTGAGGATCTTGACGAGTGCTTCCTTGTTCTCCGGCCTTAGCAGTGCGTCGAGCGTTCCGTCGGGAAGCGCGGCGAACGCGTCGTCGGTCGGAGCGAAAACGGTGAACGGGCCCGCGCCGTTGAGGGTGTCGGCGAGCCCGGCGGCGTCGACCGCGGCGGTGAGCGTCGTGAAGCTTCCGGCGGCATTCGCGGTTTCGAGGATGTTGGCGGACGGCGCAGCCGGCGCGGCACTTGTCGCCGGCTCGGTGGCCGGGGCGACAGACTCCTCCACCACGACGACGGTCGTGTCGGCCGTCGCGGTTTCGGGTGTGTCGTTCTTGCCGAGGTGGTTCAGCCAGAACCCGAGGCCGAGCGCGGCAAGCAGGGCGATGGGAAGCAGCAAGATGCCCCCCTTCTTGCGTCGATCGTCGTGGCTCACCACGGTGTCGGCCGCTGCGACCTTTGCCGCACCGCCGGTCACGGAGGCCTTGGCCGCGCTCGCCGCACCGGACGCGGGCAGTTCGAGGCCGGCGAGGAGTCGGCGGACGTAGGCGAGGTCGCCTGCCTCGATGCGTTCGCCCAGCTTGGTGTAGCCACCCTCGGGAAGGTGATCCCGGAGCCATGCGAACTCCCCAGCGGCGAAGCGGCCCTTGAACCAGGCGATGTCGTTCGCCCTCAGGCGATCACCGATGTGCTTGAGGACGTCGACGGGGGGCGGTGTCATGGCTGACAGGATACGGGAGCCTCTACGACATTCCCGACCGCCGAGGAGTTGCCCGGGGGTGAGCAGGCTTCCCGCATCGCGTTCCGTGAACGGGTTGGACGCGGATGTCCGATTCCCGCTCACAACAGGGACAGGCGTCCGGCAGACTCGACTGCGTGAACCAGGACGATCGCTTCTACGACGCCATGCGTGCACGCGATCCACGATTCGACGGGACCATCTTCGTGGCCGTCAGGACGACGGGGATCTACTGCCGACCGAGCTGTCCCACACCCATTCATCCGAAGCGGGTCAACGTCAGCTTCCATCGCACCGCCGCATCGGCACAGCGCGCCGGCTACCGGGCGTGCAAGCGGTGCCGCCCCGACGCCTCACCCGGATCACCGGAGTGGAACGTCCGAGGTGATCTCGTCGGCCGGGCGATGCGGCACATCGTCGACGGCCTCGTCGACCGAGAGGGCGTCGGAGGAGTGGCTCGTGCGCTCGCCGTGAGCGAACGCCATCTTCACCGGGTCCTCGTCGAGGAGGTCGGGGCCGGCCCGTTGGAGCTGGCCCGAAGTCAACGTGCCCAGACGGCCCGCCTGTTGATCGAGACAACGGACCTGTCGTCGTCCGACATCGCGTTCGCGGCCGGTTTTTCCAGCATTCGACAGTTCCACGACACCGTGCGCGCCGTCTTCGACGCGTCGCCGACCGAGTTGCGGGTGAAGCGCTCGCGAGGACCGAGACATGGGGGTGAGCGTGCGAACCTGACGCCACCGATCACCATCCGCCTTCGTGCACGAACCCCGTTCGATGGCAGGGGACTCCTGCACTTCCTCGCAGCGAGGGCCGTGCGCGGGGTCGAGGTCGTCGACCCGGAAACGAACTCCTACGCGCGCACACTACATCTTCCCAATGGTTCGGGAACGGTGGAGTGCGTTCTGGGCGAGGAAGCTGTCGCTGCAACATTTCGGCTCGCCGACCTCAGTGACCTTGGCACGGCGACCTCACGCGTACGCCGGCTCTTCGACCTGGACACCGATTCGGTGACGATCGACGCCCGTCTGAGCTCGGACCCAGCGCTGCGTCCCATCGTGGACGCAACGTCGGGACGTCGTGTGCCGGGGACGGTCGACGCCCACGAGATCACCGTTCGGGCGGTGCTCGGCCAGCAGGTCTCCGTCGCCGGAGCCTGCGGTACGGCGAGCCGTCTGACCGAGGAACTCGGTGAGCCTGTCGACTTCGGCGTGCCGGGACTCACGCACCTCTTCCCGTCCGCAGCGGCTATCCACGAAGCCGGACCGAACCTGATCCCCGTCCCGAGGGCGCGAGCCGAGGCGCTCACGTCACTCTGCGGGTCGCTCGTATCCGGAGATCTCGATCTCTCGATCGGCGCCGATCGGGCAAAGGTACGCGCACAGATGATCGATCATCGGGGCATCGGACCGTGGACAGCCGACTACGTGCTGATCCGAGCGCTGCGGGAGCCCGATGGATTCCTCCCCTCGGATCTCGGTGTCAAGCACGCCGCCGTGAAGCTCGGCCTCCCAACGGAGCCCCGGGCCCTTGCCGTCCACGCCGAGAAGTGGGCGCCGTGGCGCTCCTCGGCCCTCTTCCATCTCTGGAGTGTCCTGTCATGAATGAGCCGCTCAAGTCCGGAACCGTCACCTCGCCCGTGGGCGAGCTCACGATCATCGTGTCCCGTCGCGGTGTGCGCGCCCTGTTGTGGGAGGTCGAGCGATCCGGTCGGGTCCGCGTCGGCGATGCAGTAGCGGCCGCCGACGACGTGATCGAGGAGACAGGTCGTCAGTTGGCCGAGTACTTCGGCGGTTCGCGGACTGCCTTTGACCTGCCCCTCGATCCGGTCGGGACGGAGTTCCAGCAACGGGCATGGAAGGCTCTGCGCGAGATCCCCTACGGAGAAACCGTCTCGTACGGCACGCAGGCTCGACGACTCGGCGACGTCGGGCTGGCCCGGGCGGTCGGAGCGGCGAACGGACGCAACCCCATCAGCATCGTCGTACCCTGCCACCGCGTGATCGGCTCGACCGGCGCGCTGACAGGCTTCGCTGCAGGGATCGACACAAAGCGGTTCCTGCTCGACCACGAACGCCAGGTCGCCCACCCGGACACACAACCGGCGCTCTTTTGAGACCACCAGGCGATCCAACCGAGCGGCAAACGCGGCTCCCGTTCGTTTGAGGTTGCGCGATGCCGGTGATCTGCGTCAGAGTCAGCGGCCAACGCAAGTGCGCCACAAGCGTCGCTGACGTCCGGCGGAAGGGATCCCATGACGGCCAGCAGTGACATCCCACTCGGACCCGACGGGAAGATCCAGTTCGCCGACGCCGACAACAAGAAGCGGGGTTGCCTCAAGTATGTGCTGATCGCCATCGTGGTGCTCGGCCTTCTGATCGGAGGCTGCACCTTCGTGGTGTTCAAGGGCACGGAGAAGGCCGAGAAGAAGGCCCGGGAATTCACCGAGGCCGTGCTCGCGAACGATGTCGACAAGGCCTACGCGCTCACGAGCTCTAATTTCAAAGAGGCAACACCGAAGGCTGAGGTGGCCGCGCTCACCGGCCGTCTGTCTGCCATTGTCGGCGACGGTTCGTTGAAGGTGACCGGGAGGGGCATCGCCAAGTCGTCAGGAAACAGAACCACGTCGACGATCACCTACACGGCCGAGAAGGCTGGCCGAAAGGTCTATTTGAGGGTGTTCCTCGTTGACGCCGGCAAGCAGGGATGGCGTGTCGTGAACTTCGAGAGCTCCGGTACGCCGTTCAAGGCCACCGACTCATAAGGTGCGGCTCCGGGCCGCTTTGGTGAACGACACCGTTCGTCCGTACGGTGGAGTCGCCGACGGACACGCCGCGGCACAGGTCACGTCTCGGCCACCCGGCCGATCAGGAGAACCGTCATCACATGAGCAAGCCCCGCGTTGACATCGGCCGCTACGGCATCTGGTTCGGCGCGATCGATGCGTTGCCGACGCCGGCAGCCAAGGAAGCGGCCCAGGACGTCGAGTCGCTCGGCTTCGGTGCGCTTTGGGTTGCCGAGGCGGTGGGACGCGATCCGTTCGTGTCGTCGGCCGTGCTTCTGGGAGCCACGACGAAGCTCCGCGTGGCGACGGGCATCGCCAACATCTACGCCCGTGACCCGATGACGATGGTGGCCGGACAGAAGACGGTCTCGGAAGCGTTCCCCGACCGATTCCTGCTGGGCCTCGGCGTCAGCCACGGCCATCTCGTCGCCGGCGTGCGCAAGCACGACTACTCCAAGCCGTTCAGTTACATGGTCGACTACCTCGACCGCATGGATGCGTCGCTGTTCATGGCGCGGGGTCCCGAACACGATCCGGGTCGCCTCCTGGCGGCGCTGGGACCGAAGATGTTGGAGCTCTCGGCCACAAAGGCGAACGGTGCACACCCGTACTTCACGACCCCCGAGCACACCGCGTCGGCCCGTGCGACTCTCGGCGCCGACGCGCTCCTGGCGCCCGAGCAGATGGTTGTCCTGTCGACCGACCACGTCGAGGCCCGACGGATCGCTCGCGCCGGGATGAAGATCTACATGGGCCTGCCCAACTACTGGAACAACCTGCTGCGCCTCGGCTACACCGAGGAAGACCGCGCCGACGGAGGCTCCGATCGACTGGTCGACGCAATCGTCGCCTGGGGGACCGACGATCAGATCGGGGCTCGCGTGCGCGAGCACGTCGACGCCGGGGCCGACCACGTGTGCGTCCAGGTTCTGCGCGACGCGTCGCTGGCGCGCACGGCTCCCACGTCGGAATGGGCCCGCCTCGCGGACGTTCTCGGCACGCGATAGCGGCGGGAACAGCCCGAAGAGCGAATTCCATCGATCGGGGCGGCCGAAGCGGGGGATACTGGAGGGGAGATGCCTGCCGTCCCCACCGTCCGCCTGGCCAAATACCACGGCCTCGGCAACGACTTCCTCGTGTCGATCGTGGCCGAAGGAGAGACCGCGCCCGACGACGCGACCCACGCAGCGCTGGCCCGCGCCGCCTGTGACCGTCATCGCGGGATCGGATCCGACGGGTTGATGGTCTGTACCCCTGCGCCGGATGCCGATGCCGACCTGGTCATGCGACTGCGAAACGCCGATGGCTCGCTCGCCGAGATGAGCGGGAACGGCATCCGGTGCTTCGTGCATGCCGCGCTCGATGCCGGGATGGTTTGGCCCGGGATCGTACGTGTGCGTACCGATGGTGGCCTTCGAGTTGTCGTGGCGAACGAGCCCGACGAACGAGGTCTCGTGCAGGTCGAGGTCTCGATGGGTTTCGTCGAACTCGATGCGGTACCCATTCCCGAATCGGTTCGGTTCCGCCTCGGTGGTCGGCGTGCTGTTTCCGTCAGCGTGGGAAACCCGCATCTCGTCGTCGAGGCACCCGTGGGTTCGGTCGACCTGGCCCGTTTTGGTCCGGAGATCGAGGAGTGGTACCTCACGACCGAGTTCCGGGGGATCAACGTCGAGGTCGTCGAACGCTCGGCGGACGGCGGCTCACTGACCATGGCCGTGTGGGAGCGCGGTGTCGGTATCACGCAAGCGTGCGGCACCGGCGCGGTCGCAACGGCTGCGGCAGCGCATCGGTGGGGAATGTCAGGGACGCACACGAAAGTGGTGCAGCCGGGGGGTGAGGCCGAGGTGGTGCTCACCGACGGCGAGGCCACGCTCATCGGTCCGTCGCAGTTCGTGTGCCTGGCCGAGTTCGCCTGGCCCCCGTCGCGACCGGGCGAGAGGGCGTAAGCGCCATGGCAGAGACTCCCGTGAAGCAGCTAATCGATCGATCCGTCCGAGAGAAGATCGTCCTTGTGGGCGTGGTGATCGCGCCGAACACCGTCGACGATGCCGAAGAGGGACTCGACGAACTGGCGTTGCTTGTCGACACGGCCGGGGCCGACGCCATGGCGAGAGTGCTGCAGCGACGGGACGCGCCGGACCCGGTGTGGTACGTGGGCAAGGGCAAGGCGGAGGAGCTGCGGGAGATCTCGCTCACCGTCGACGCCGACACGGTGGTGTTCGACACGGAACTTGCGCCGAAGCAGAGCCGGAACCTGGAGAAGCTGCTCGGCCGTACGGCCATCGACCGGACCGCGGTGATCCTCGACATCTTCGCCCAGAACGCCCGCTCGGCCGAAGGCAAGGCGCAGGTGGAGCTGGCCCAGCTCCGGTATCTGCTGCCCCGCCTGCGGGGGAAGGGCACGACGCTCTCGCAGCAGGGCGCCGGCATCGGTACGCGTGGACCCGGCGAAACGAAGCTTGAAGTCGACCGTCGTCGGCTGCTCGATCGGATGCACAAGCTCGAAGGTCAGCTCAAAGACCTTCAACGGGTGCGCCTCAACCAACGCAAAGGCCGACGCCGCAACCGACAGGCTTCCGTTGCCCTGGTCGGGTATACCAACGCCGGGAAATCGACACTCCTGAACCGTCTCACCGAGGCCGGCGTGCTGGTGGAGAACCGGTTGTTCTCCACCCTCGATCCGACGACCCGCCGGCTATCGCTCCCGGGGGGCGAAGTGGTTCTGCTCTCTGACACGGTTGGATTCGTCCGCAACCTTCCGCATCAGCTTGTCGAGGCGTTCAAGAGCACGCTCGACGAGGTCGCCGAGGCCGATCTGCTGGTGCACGTCGTGGATGCCAGCGCCGTATCGCCCGAGGGAAACATCGACGCCGTCGACGAAGTTCTGGGATCGATCGAG
>JANMYF010000416.1:0-5995 GCA_031381685.1 Acidimicrobiia bacterium
ATGTTCGAACTGGCGTCCGGTCCGGAGGTGCTGAGCCACTTCGACCTCACGATGCAACAGCAGTTCCTCACCTCGGGCCGGGTGCACTACTTCCCGATGAGCGACGCGTCTTTCGACGGAACCGTCACGTCGCTCCTCTCCGGCGAGAAGACGACCATCAACGCCAAGAAGGTCGTCGATGCGACGCACTCGAAGATGAACGTTCCGTCGACGCACACTCCCGCGTTCACCGTGTCCGCCGACGTCGCGTTCACTCCGCTGAACGGGCTCCCGAGAATCGCCCACGCCCACGACTCCTACGTCGTGATCGGCGCCGGCAAGACGGGCATGGACGCCATCATCTGGCTCCTCGACAACGGCGCTACGCCGGACCAGGTCCACTGGATCATGCCGCGCGACTCCTGGCTGCTGCCCCGTGGGAGCTTCCAGCCGGGCCGGGAGTTCTTCCCGGAAACGGTGCGCAGCATCGCCACGCAGGTCGAGGCCATCGACGGGGCCGCATCGGTCGACGAGGTGTTCGAACGGCTGGAAGCGACGGGGAACGTGGTCCGCATCGACCCGAACGTCAAACCGGAGGCATACCACTGCGCCGTCGTCAGCGACGGGGAACTCGAGCAGCTGCGACGGATCAGAAACATCGTCCGCCTCGGTCGGGTGACCGCGATCACCGCTGAGGAAATCGTGCTCGAGCACGGAACGATCCCGACCTCGCCGAGTGCGTTGCACATCGACTGCTCCGCAGCGGGCATTCCGACCCTCCCCGCCAAGCCGGTGTTCGACGGCAACCGCATCACCCTGCAATGGGTCAGGCTCTGCCAGCCGACGTTCAGCGCGGCCTTCATCGGTGTCGTGGAGGCCAACTTCGACGACGAGGCGGAGAAGAACCTGATCTGCGCTCCGATCGTTCCACCGACGGTTCCCCGCGACTGGTTGCGCATGATGGTCGTCGAACTACCGAGCCGGCAGCGCTGGATGAAGTATCCGGTCATCGCGTCGTGGATGGAGAGCTCCCGCCTGGCCGGCGGTTTCACCAGGAACCTCAACTCGCTCAAAGGCGACGAGACCGAGATCTGGGGATACCTCCAGCGATACCTTGCCCACGCCGGGCCGGCAACGGCGAACGCCACGCGGCTCATCAGCGGCTGATCACCGCACCGTCGGCGTGATCGTTCGCGAGCTGGTGCGGTCGGTGCGCGCCGGCTCCGTAGGATGCAGAGGTGCCATTCGCGACTGTCAAGACCGGAACAACCATCTGCTACGAGGTCCGCGGCGAAGGTGAGCCGCTCCTCCTCGTCATGGGGCTCGGCCGCCAACTCGTCTCGTGGCCAGACGCGTTCGTCGACGGACTCGTCGAACGGGGATTCCAGGTCATCCTCTTCGACAACCGCGACATCGGTCTGTCCTCCAAGGGGACCATGCCGATGAAGCCCACGTCCTTCTTTCGGTCGATCGCCGGGGCACTGTCCCGACGCTTCGTCCAGCACGAGTACCTGCTGTCCGACATGGCGGACGACAGTGCGGGTCTTCTTGACGTGCTCGGCATCGAACGCGCGCATATCGTCGGCGTTTCGATGGGAGGAATGATCACCCAGCAGCTCGCCATCGCCCACCCCGACCGGGTCCTGTCGATCACGTCGATCATGTCGACGACCGGCGACCGGCGCGTGGGTCGGGCGAAGACGTCGATCGCGTTGAAGTTGGCCAAACTGAGCAAGGGAGGACGAGAGACGTACGTGGATCGCGAAGTCGAAATCTTCCGTCTCATCTCCGGCAGTTCGTTCGACGAGGCCGAGTACCGGGCTCTGGCCGTCCGAGAACTGGCCCGCGACTACACACCCGATGGAACAGCCCGACAGTTCGCGGCGATCTTCGCGAGTCCGGATCGGACGCCACTCCTCAGCGCCCTGAACGTGCCTGCGCTCGTCGTGCACGGCCTCGAAGACATCCTCGTGACGCCCTCGGGTGGTCTCGCCACAGTGAAAGCGATCCCCGGTGCCCGTCTCCTGGCGTTCGCCGACATGGGCCACAACCTCCCCAAGCTCCGCATCCCCGAGATCCTCGACGCCATCGTCGAGAACACCCACCGCGCCACTGCGCGCACGCCGGCCCCCGTCGGCTAGGTGCACCCGGCCGGGACGATACCCGGTCGGAGGAACCGTCGGGCGATCGACACGTTGCCGATAAGACGAGCCACCATCCACACGTTCACCGCGACCCACACGCCACTAAGTCCACTTACTACGGGTATCGACGTGCGCTGGAGCAACGCGAAGCCCCAGAAGCACGCGGCGGCGGCAACCGCTCCCCCGGCCAACCAGGGAAACAGATCCGCGCCCATCAACACACCGTCCAGCACGAACACGACCGCGCCGCTGACCTGCAACACTCCGACGAGGAGCAACACGGGAAACGAACGCGAGACGACCGAGGCGTCGCCGGAGAACGCGTGACCGAGCACCGGAGAAAGCACGCCGATCACCGCTCCCAGTCCGATGCCGACGATCACGCCCAGACGAATCAGCCTCCGCGTGACATCCCACAACTCCGTTGACCCCGCCCGGGCTGCGCCGAGTCGGTTGGCAAACACCGACTGGGACGAAACGGCGAGGGCGTCGATCATGAGCGCCAGCAGTAGGAAGATCTGCACACCGATCTGGTGAGCCCCTAGGGCCTTGTCGCTGATCCGGCTGGCCAGCCACGTCGAGCCGCTCAGCGTGCTGACCATGAGCGAAGTTCGGATCACCATGGCCACGCCGATACGCAGAAGAGCACGAAGGTGCGTGGCTCTCGGCCGCTGCAAGCGGATCACGCCGCGCAATGCCGCCACGTAGACGAGCACGGCCGTCCACTGAACGATCACCGTGCCCGCGGCCGAACCGGCGATCCCCCGGTGGAACACCCACACGAACACCATCTCGAGAACGACGTTCGCCACGTTGGTGCCGATTGCGAGACGGACCGGAAGCCGCAGATTCTCGATGCCCCGGTACCAGCCGGTGGCAAGCAGCGCGAGAGCAATCGCCGGCAGTCCCAGCGACGCGATACGGAGGTACGTGACTGCCGCGTCGAGCACGTCGCCCCTCCCCCCGACACGCGAAGCAACGGCACGGGCGCCGAATCCGGCCACGGAAGCGGTCAGCACCCCGAGTGCGACGGCCACCACAAGCCCCTGGCTCACCGCGGCCCGGGCCCCGGCTTCGTCGCCGGCACCTCGTCGCTGGGCTACCTGGGTCGTGATGCCGGACGCGAGGAACGCGATGAGCCAAGTAAGCGTCGAAAGGACCGTACCGGCGATCGCCAGACCACCCAACTCGCTCGTACCGATGTGCCCGACGATCGCGGTGTCGGCCAACACGTAGATCGGCTCGGCCGAGAGTGTGAGAAACGCCGGCCCGGCGAGCCGCAGCAGGCGACGATCGTCCGCGTCGAAAACGCGGCGGGCGGGACCATTCGGCACGCCGTGACCCTAGCGACCTCTCGCGATCCGGGAGAGTGTGCGCTCAGTCCGCTCTGGGAGGCGACCGAGTGCACAACCTCCAGGTGGCTAATCGGCCGACCCACCGGGTCAGTACAGTGCTCGCGTGAATCACGGCGAACGACCACGGGTGGACCGCGCACGCCGGGCGACCGTGCTGTCGGTGTCGATCACCTACCTCGCCTTCGCCGTCCCGACCTCCATGCTCGGAGTTCTTTGGCCGGACGTGCGGGAGCGCTTCGGTCAGTCGCTCGGGAAACTGGGCCTCGTGACGCTGGCCTACGGCATCGGCCGCTTGTCGACCGCTACCATCGGCCGCCGAGCGATCCGGCGGATGGGCATGGGTCCAGCCTTCGTCGCCGGGCTGGTCACGTTCACCTTCACCTGTGCGTTCATGGCGCTCTCCACCTCGTGGGTGATCTTCTTGGCGTCTGCAGGTGCGCTCGGTGCGGCGGCTGGGTCGCTGGATTCCATCGGCGCCAGCTTCATCGCCGGGCGGGCGAGCGTCGGCGACGCCGGCCTCATCCACGGATCGTACGGGATCGGCGCAACCCTCGGTCCCGTCATCGTCGCGTCGGTGCAGAACTGGCGTGTCTCCGCCGCGGCCGGGGCCGTGGTGGCGTTAGGCGCTCTCGTTGCCACCGCCTCGGCCAACGGCGAATGGCCAACGCTCCCGAAGGTCGAGTCGAGCGGACCGCAGCCGCGGGGACGAGCCCCACGACTCGCCGTGACGGTTTCGATGCTGACGCTTGGCGCATTTGTCGCCATCGAGGTCACGACCGGGCTCTGGGCCTTCACCTATCTGACCGAGGGACGGGGGATCTCCGAGAGAGTCGCAGCGATCGGAGTCGCCGGTTTCTGGGGCGGCGCCACACTCGGGAGGATCACCATGGCCCACCCGTCGATCGCCCGGCTGATCACTCGCATCAGCCTCGCCAGCCTCGCCGCCGCCTGTGCCGCATTGCTCGTCGGCCTCGTGGTGGCGCCCCGGAGCGTGGGGCTGGGATGCCTCGTCCTTGCCGGTGTTGCGCTCGCTCCCATCGTCCCTTCGATGTTCGCGACCACATCAGACCGCGTCGGAACCTCGTTCGTCACCCGGGTATCGGGTTGGCAGCTGATCGCCACCAACCTCGGAGCCATCACCGTGCCCGCGCTTGTCGGCGAACTGGTCGACTCCCATGGACCGGACATCATCCCGACGGTGGCAATCGCGGTCCTCCTCGCCGTCGGGGTTCCCCTGCTGCTCGTGACGAAGCGCCTACCGAACCGCCTTGCCACATGATGGCGAGAAGCCAAACCTCGGACCCGCCAGACGTCGGTCCTACTATTAGCAGATGATCGAGGCGTCCTTCACTACGGTCCGCAACGGCGAGATCGACCTGCGCGTCGCGACGGTTGGTTCGGGTCCGTTGATCCTGTGCATTCACGGCTGGCCCGAGCTCTGGATCTCGTGGCGTCACCAGATGAAGCACTTCTCGCAATTGGGCTTCACGGTGGCGGCGATGGACGTTCGGGGATACGGCGGCAGCTCGAAACCGAAGGAGATCTCCGCCTACGCACTCACGGAACTCTGCGCCGACGCTGCCGCCGTCATCGATGCACTCGGCGACGGCGAGGCGATCGTGTTCGGCCACGACTGGGGCGCACCGATCGCGTGGAACACGGCGCGGCTGTACCCGGAGAAGGTCCGAGCAGTCGTCGGGTTGAGTGTGCCGTACGGACCGATCGGTCCGGCGTCGTCCCTGGACATGTGGAAGCAGCTCTACGCCGACCGCTTCTTCTACCAGAACTACTTCCAGGAACCCGGTGTGGCCGAGGCTGAGTTCGGGGCCGACACGGCGAAGAGCCTGCGGATGATCTATCACTCGATCAGCGGCGAAGGCGCCGGGCTCTTCCTGCAGCACAAGCCGGCAGACGCGAAGTTTCTCGACGGCCTCGTCGACCCCGACCCGTTCCCGGCGTGGATGAGCGCCGACGAGTTGCGGATGTACGCCGAGGCGATCGAGGCGGGTGGTTGGCACGGCCCGCTCAACCGGTACCGCGCACAGACACTCGACTCTGCCGACCTCGGGTCGCGTCCCGATCCTGTTCTCACCCAGCCAGCGACCTTCATCGCCGGCGAACTTGACGCCGTCCGCAACTTCGTTCCCGGCATCGACATCTTCTCGTTCGCACCCGGGGCGTGCGCCGACTACCGGGGCTCCACGATCATCCCGGGCGTCGGACACTGGGTGCAGCAGGAAGCCCCGGCGGAAGTCAATGCGGCGCTCGAGGCATTCATCGAGTCACTCGACTGACTGCACGAAAGACATTTGCGTGGAGAGCCGGGGCGATCGATTCGGGCGTGAGGGGTTTCGGCGTGAAGAGAGGTGGGTAGCCAATGATCATGACAACAATCGCGTTCCCCCACCGTCGATCCGCGTCTTTGCGCGCTTCGGACAACAACCATCGGCGGGCTCGTCAGGGGCCACGTTCGGGGCCCTTCAAATCTCACTTTCTGAAATCACCAAGAGTCGCCGC
>JANMYF010000436.1:0-1967 GCA_031381685.1 Acidimicrobiia bacterium
GAAGCGGAGCGGCGCAGCACCGAGCGAACAGAGTCCTTGAGGAGAGGTACACACGATTGCAGGGAGTCGTTTCCCAACAGTTGCACGTTTGTGACAGGTATGTGAACGGATGCGGCATTTCATGTTTTGCGGCCTGGGCTCGTTACGGGTGTGTGAACGGGCTGTTCCGGACGTTTCCCGGGCGTCGACAACTAGGCCACGATGGAAAGCGTGCCGATTGATACCACCGGACCCGACGACGACGCATTGCCGACCTTCGAGGATGGCGGCGACCGGATGGGAAGGATGTCGGACCAGAACGATTACGTGATGCGCACGATGGAGGAACGCCACGTCCGTTTCGTGCAGCTGTGGTTCACCGACGTGCTCGGTTCGCTCAAGAGCCTCGTGATCACGCCGGCCGAGCTCGAGAACGCCCTTGAAGAAGGCATCTCCTTCGATGGGTCCGCCATCGACGGGTTCAGCCGTCAGATCGAATCCGACATGCTCGTCAACCCCGACGCCAGCACCTTCGAGATCGTGCCCTGGCGCACCGAGGAGCCGGTGGCCAGGATGTTCTGCAACGTGACCGAGTTCGACGGCACCCCGTTCCTGGGAGACCCCCGGCAAGTGCTGCGCCGCAGCCTTGATCGGGCCGGTGCGCTCGGTTACCAGTTCTTCGCCAGTTCCGACCTGGAGTATTTCTACTTCGCCGACAACGATCCGAGCCGTCCGCCCAAGCCGCTCGATACCTCGAGCTTCTTCGATCTCTCGGCGGCCGACGCCGCCGGCGACCTGCGCCGAAAGACGATTTCGCATCTCGAGGCGCTGGGCATCCCGGTGCGGTACAGCCACCACGAAGAGGCGCCGAGTCAGCAGGAGATCGACCTCCGCTACACCGACGCGCTCACGATGGCCGATTCGATCATGACGTTGCGTTTGGTCGTGAAGGAGGTCGCGATCGAGCGAGGCGTCTACGCCACCTTCATGCCAAAGCCGATCGCCGGCATCCAGGGGAGCGGCATGCACACGCACCTCTCGCTCTTCCGCAATGGCAGCAACGCGTTCTACGACGCCGAGGATCCGTACTTCCTCTCGTCCACGGCGAAGCAGTTCCTCGCCGGGGTGCTCCGCCATGCCCGTGAGATCACCGCCGTCACCAACCAGTGGGTCAACTCCTACAAGCGCCTGGTCCCCGGCTACGAAGCGCCGACCTCGGTCACCTGGGCCCGGCACAACCGTTCGGCCCTCGTTCGCGTCCCGACGCCGAAGCGCAACCGGGAGTCGTCGACGCGCATCGAGTACCGCGCCCCCGACCCGGCCTGCAACCCGTACCTCGCCTACGCGGTGCTGCTCGCCGCCGGACTGCGAGGCATCGAACAGGGGTATGAACTTCCGCCCGAGCTCGACAACCAGGAGCTCACCGCGGCCCAGATGCTGGCGTCCGGGATCGCCCAGCTTCCGGGATCGCTCAGTGAGGCCGTCGATGTGATGGAGGCGAGCGAACTCGTGCGAGACGCTCTCGGCGAGCACGTCTTCTCCTGGTTCATCCGCAACAAGCGGGTCGAATGGACCGGGTACAAGACCCACGTGAGCCAGTTCGAACTCGACCGCTACCTCCCCGCCCTCTAGCTGTCGACTGCGTCCACCCAGATCATGGCCCTCAGTCCGATCCTCGTCTTCCCTGATCCGCCGCCTGCGGTCCTGGCGCAGACCCTCGACCTCGCGGGGTACCGGTGGCTGAGCGCATCGACGCCCATCGCCGCCGAACGACTCGAACCCGACGACGGCTGGGGCGCGGTGATCGTCACCGCCGATACCGACACCGAGGGTGCCTGGGCACTCTGCCGAGCGCTGCGCAAGCGTGACGTCCCGGTCGAGCCCCTCCTCCTGCTCGTGAGCGGCTCGCAGCTCAACGACCTCGAGCTCCGCGAAGACCTCTTCGACGACTTCTGCCTGTCGCCGTTCCATCCCCGCGAGTTGGAAGC
>JANMYF010000440.1:0-5475 GCA_031381685.1 Acidimicrobiia bacterium
TCGGCAACCGAATCACGCCCGTTGTAGAGCGTCCCGATGACATAGGGGCGGCGCACATCACCCTGTTCGAACGCGACCAGCACTTCGTCGTCGTACTCCGGAAGCCAGACGAACCCGCGCTGGTCACCGGCCGCCGGAAGGGCCATGCGGGCCCACCACGACTCGTAATCGTCGGACAGCCACGGAAACTTCAGTTTCACGCGGTGCATGCCTTCGGGGTCTTGGGTGTTCGTCACCAGGCCCACGACCACCCCGTAGATCGGCGGACCTCCCGCCGAGGACGCGCCGCTTGTTGCCCCCATCGACGAGAGTCCGAGAAGCGACCGCTCCTGGCGACCCGCGACGGAGAACGACGTCTTGTAACCCTGCCCATCAAAGAAGTGTCGGCTTCCGGTCACTGTCCAAGTGCCGACGAACGGGGCGGCCACCGCCGAGATGCTCAGGGCGGCCCCGGCTTTCAACTTTTGATTTCCGTTGGCGACGCCGTCGGCTTCACCCAATGCGGACGAGATCTGACGAGCCATGCCCTTAGACACCTGGTCCGCCTCCTCCTGCGTACCAATCGCCCGGTCAGTCACGACGTAGGTCTTCGTCCCCTTCAAGACACCACCCAATGCACCAGGTTTCGACGGCACATCGGGCGCGTTGTTCTCTTCGTCGGGTGCAGCCATCCCGATGACGGCTTGTTTGTCCAGGTAGCTCCAGCCGCGCGACGACACCTTCTCGACCTGGGCCACTGCGGAGATGCGTGGGTGGAACTCGAGGAGATCAGCTCCGAAGACCAACTGCAACGCATGGGTGGAGTCGAGGTCGCCCACACCGGGAGCCCCCACGTTCACGTCCGCTCGCCGAAAGAAAAACTTCCCGTCGGACACTCCGGTCTCGAAGCCGATTTCTCGGGCTCGGGCCTTGATGAACTCCCAATCCGTCAGGTTCACCTGCGACACGTGATCGTGGACCATGCCGGAGTCCTCGACTTCGCCGAGATCGAGTTGACAGCGAGCGGCGAGGCGTTTCGCAATGTCGGAGTCGGTGCGATTCAGATAGGCCTCGGTATGACGACCGCGGTGCATTCGGTGCGACGCATCGTACGCGCGCACAACCACGCGCTGACCGAGAGCGTCGTAGTCAGCTTCGAGACCGGTGATCTCGCCTTGGAAAAGCGGGGAAGTGCCGTCCGCCGCACCCTTCCCCGACGACACGACGGCCACCTCGATCTTCTTTCCGATAGCGACGCGCGCCTTGTCGAGCGAATTGCGGGCGGGGTCGCGAATGACGATCGTCAGCTTGTCGGGAAGATGGAGGTGGTCGTCGATCACGAGAGATTCGAAGAGGTTGCAGACATCGGGGGGAACCTCGATTCCCTCGACCTGTACCACCGGCCAACCTTGACGTGTGCTCGGAGGCATAGCGGTGGTCACCCAGAGAGGGTGGCCACGTCCTCGATCGGAGGGAGCAGCAGACGGGTACCCGGACGAATGCGAAGCGGATCATCGATGCCGTTCGCGATCGCCAGACCGCGCCAGTATGCGGTTTGGTCGTAGTAGCGGAACGCGACGAGAGGCAGGGAATCGCCTTCGACGACCAGGTGACTCTGATGACCGGCAAGCGAACCCGACGTCGGGTTCTGTTTCGGTCGATCCGGTGGAACTTCCTTCAGACTGACCTTCACCGATGCCCGTATCGGTGTGCCCTTTTCATCAAAGAGCGTGAACGTCGCTTTGACCGATGCGACGTAGCACTTGAACCATGGCTTGCCCCAGTGGAGACAGACCAGCGGAGAGCTCGGCTTCTTCGTGGTTCGCGTGCTCGCCGTCGGGCGAGTCCACGCAATGAGTGTGTCTACGTCCTTGCGGACGTCCCGCTTTTTCGACCGATCGGCACCCGAGCGATCCCACGAGTCGAGCACCAGGTCGAGATCCATGGAGCAGGGGTCCGGACCCGTGTACACGGGCACTGATGCCTTCTTGTTGCCGGCGTTTGTTCCCTGTTCCCACTTCGCTGTCGCGCCGATGTCAAGCTTTGCCGGGTTGAAGACGAACTCGACTACCTTTTGCGTTTCCCCGTCAGTGTGGAAGTTCTCGATCACCATCAGCTTTCCGTATTCGAGTGTCATGCCGGCTTCCAATCAAACCCGTGGTAGATCAGCTCAAGTGTTTCCTTGGCCACGCCCGAGCCGTCGGTCGAGAAGTTCGGGCCGGTCCACTTGGCTGGATGGACCTCCTTCAACTCCCAGCGACAGATGGCCTTGCCCTTGATGTCGAAAAGAGTGATGGTCGCCTGCCCCCTGTTCTGCCCGCCTTTGGCATACTTCGAAAACCACGCCGCGGTCTTGCCGGATTCTTTCGTGAGGAGTCGAGAGAGTTTGACGTTGGTGTACTTCACGCGACCGGGAAGTTTGTACACATACGAATTGTTGCCGCCCTCGATGACCTCCTCGACGGTGTACTCCGCGGCGAGTCCTTCGCACCCGGTGAACTGCCCAAGATCAAGGCCGTCGACCTGGACCGAGAACTGCGCCAGGGCGTTGGGATGGTCGGGTTTCGGATCCGCCATGGCTCACCGCGTCCCATCGAGAGCAAAACCGGCGCGTTCACGGTCGTCGAGAAGTTCACGACGCAAACGCTGGCGGATGCGTTCGTAGAGCTTCCCGGCCAATCGGTCGAGCTCCATGTCCGCCTGCGCAGACGTAGGCCCGGCGGCCCCGGCGGCGCCTGCCGCGGCGCGTTCGCCGCCAGCATGGGGGGCACCTGCCGCTGAGGACTCGCCCCCGCCGTTCGAATGGGGTGTAGGCGACAGTTCAGCGTCGCCGTTCCCATGCTCGGGGGGCAGCGAAGCGTGGTTCGACTGGCCTGAAGTCTGGGCCGCTCCGTGTTGCGATTCACGTTGCACCATCGGAGCCGTTGACGAAGTCCGGGCAGCTGCTCGGTTCACGTTGACCACGGGCAGCGCGGCCACCTGACCTACCGAGGAATCGGGACTACGGAGGAGCGGGCCGGCTTCCTGGCCGGACGCCGCGACTGACCCAGCGACGAGAAGACTTTGCCGCGGAGGGGTGTCCGACCAAGGCCGGAGCAGAGCCGCCGGTTCATCCTCGGAACGCTCGACAGTCAGGAAGTCCGACGAACCCGACGCGCCGAAGCTGTCAACGGAGGATCCGAAAGGAGTGAGCGATGTACTCGACGTTCCCGGATTCACCGCCGAACCAGACCCGGCTGGTGGTGGTTGAACGCTTCCACCGGATCCAGGAGGTGCAGGTGACCACACCGGAGTCTCTGCGGCACGCTGCGGCGAGACAGCCGATGAGGCGTGACCCGAAACGACCGGACCGGTCGACGTTGAACGGTTCACGATCGGGCTCGCCAACGGGTCAAGGCTGCCGGAGCGAGCCCGACCATTCCCTCTCTGACCGTCTCCAGACCCCACACGACTCGACGAGTCGCTCGGCCTGTCGACGCTACGATTGATCGGCGAACCCGGTCCCGCTCCACCGTCCGATCGAGTACCCGCGGTCGTTGCATCCGAACCCGTCCCCCATCGGACCCGAACCGGCGTCACTGCCCGCTCGGTCCCCGCCACCGAAACGGGTGCCAACGATTCGTCGAGCGAACGGTCGAGGCGCCGGTACCCGAGAAGCGGAGCATGTTCGACGGGGTCGCTCAGCACCAGGGCTGTCACCGCGTTTGACTCGGGATGTGCTGACGTCGACCCATCGTCGTCGAGGTAGGTCGCGCCTCGTGTACCGGATTGCGGCGATGGCGCCGCGCCGGATCCGAGCGACGCTGCGTCCTCGGTTCTCCGGACAGAGGTCGAGTCGGGAGCGCCCGACGACGTGAGTCCGCGCACATCTTCACCCGCCGTCCCGAACGCCACCCCGCTGATGCCACCTTCCACCGAACCTGTTGAGGACGATGAACCGGGGGCGAGCGGCATCTCCGGTTCGTTCCACCCTGCGAACGGGTCGGGCTCGGGAATTCGCGAGATCGCCGACGAAGGCAACGCGTTCATGGGCATCCCCAAGCCGACCCGGCGGCCGACCGTCGGACGAATCTCGGGAACTGCGGACAGGGAGGGCCCGGCGGAGGACTCGTCGGCGGCGTCAACGTCATCACCGGAATGTGGCCGGGGAGCGAACTGGGCGGAGTCCGCAGACGGCATCGAAATTCCATCCGCGGTCCGCCCTACGAGCGACGGTGATGCGGGCGCGGGGGAGGCGGCGAAAGCCGAGAGCGACACCGGCTCGGTGGCCGATCGCACCACGATGACCCGACGCTGACGAGCGGTGACCGGCATGTCGCTCGGAGAAGCTGACTCGGGCGTGCCCGAGTCAGCTGAAGTTCGTGCGATCAACGAGGACGCCGCAGACCCCGCCAGCGATGGGGCAGCGAATGACGAAGCACTGGTCAAGGAAGTCGCTGGCGTGAAGTCCGAAAGAAGCGGTGTTGTGGCGCCGAGAGCCCGCAAGGCGATCGGCTCCGGAGGAGGTTCGCGGCCTGGTTCAGAGGCTGACGTCAGCGAGACGGGGTACGCCGAGCCCTCGAAAGACCGGTCGACGGCGCCGATCGTCGATGGCCTCGAACGCGACGTCTGCGCCGGGTGCTCCTCCGTCGGGAGGCCCTCGACGATCGCTACCCTCCGTCGCAAGACGAGGTCGGGACCCGCGACATGTGTGGCAGGCAACAGAGCCCCCGCCAACGCCGATACGGTGCGCATCACCGACGCCACTGTGCCGAACGGACCGTCTGGACGACGCTCGTGGCCGAGAGGACGTGAGGTCAGGGCGAGTTGCGGTACCGGGATGTGTGCCGCAAGCGAGCGCTGAACCGCCATGTTCGCCGTGACCGGCATCGCTTTGTGCGAAAGGAGCTCGGGCCGAGGCAGCAGTCGCCAACCCTGCGGTTCACGGGGTTGCGCAACGGCAACCGTCGCCTCCCCATCGGGCACCCGATGGATCGTCGACGTCGGATCTCCTGGTGGAGCGGTCTCGGCGAGAGGAGCATCATCGACGCGTCCCGAAGTGTCCGGGGACGCGCCGGAGTTCGAGACAGTCGCACTGTCGTCGCTTCGCCTCCACACCTGCCACCAGACCATCTCTCACGCACCCCCACCCATTTCAGTCGCCTTCACCTATGCGCCGATTGATCGACGCGATCTCATCTACGAAACGCCGACGTGTCGGATGGTCAAGGTCCAAGAGCTCATTCATGGACCAGTGAAAGTGATAAGCCACGTACGCGACCTCCTCATAGAGCCGGTCAGCCGCGTACGTCAGGATCCCCCCGACGAACCACCTGCCACGTCCACGGCAAACGTGGAGTTGCATGAGGGACACTGCACGCTCGCACGTGTATGCCCTTCCTGGTTGATGCGTCGGTAGAGGTCCTGGAGAAAGGCCAGGTCCGAGGCGAACAGGTTCTCGATGATGTCGCCGTGCACACTCGAAAGCGTCCCGAGTTTCGTGACAACGCGGGCCAG
>JANMYF010000017.1:0-9466 GCA_031381685.1 Acidimicrobiia bacterium
AATGACTGATCCGACAGCCGGGGGCGGCGGCACCGTCGCCATCGAACTCCGCGACATCGTGAAGCGATTCCCCGGTGTCGTCGCCAACGACGGGGTCAATCTCCGAGTTGTCCACGGGACGATTCATGCCATCGTCGGCGAGAACGGTGCCGGCAAGTCGACGCTGATGAAGACGCTCTACGGCGCCCATCAGCCCGACGAGGGAACCATCACCGTGAACGGAGTGCAGCAGACCTTCCGGACACCGAAGGACGCCATCGCCCAGGGCATCGGCATGGTGTTCCAGCACTTCATGCTGGCCGACAACCTCACCGTCTGGGAGAACGTCGTCCTCGGTGACGAACCGGGTACCCAGTTCAAGCTCAATGCGAAACAGGCACGCGCCCGCATCCGCGAGCTCAGCGCGAGCTACGGGCTCGACGTCGATCCGGACGCGTACATCTCCGACCTCGGTGTCGGACAACGCCAGCGCGTGGAGATCTTGAAGGTGCTCTACCGCGGGGCCAAGATCCTGATCCTCGACGAACCAACGGCGGTGCTCGTTCCCCAGGAGGTCGACGAGCTGTTCGCCTCACTGCGCGGACTCGTCGCCCAGGGCGCCACGATCATCTTCATCTCCCACAAGCTCCTCGAGGTCCTCTCGGTAGCTGATGCCATCACCGTCATCCGGGCCGGCAAGACCGTGGCCGAGGTCGACGATCCGTCGAAGGTGACCGCCCGCGATCTCGCCGAGATGATGGTCGGCAGCGAGCTCCCCACCCCCGAGACGCACGGCAACACGATCCGCGACGAGGTCATGCTCAACGTCACCAACCTCGACGTATCCGGGATGGGCAAGCTCGCCCTGCAGAACATCAACCTCAAGGTCCACGCCGGCGAGATCGTCGGGATCGCCGGCGTCGAGGGAAACGGCCAGCACGAGCTCCTCGAGGCGATCATGGGGCTGCGTCCGCTGGTGCGGGGAACCGTGGAGTTCGGCGGCGTCGATGTCACCCGCTGGTCGACCAAGGCCCGCCGAGAAGGTGGGCTCGGCTACGTACCCGAGGATCGCCAACGCGACGCTCTCGTCCTCACGTTCCCTCTGTGGGAGAACAGCGCGCTCGGACACCAGGGAGCCGAGCCGTTCTCCGACGGACACTGGATGGACAACGACGGCTGTCGGGCATTCACCCAAGAGGCGATCGACACCTTCGACGTGCGAACACCCGGAACCGATGTTGCTGCGGTGGCCCTCTCCGGCGGGAACCAGCAGAAGCTCATCGTCGGTCGGGAGATGCTCACCAAGCCGCGCGTGCTCATCGCTGCGCACCCCACACGCGGCATCGATGTCGGAGCCCAGGCTGCGGTCTGGGACGCCATGCGCGACGCCCGCGAGAAGGGACTCGGCATCCTGCTCGTCTCCGCCGACCTCGAAGAGCTCATCGGGCTCTCGGACCGCCTGCTCGTCCTGTTCCACGGGGAGATCGTCGCCGAGCTCGACCCCAGCAGGATCAACGCTGCCGAACTCGGGAGCTACATGACCGGAGCACGGAAGGGCGACGCGGCATGAAGAACCTCAAGAAGACGCTCACCCCGGCGGCGCTTGCGCTTGCTCTCGCCTTCGCCATCGCATCCGTCGTCCTCCTCGTCTCGGGTCACAACCCGCTCACCGCCTATCGGGCGATGTGGAAGAACTTCGCCAATCTCGACGGCGTCATCACCGCCGTGAACGTCGGAGCCCGGTACTACGTGAGCGCCGTCGCCATCGCCATCGCCCTGAAGATGAACGTCTTCAACATCGGCACCAACGCCCAGTACCAGGTGGCGGCAATGTTCGGCGCGGTCGTCGGCGCGGCCATCGACCTCCCGGAACCGTTGCACGTCGCCGTGACCCTCTTGACGGCGATCGTGGCCGGCGCGATCTGGGCGTCACTCATCGGGATCCTCAACGTCACCCGCAACGTGAACCCCGTCCTGACCGGCATCATGCTCAACGGCATCGGGTTGTCGCTCATCAGCTACCTGATGCAGAGCAAGTGGACGCACTTCCGCGATCCGAACCGCCCCGAGTACGGCTCCACCCGTCCGATCCCCAAGAGCGGCCAGCTCCCTGTCTTCAAGATCGGCGACGCCAAGATCCAGAGCTACGTCCTGATCGCCGTGGTCATCGGCGTGGCGTTCTATCTGATCGTGTACCGAACCCGATTCGGTTTCGACCTGCGGGCCTCCGGCGGCAACGCCTCGGCTGCCCGATCAGCGGGGATCAACCCGAAGCGCATGATGATGATCACGATGCTGCTCTCTGGTGCCTGTGCCGGACTGATCGGCATGGGGATCGTGCTCTCGGCCCACGATCAGCTCTCCTACGGCGACCGCTTCCCCGGCGGGCTCGGGATCACCGGCATCGGCATCGCCCTGCTCGGACGCAACCATCCCATCGGTGTCGCAGCGGCTGCATTTCTCTGGGCGGCACTCGACCAGGGCGCCCGCGGCCTGGTCACCGTCGGGATTCCCGGGGAGATCGCCGTGATCCTCCAGGGCTCGCTGCTGTTCATCGCCGTCATCGTCTACGCCGTCTGGGAGCGCAAGACACTCGCGACCATCATCCGCGAGGCGGCAGCAAGAACGCACGCCGCGAAATCGCAGGGAGCCAGCGCATGATGAACATCCGTCTGAACGGATGGCAGCGGGCTTCGCTCAGCGCCCTCGGCGTTGTGCTCCTCCTCTCGGTCTCGGCCCGGCTGTTCGACGCCCCGGGACTCACCGGGTCCTCGACGGTCAGCACCGCCCTCGGCTTCGCCGTTCCCGTGATCCTCGCCGGGCTCGGCGGACTCGTCGCCGAGCGCGCCGGTGTGTTCAACATCGGCCTCGAAGGCATGATGATCATGGGCACGTGGGGAGCCGGCTATCTCGGCTGGCACTTCGGGCCGTGGGGGGCGCTCCTCGGCGGGCTCCTCGGCGGCTTCCTCGGCGGGGCACTCCTCGCCCTCGCCACGGTGACGTTCGCCGTCGATCAAACCGTCGCCGGTGTGGCCATCAACATCTTGTCCGTCGGACTCGTCCGCTACCTCTCGGGCATCTTCTTCGACGGGAAGGGCAGCGAGGGCGACCTCGGCACCATCGCCGACTCGCCGTCGGTGCGGAACTTCGGCAGCAAGTTCTCCATCCCGTTCATCGGCGACTGGCTCCAGACGATCGAGGACAAACGATGGTTCCTCCTCTCCGACCTCGCCGGCACCGTTCGGGGCTTCACCATCGAGGTGGCCTGGTCGTCGGTCCTC
The DNA here is from genome assembly GCA_031381685.1 of Acidimicrobiia bacterium. Taxonomy (GTDB): domain Bacteria; phylum Actinomycetota; class Acidimicrobiia; order Acidimicrobiales; family JANYDT01; genus JANLQX01. Next base: position 3,261 of record JANMYF010000017.1, read on the forward strand.
CTGCTCCTTCTCATCCCGGCCATCTGGTATCTGGTGTGGCGCACTCCCTTCGGCCTGCGGCTGCGCAGCAGCGGCGAGAAGCCGGCCGCCGCCGAGTCCCTCGGCGTGAACGTCATGTTCACCCGCTGGATGGCACTGCTCATCTCCGGCAGCCTGGCCGGCCTTGGCGGCGCCTGGCTGGTGCTCGACAGCCTCAAGTACCAGCAGGGCATGACGGCGAGCCGTGGCTTCCTCGGCTTGGCCGCCATGATCTTCGGCAACTGGATGCCAGGTTTGATGGCGATCGGTGCCCTGCTGTTCAGCTTCAGCCAGTCCGTCGGTTTCCAACTCGGTCTCGAGTCGCGTGCGGTCATCGGCGCCGTGGGCCTCTCGTTCCTGTTGGCCGCCGGGTGGAACGTGGCGAAGAAGCGCTACAAGCCGGCCGCCGGGCTGGGGGTCGTTGCCGCGTTCGTGTTGTGGTTCGCCTCGGCCAACGAGATCATCAACGACGCGTTGATCAAAGCCCTGCCCTACCTATTGACCCTGATCGTGCTCACGGTGGCGTCGAAACGCCAGCGGCCCCCCGCGGCGAGCGGTCAGCCGTACATCAAGGGACAGGCGGGTTAAGTCCGTGTCCTCTCCCCCGCCGGTCGACTGGGACGCGCTGCACGCCGCCGCGCTCGCCATGACGGCGAAGTCCTACGCCCCGTATTCGAAGTTCCCGGTGGGCGCCGCCGCGCTCGTCGACGACGGCCGTATCGTCACGGGCTGCAACGTCGAGAATGCGTCCTACGGTCTCGGACTCTGTGCCGAGTGCGGGCTGGTCTCGTCGCTCATGGCGAGCGGAGGAGGACGCCTCGTGGCGTTCCTCGCGGTGCACGCCGAGGGCTACGTCCTCGCGCCGTGCGGCCGCTGCCGCCAACTGCTCCTCGAACACGGCGGCAAGCAGCTCCTGGTCAAAGGCGTCGGCGGCATCAAAACCCTCGACGACATCCTCCCCGACTCCTTCGGCCCCGACGACCTGCACTGAGCTTGGGAGAGAGGTTGCCCCCATATATGGGGGCAGAACACCTCCCAACGTCGCTAGGAGGTGTTTCGCCGCAGCTGGCGTCCCCGTGCCGGCCGTTGGACAACCGATCCCAGCCGCGGCGCTGGCGAAGGCCTGCCCGGGACGAGGGAAGATCGCCGTCAGCGCATCAGGGCCGCAAGAACGACATCGAGCGCCTCGTCCCGTCGGGCGCCCACGACGGCGTCGACATTCGCCCGGGTCGGGTCGGCCCACGGACGGCGGTCCGGATGGGTCATGCCCCGCGTGTGTGTCCCCGCGGTCTCGACCACGACATGCAGCCGATCGACGGTGAACAGGTGCGGATGAGTGATCGCCATCACCGCGCACGGATCATGCATCGGGACGCGGTGACGATAGGCGGACTCGCCTTCCAGTTGAAGTAAGCGCGCTGAGTACCCGTGGTAGAAGCGCATCAGCTCGGCACAGAAGCGCGAGGTGTCCGTCCCGTACGCCTCCAATGCGTCGATGAAACTCCCGTCGGCCGCCACCTGATGGGTCAGGTCGAGTCCGCACATCATCAGCGGCGCGCCGGCCCGGAACACCTCGTCGGCGGCCTCGGGGTCGAACCAGATGTTGAACTCGGCGGCGCTCGTCATGTTCCCGTGGGTCAGCGACCCGCCCATGATCGAGATGCCCGCCACACGATGCGCAATGTCCGGCGCGCGACGCAGCGCAAGGGCGATGTTCGTCAAGGGACCGATCGGCACAAGCCACAAGCCCTCGCTGGTGCGTACCGTGTCGATGATGAACGACACGGCGTCGGTCCCATCGACGCTGCGCGATGGCGTGCGAGGTGTCGGGCCGTCGAGACCGGAACGGCCGTGCGCCTCGGGATAGCGGCCCTCGCGACCGTTCACGGGAACGGCCGACCCGCTGTGCACCGGCACGTCGTGCAACCCGAACAGATCCACGGCGATGAGCGCGTTGCGGGTGGTGTTCGTCAGCGGTGAATTGCCGGCCACCGTCGTGACACCGACGATGTCGCAGTGTCGCGCGGCGACGGCGATGGCGAACACGTCGTCGTGACCGGGATCGCAGTCGATCAGGATCCGAGGAGTGGACGGCCCGGTCATGCGGCTCAGCTACCGGTGTGTTCGCGGTCCCTCGACCCGATCACCGCGTCAGCTTCGATCTCCACCTTCCAAGCCGGATTCAGGAGCGCGGCCACGACGACGGTGGAGTTCGCCGGACGGACGTCGCCGAAGAGCTCGCCGTGCACCTTCTCGACGGCGCGGACCGTGTCCGTGCTGGTCAGGTAGATGCGGGTGCGCACGACATCGGCGAGGGACCCGCCCGCCTCCATCAGCGCCTTCTCGATGATCTCGAAGCAGCGCCGCACCTGACGCTCCGGATCGGGGTCGACCGTGCCGTTCTCCCACTGCGGAGTGGTCCCGGAGACGTAGACGTGCTCGTGGACACGGATGGCCCGGCTGTACCCGACGATGAGCTCGTAGGGCAGACCCGACGAAATCCGCTGACGATCCGACATGGCAGGCGAGGTTACGCGAGAAGAGGCGAGTTGAGCCGGACCCGGAGCGAACGTCGATGACCGCTCACCGCGGGTGATCCGGTGGCGCGGGGCGCCACCCTCGCAGTCGCAGGCAAGAATGGGACATGAGCCTTTCGCTGGAAGTCATCCGCCGAGCCCCGAAGGTCCTCCTCCACGATCATCTCGACGGAGGGCTGCGTCCCCAGACGATGATCGATCTGGCCAAGGAGTTCGGCTACAACGGGCTGCCGTCGACCGACCCTGACGAACTCGCGGCGAGGATCCGCGAAGGCGCCGACCGGCTGTCGCTCCCGTTGTACCTGTCCACCTTCGACCACACCGTCGGCGTGATGCAGGACCGCGACGCGCTCACCCGCATCGCCGCGGAAGCCGCCGAGGACCTCGCTGCCGACGGCGTCGTCTACGCCGAGATCCGCTTCGCTCCCGAGCAGCATCTGAAGAAGGGCCTCAGCCTCGACGACGTCGTTGATGCCGTCGTGGAGGGGTTCGAACTCGGCCGGAAGGCGGCTGAGTCCGCCGGCAACACCATCACCATCGGCACGCTGCTGTCGGCCATGCGCCAAGAGGCGCACTCCTTTGAGATCGCCGAGCTGGCGATCCGCCATCGCGACAACAATGTGATCGGCTTTGACATCGCCGGACCGGAAGACGGATTCCCGCCGTCCCGTCATCTCGGAGCGTTCAATCGCATCCACGAGGCGAACTTCCACACGACGATCCATGCCGGCGAAGCGTTCGGTCTTCCGTCGATCCATGAGGCGTTGCAGTACTGCGGCGCCGAGCGCCTGGGCCACGGCGTCCGTATCGTCGACGACATCACCGTGCGGCCCGACGGCACTTACGCGCTCGGCCGGCTGGCCTCCTACGTCCGCGATCGGCGGGTGCCGCTCGAGATGTGCCCGACGTCGAACGTGCACACCGGCGCGGCGAAGTCCATCGCCGAGCATCCCGTTCACCTGCTCAAGCGGCTCCGGTTCCGGGTGACGGTCAACACCGACAACCGCTTGATGAGCGGCTGCTCCATGTCGTCGGAGTTCGCCACGCTGTGCGACACCTTCGACTACGGCCTCGATGATCTCCGCTGGTTCACGGTCAACGGGATGAAGAGCGCGTTCTGGGCCTTCGACGGTCGCCTGCATCTGATCGAGCAGGTCATCAAGCCCCGCTACGCCGCGCTCGCCGCCGAACTCGCCGCGGCCTAGGTACGGCGGGCCGGCGGGCTCCCTCGGTCCGGCAGGCGCTGGCTTTCCGTTGTCGCCGGCCGGAGCAGGTCGCTGGCCCACAAGACTCGCGGCGCGCGCGGCTGCCCACTACCGTCGTTGCCACCGTGGCCACGACGACATCGAACTTTGGATCGGGCCGCCGTGAGGCCCACGACGCCACGGGCTTCTACACGCGCTTCACCGCGCCCAGGCTGTCCGACGACGACACGGTGTCTGCACCATTCGAGATCGCCGAGCCGTTGGTGTGCGGCGACTCCCGCTCCATGTCCGCCCTTCCGGACGGCTCCGTGGCGCTTGTGGTCACGTCGCCGCCGTACTTCGCCGGCAAGCAGTACGAAGAGGAGCTCACGGCCGACCACGTGCCGTCGTCCTACGTCGAGTTCCTCGCCATGCTCCGCGATGTGTTCACCGAATGTGTCCGGGTGCTCGAACCCGGCGGACGAATCGCGGTCAACGTCGCCAACCTCGGACGCAAGCCGTACCGGAGTCTGTCGGCCGACGTCATCCGCATCCTCCAGGACGACCTCGGACTGCTGCTGCGCGGCGAGGTCATCTGGCGCAAGGCCGTCGGAGCAACCGGATCATGCGCCTGGGGTTCGTACCGCAGTCCGGCCAATCCGGTGCTCCGTGATCTCACGGAGCGCGTCATCATCGCGTCGAAAGGTCGCTTCGACCGAGCGCGGAGCGCGGCAACGAGGGCGAAGGAGAACCTCCCGCACGTCGCAACCATCGCCACCGACGACTTCCTCTCGCTGACCCTCGATGTCTGGGACATCGCGCCGGAGTCGGCGAAGCGGGTTGGTCATCCTGCGCCGTTTCCGGTGGAGCTTCCCGAGCAGCTCATTCGTCTGTACACGTACGAAAACGACCTCATTCTCGATCCTTTCCTCGGCAGTGGTTCCGCCATGGTTGCCGCATCGCGACTCGGCCGGCGCTATATCGGCTACGACCTCGATCCTGCCTATGTGGAGATCGCCCGCGCTCGAGTGGCCGCCGAGGGCATGCGCCTTGACGACCTGCAAGGAGACGAGTCACTGGGTGCAGCGAAGCTCGCCGAGTCGGTTCTCCGGGCTGCCGGGTTCAGCATCGACAGCCTCTCCCCGAAGATCGCGAAGACCGGAGTCGCAGTCGACTTCGGAGCCACCGACGATCTCGGCAAGACGTGGTACTTCAAGACCGTCGGCGCGCATCTGACGCATCGGGCCGGAATGACCAACGTGAGCGCGATCTGGGAGACCCTTGGGCGGCTGCACGCGATTCGTGACCACGTCGACGGGTGCCCGGTCGTGCTGTTGACCACCCGTCTCCCCGAACGCAACAGTGAACCCGCGAGAGCGCTCCGGTCGGCCGGGCCATCGGCGTATTTCGATGTCATCGACCTGCTCAGCACGAACGATCGCGACCGTCTCAAGACGTACGCCACAGGCGTCCGCGGCGCACTGCCCGGCTGGTGGCCGGCGACGTAGACCCGCCCGAGCTACGACGCGTCAAGAACGTCGGTGATCACGCCCACCGACGGACTGCGGTGGTCGGGGCCGTATCCGCCGATGCTTGCCCGCGGCCGAGAGGAGAGAAGTCGGCACGCCTCGCAGCAAGGCCACCGGTCGTACGACGACGGCGACCGATCACGACGGGACACCCAGCAGCACGGCCATCGCCGAGCGGAGACCGTCGACGGTGACCGCGCCCGCGCCTCCGTGGGACACGACCTCGAAGTAGACCTTGCACTTCGGCTCGGTGCCGCTCGGACGCACCGTGATGCGGCCGATCTCACCAAGGGAGAAGACGACGACGTCGGCCGGCGGATCGTTGGTCAGGTAGTCCCGCTCCTCCACCACCGTGCAGCCGGCGATTTCCGACGGGTGTGCGGCGCGGGCCCGACGCATGAGCGCCGCCATGTCCTCGGCCGCCGTGGGTCCGTCGAAGCGAAGGGACCACTGCGAGGGGTCGTAGCGCCCGTAGGTCGACTCGATGTCGCGCAGAGCGCCGTCCAGCGACGAGCCGTCGGCCTTCCGACGCGCCGCGAGGTCCGCAGCGACGAGTGCCGCGCTGAAGCCATCCTTGTCCGCCACGAGCTCACCGACGCAATAGCCCAGCGCCTCTTCGTACGCGAGGACGAGTCGGTGGTCGGGGCGATCCATTGCCGCCCGGGCGAGCCATTTGAATCCGGTGAGCGTTTCGACGTATGTCGCACCCCGACGCGCCGCCATGGCTCGGAGCAGCGACGACGAGACCAGCGTGGTGACCAGAAGGGTCGGACGCGGGTCGTCCGACGGCACCCCCAGGAGATGATCGGCGAGAACCCAGCCGACCTCGTCACCTCGCAACATGCGCCATCCACCTTCGGCCGAGGGATCGGACACGGCCAGGGCGCATCGGTCGGCGTCCGGGTCGTTGGCGATGATGATGTCGGCGTCGACGCGTC
>JANMYF010000031.1:0-3235 GCA_031381685.1 Acidimicrobiia bacterium
TCCCAGCTGGGTGGGAAACCGGGGGCCGAACGTGGCGAGCATGGCCCACAGCTCGTCGTCGGTGTGGCGGCCGTCGGCGTCGACGATGGCACAGCACAGGTTGAACGCCTCGACCGTGGCGTCGTCGGTGGCCTGGTCGATCGTCGACGGCCGACCGGTGGCGAGGGCTAGCGCGTGCACCGCTTGGGCGATGGGAGCGACAAAGGCCTCGACGGTCGGCGTGAGGACTTGGGACCCGGGCGAAACCACGCACGAATGCTGGCACACGTGGTCGCGCGAATAGGTCGCGGGGGGTATCGACCGTTGGGTCAGACGAGGGCGGAGTAGATGATGTTCTTCAGTTGGCCCCGGAAGTTGAACGTGCCCGACGGCATCAGCTGGGTGAGGAAGATCACGACCATGTCCTCGACCGGATCGACCCAGAAGATCGTCGACGCCGCGCCGCCCCAATAGTAGTCGCCGTGCCCCAGTGATCCGGCGGCGACCTCGTCGAGGGTCTGGGCGAAGCCCAAGCCGAACCCGACGCCGTCGTAGGCGGTCTCGGAGAATCCGCCCATCGACATCTGCGTGAGGTCCTGGCCTCCTGCGAGGTGGTTGCGTCGCATCAGGTCGATCGTGCGCGGCCCGAGGACGCGGTGGCCGTCGAACTCACCACCGCGGCGAAGCATCTCGGCAAAACGGAAGTAGTCCGCCATCGTGCCGAGGAGTCCGCCACCGCCGGACAGCAAGCCGGGCTCCGCGAGGAAGATGCTCGAGGACGGGGAATCGAGTGGTGTGAGGGACTTGTCCCGACGTCGCCCGTAGCTCGTGGTGAGCCGATCGACCTTGGCCGGCGCCACCCAGAAGCCCGTGTCGACCATTCCGAGGGGACCGAAGAGCTCGGCGTGCAGATACTCGTCGAAGCGTTGGCCGGACAACACCTCGACGAGGTATGCGCACATATCCGTCGCCAGCGAGTACATCCAGCGCTCCCCGGGATGGAAGCGCAGCGGGACGCGCGACAGCTGTTCGGCGAGTTCGGCGAGTGGCTGGTTGCGGTCTTCGCGCACCCGGAGAGCGTCGTAGACCTCCTCGACGGGATGTGGTGGGACGATCGCCCCGACATTGGCCAGCAATGACCCGTACGTCAGGCCGCTGGTGTGGCAGAGCAGGTCACGGACGGTCATCGCCCGCCTCGGCGGCTCCAGCACCATGTCGTCCCCCGAGCCGGAAACCCAGACCTTGTGTTTCTTGAATGACGGGATGAACTTCGACACCGGATCGTTCAGCTGGAAGTATCCCCGCTCGTAGAGCGTCATCAGCGCGACCGACGTGATCGGCTTGGTCATCGAGTAGTACCGGAAGATGGCGTCGTCGCGAAGCGGGGCAGCGCTCTCGAGGTCGGCGAAACCGAGTGACTCGAAGTGCGCAACTTTTCCGTGGCGGGCGACCAGGGTCTGACAGCCGGCGATCTTGCCCGGGTCGATGAAGTTGCGGCGGAGATGGTCGGTGATGCGCGTCAACCGCGCCGGGTCGAATCCGGCGGCGATCGGGTCGATGTCGTTGTGGGGCACGACCGTCACTCTTGCTCTCCTGCGGGCCGATTCCAAAATGGCCCGTCAGGAGATTCCGGGTCCGATCTACGCCGACAGGAGGTGGCGTTGTGCCATCATCGTGATCCTGTGACCGCCGACACCCCACCTCCCATCCTCGAGGTCAGCGACGTCGAGGTCGTCTACGGCGGAGCGATCCAAGTTCTGCGTGGCGTGAGCCTTGCCGTGCCGACGGGTTCGGTCGTGGCCATCCTGGGGGCCAACGGTGCCGGGAAGACCACGCTGCTGCGGGCGATCTCGGGCCTCCTCCTCTACCAGAACGGTGCCATCACAGCCGGCACGGTGAAGTTCAACGGCAAGGACACGACCACCGGCGACTCGTCGGCGCTCGTGCGAGCGGGTATGGCCCAGGTGATGGAGGGTCGTCGGATCTTCGCCCCGCTCACCGTCGACGAGAACCTCAAGACCGGCGCCTACTCCCGTGCCGACAAGGCAGGAATCAAGGCGTCGTACGACCAGGTGATGACGCTGTTTCCCCGCCTCGGCGAACGTCGCAAACAGGTGGCCGGCTACATGTCCGGCGGTGAGCAGCAGATGTTGGCGATCGGACGCGCGCTCATGGCCAACCCCAAACTCCTCCTCCTCGACGAACCGTCATTGGGCCTTGCGCCGCTGATCGTCGAGCAGATCTTCGAGATCGTCAAGACGATCAACGGTCTCGGCACCAGCGTCGTGCTCGTCGAGCAGAACGCCGCCAAGGCGCTCTCGGTCGCGGACTACGCCTACGTGCTCGAGACCGGCCGTGTGGCGAAAGAGGGCCGGGGCGAGGACCTGCTCCACGACCCGGAGATCGAGGCCCTCTATCTCGGCGGCGACTCCCACGAGACGTCGTATCGCTCACTGAAGTCGTATCGCCATACCCGGGAGTACAGCGCGTGATGAACACCACGAAGTCGGGCCGGACACTCGGCGGGGGCGCGGCATGACCATTCTCGGCAAGACCTCGACGGTGCCCGGCCGCTACGCCGACACCAGTCCGCTGCTCGTCGTCGACGGCATCACGATGCGCTTCGGTGGCGTAACGGCCATCGACGGTGTGAGCTTCGAGGTCCGCCGCAACGAGCTCTTCGCCGTGATCGGCCCGAACGGCGCCGGCAAGACGTCGATCTTCAACTGCCTCAACGCGGTGTATCGCCCGCAGGAGGGCACGATCAAGATCGACGGCGTCGAGATCGTCGGTACCAAGCCGCCCTTCACCGTGGCCCAGGGGATCGCTCGCACGTTCCAGAACATCGGACTGTTCCCGAACCTCGACGTGGTCGCCAACCTGATGCTCGGACGTCACCACCTGATGAAGGGCGGGTTCCTGGCCGGCATGATTTTCACCGGGGTCACCAAAAAGCAGGAGATCTTCCATCGCCGCCGGGTCGAGGAGATCATGAAGCTCCTCGACCTCCACGTGCACCGCGGCCAGCCGGTCGGCTCATTGCCCTACGGGGTGCAGAAGCGCATGGAGCTCGCCCGTGCACTGTGCATGGAGCCCAAGTTGCTGCTGCTCGACGAACCGGTCGCCGGCATGAATGCGACGGAGACCGAAGACATGGCCCGCTACATCCTGGAAACGAAGGACGCATTGGGCATCTCGATGATTCTGGTGGAGCACGACATGCACATGGTGATGCAGGTGGCGGAGCGGATCATGG
>JANMYF010000061.1:0-2210 GCA_031381685.1 Acidimicrobiia bacterium
GCGCGGTGGCTCGTGGCGCAGTTCACCCGCATCCCTCACTTTCACGGCCCGGCACGCCTTCGCCCCCGATCACCGACGCACGACGCTAGGATTCCGAGTTCTGCTCGATCTCGACGGCGATCCAAGCAACCATTAGTGAATTCAGGTAGAGTCGAGGATGGGCGCGGTGACTTGGGGCCTGTACGCTTGACCGGCCATCGTCCCGTTTCCCATCCCCGCTCATCGAACCGGACTTGTCGATTTCCGACATCCGGCTCTCCAACCGACTTCACGCGAAGGCATGCGGTGCGCCGCTCCGTTTCGGCAGCGGGCGGGCCAGCCGGACGACCTTGCGGTCGCCGTAGATATGCGCGGCTCCGAACTGCCGGGTCCCGCGCGTCAGGACCTTGTGGCGGCGTCTGAGGAAGTGACGGACGCGATCGTAGACATACCGGTCGACCTCGCCGTAGACCTTGCTCAGCGTGCCGTAGCGGAAGTAGGCCTGCCAGCCGCGCAACAGGGCGTTGAGACGACGACAGGTTTCGGGCCACGGCGACACGTTGCTCGGCACCATGAGGGCATGCACCTTCGCCTTGAGCCGTTTGCGACTCTTGGCCGAGGGCTTCGCCCCCAGGTACCACCTGCCCGCACGGGCATCCCAGACGGGACCAAAGGTGTAACCCAGGAAGTCGAAGGGCTCGGTGCGCGCCTCACGCAGCTTGGTCTTGGTCTCGTTGACGGTCAGACCCATGGCCGTCATCACATGGCCCATGACCTCGTGCGACTCGCCGGCGTGTCCGCGCGAGAGGATGACGAGATCGTCGGCATAGACGACGACATGGGCCTTGAGCCGCTGTCCGAGACCATTCCGGCGCCAGTACTTGAGGAAGCGGTTCATGTAGAGGTTGGCGAGCAGGGGCGAGATGACGCCGCCCTGCGGGGTGCCGCACGTGGCACCCTTGCCACCAACGAGCCGTTTTCCTCCCATGCCGTCCCTGACCTCGACGGGCGCTTTCAGCCACATCTTGAGCAGGGCCAACACCTGGCCGTCACTGATCCGGCGAGCAACGCAACGCAACAGCTCGCCGTGCGGGATCGTGTCGAAGTACTTCGACAAGTCCGCATCGACCACATCCGTATATCCGGCTTTGAGATGGCCGTGCACCCGACGCACCGCGTCGAGCGCACTGCGCCTGGGCCGGTAGCCATAGCTCTCCGGGTCGAGATCGGCCTCGAAGATCGGCTCCAGCACCAGCTTGGCGGCCGTCTGCGCCACACGATCACGAATCGTGGGAATGCCGAGCGGTCGCTCGCCTCCGCCGGGCTTCGGGATCAGGACGCGACGCACGGCTTGCGGCCGATACGTCCTCTCCCGAAGCTCTTCGCCGAGATGGTCCAACCAGTCTCGCAGTCCCTGCGCCTCGATCGCATCGAACGTCACGCCATCCACGCCTGGTGCGCCATCGTTGGCTTTCGCCAGCGCGTACGCATGGGCGAGGATGTCGGCCCGATAGACCTTGTCGTAGAGCCTGTAGAACCGGAAGTCCGGCTCGACCTTGGCCTTCGCATAGAGCTTGCGCTGGAGCGTCCTGATCCGTTCGGGGGTTGTGAGGCTCATCGCCAATCCCGCTCACCATCCGCGCCGTTGCAAGCACGTCGGAGGCAGGGGTCCTTCCCTCCACCGGCATTACCCGGCTTCAGCGGTAGTACGACCCCCTCCGACTTCCACCGCGTCCGTCTCCTTGCCGAGACGTTCGGGTCGCGATCCCGACGCGCTGGATCTCTCCTGTCGCCTGTTGTCCCGTCTGCGACATGCCGCCGCCACTACCCCGGTGAACCGTCTGGGTGCGCGTATCGAGTCTTCCCCAGACGTTGGAGCCTTCCCCGACATAAGGGCGGGTCGGCATTCACATTGGGTCTTTCGAGGCCTGCTCGGCGTTCACTCACGTTGCGGCCTGTCGGATCGCTCAGTGGCCCAACGGCCACCTTTGTCACGAGGCTTCGAGGATACCGGTCACCCGCTACCCCCGCTCGTCAGCTTCCGGGCCCTCTCGACCTCGACCCGGTTGGTCTCTTCCTCCCACTGGGACAACATCCGTTACAGGACACACCTGATGTCGAAACCCCCCTCTTGCGAAGGGTTATAGGGCAACCATCCCGGCCACGTTCAGTTCAAAGCGCTCACGAACGCCCCGTTCCTCGGCCGGAACAAGAAAAATCTAACCGAATAC
>JANMYF010000093.1:0-19625 GCA_031381685.1 Acidimicrobiia bacterium
CAGCAATCATCCCCCGTGTACCGGCGAACAGAGGAGGTTTCGGAGCCTGAGTAGCCCCCAGAGCTACGGGGACTCCACATCCTCCGGTCGCGAACCTCTCGGCTCCTCGGGTAGGTCGTTCGGCTCAACTCCCGAGCAAAGGACGCAGCGCCCTCGACGCTCGGCCGAATGGAGAGGTGCTTCCGACGGATCGGAGGCGAACAAGACCACAAGGACGTGGGATGGGCACGGATGCCGCATTCGCCACCCTCGGCGTTGCCGTGGGTGCTCAACCGATCGAGATCACGCGGGCCTTCCGGGCTCGGAGTCGTCAATCACACCCGGACGCCGGTGGCGAGCCCGCCGCGTTTGCGACAGTGGTCGCGGCGTACCGCACCTTGCAGCGCGCCGGCCTCGTACGAGCCGAACCGTGCGTCGACACGGAATCACCGGACCTTGACAGCCCGACCGAAGCACCTGGCGTCGTCCCGACAGGACGTGGCCTCCGAACGAGTCGCGTAACCGGTCCGGCAGATCGTCACTACCGCCGATTCCTCGACGGTCTCGAACGGGCCGCGGCGATGCCGGACCTGTCGATCGACCGGCCCGCACCGCGTCGTCTCGTCGTCGAGGAGACCCGTGTGGCCGGACCGACGTTCGCCGAGATTCTCGACCGCGAACTCCTGCGGGTCAGCTGAGGCCGCCAGGGTCGACCTCAGCCGCGGACCGGCAGGGCCATCGCGACCCGGCGTCCCTCGAGGATCGCTTCGTGGATGGTCCGCGGAGCGACGCGGTCGCCGGCCTGGGGCAGTGTTTCGTCGGCGTCGAGGGTGTGATCGGGAAGCCGGTGACCGCAGGCGATGACTGTCGTGGCGTCGATGACGTCGGTCGCGCCGGAGAATCGGTCTTCCACCTCGACCTTGCCGTCGGTGACTCGCCGGACGAGCGCCTGCTTCACCAACCGTACGCCAAGGCCGTGGAGCCGGATCAGCGCCGGGGCCAGATCCCCCGTAAGGCTCAGCTTCTCGCCGACCAGCAGATCGGGCGTCACGAGGGTGACGCCCGCCGCCCGACGAGTCTCGTGCGCGGCAAACAACTCGGCGATGGACAACGCGATCGGCCCGCCGATCGGGTCCCAGACCACCACCGGGCCCGGCGGCAACGACGAGATGGGATCGTCGAGTGCCAGCACATCGACGGCGTGGCGGACATCGGCCGACTCGTCCACGGCGAAGGGCAGCGTCCCGTTGGTGCCGCCGGTGGCCAGGACCAGATGGCCCGAGCTGCGTAGCGGCTCGAGTGCCGCCGCGTCGACCGGCGCATTGGGCTCGAAGCCCACCCCGAGGCGAAGGCATTCGGCGTGCAGCCAATCGACCGCTCGTGCGAGGCGGCCACGCCCCGCTCCACGGGCGGCATGAACTAGGACTCCGCCGACGACGGGTGAACGGTCGCGTACGGTCACCGCGAATCCCCGCAACGCAGCGACGCGGGCGGTCTCGAGTCCGGCCACACCTGCTCCGACGACCGTAAGCGTGCGTTGCATCACGCGGCTGGCTACGGCGTCAGGTTCAGCTGCGTCATCGAGCTCGTGACCGCTACGCGGATCCATCACGCAGCTGACGATTGGGTTGCGGTTGTCGCGCACCTTGCAAAGCTGGTTGCACAGCACGCAGGGACGAATCTGCTCCGGGGTGCCGGCGCGCAGCTTGGCGACGAGGTCAGCGTCGGCCAGCTGCGCCCGGGTCATCTCGACGCCGTCGGCTGCTCCGTCGTCAACCACCCACTCGGCCTGGTCCCAGTCGACGATCGACCCTTGGGCGAAGACCGTGACGCCGTGTCCGGCCTCAACCAGGGCGGTGCGAACCTGGCGGGCGAGGTCAATCGCGAAGCCCGGTTCCACGTGCCCATCGGGACGCGTGAGGGCGACCGAGTAGATCGATCCACGCACAACGGTGATCAAGTCCACGAGATGCGCGACGTCGACGGCGATCTGGGCACCGGCCTCGGGAACGATGCCGGCCCACGGAGCGAGTTCATCGACACTGAGCCGCAGCGCGACGACCGGTCCGACACCCACCGCGGATCGCACCGCATCCAGCACTTCTCGCAGCAGGCGCAGGCGGTCCCTGCCGTACTCGTCGTCCCGCATGTTCGTAAGTCCACTGAGGAACTGGCGAACGAGCGAGTTCTGTCCCGCATTGATCTCCACGCCGTGGCAGCCGGAGGCGATTGCCAGACCGGCCGCCTCGGCAAAGCCGTTGACGACTGCACTGATATCGGCCGGCTCCATGACCTTCGGAACCTCTCGGGACGCAACCTCGGGCACCGGAGACGGAGCCCACATCTCGCGCTGGCTCCAGTGGCTCGTCCCCTGCCCTCCGCTGTGGCCGATCGCGGCCAGAACCACCGTTCCGGTGCCGGTGTCGCGAACGGCATCCACGATCGTCCGCCAACCGGGTCCGCAGAGCGATGCCAGGGGAGCTCGTTCGTAGGGCCAGTCACTGTCGTGGACCGATGCTTCCTCGGTCACGACGATTCCGGCCCCGCCCGCCGCCCGGCGGGCGTAGTAGGCAACGTGAGCCGCAGAGAGCGTCCGGCCCTGACCAAGGTTGGTCTCGTGTGGCCCGAACATGACCCGACTCGGTGCCAGCAGGCGGTGATCGCCCGACTCGGATCGACCGAGGAGGAGCGGTTCGAGCAGTCTCATCGCCCACCATTGTCGCCGCTGCGCGGTGCGTAGCGACACTCGCTCTCCGCGCGACGGTACGAGCGGGGCTCGGAAGTAGCGTCTCGTGTCATGGATGCGGAACGGGCCGATCGGCGAGCAGGTTCGGCGCCGTGGGTGTCGTACGCGCAGAACTTTGAGGATGTGTTTCTCCGGCGATGCTTCCACGACATCAGTTGCGGGTTCTGGATCGACGTCGGCGCGTGGATGCCCCGTGAAGACTCCGTCACCTATGCGCTGTCCGAGCGCGGCTGGTGGGGCATCAACATCGAACCCGTGCCCGATCACCTCGCGGCATTCGTCGAGCAGCGTCCTCGCGACATCAACCTCGGGGTGCTCGCCGGATCGGCGGCGGGGGAGCACACACTGCATCGCGTGGCCGACACCGGCCTATCGACGACGATCGAGGCGTTCGCCGAGGAGGCGCGCCGTGACGGGCACGACGTCGAAAGCTCCACCGTCGAGGTCCGGACGCTCGACGACATCTGGGACGAGAACGTTTCGCCGGGAACGACGGTTCATTTGCTGAAGGTCGACGCCGAGGGCGCTGAGGCCGACGTGCTCGCCGGCCTCGACCTTCGCCGCCGACGGCCATGGTTGTTGTGCATCGAGGCGAACCTGCCCAATCAGCGCGACGTGGTCGATGTGTCGTGGGAACCCGCGGTGATGGCGGCCGGGTACGCGTTCGCGTACTACGACGGCCTGAACCGATGGTTCGTCGCTGACGAACACCGGGAGCTCGCCCACCACTTCACCGCGCCGGTGAGCGTTTTCGACGACGTCATCGGAGCACGCGCCAACGATCGCATCGACATGCTGGCGGCCGAAACACACCGGCTTGCTGGCGAGGTCGCCCGGCTCGAACGGGAACTCCATGACTGCAGGTCCGCGGTCGAAAGCGCTCCGGCGGCGCGACGAGGCTGGCGCACCTGGTTCCGCCGCTGACCGATCGACGTCGGGAAATGCGTAGGCGCCGCGTCGTGTGGTGCGGGAGGCTGGGCCCATGACCGCGACCATCGGGTTCCTCCACACGTCGCCACTGCATGTCGCGACGTTCGACTCTCTGGTTGCGAACGCGACGGGGCCAGTCGGCACCACGCACATCGTGGATGAGGAGCTGTTGGCAACGGCCCGATCGACCGGGCCGGCCTACCCGATGGTCGTCGAGGGGGTGGCCTCTGCTCTTGCTCGCCTCGTTGGCGACGGGGCCGACGTGATCGTCTGCACCTGCTCGACCATCGGAGGGACTGCGGAAATCGTGCCCGGGATCGGTGTCCCCGTCCTGCGCGTTGATCGGCCGATGGCTGCCTATGCGGTGGCGTCGGGAAACCGGATCGCCGTTGTCGCCGCGCTGGAGAGCACACTCGCTCCGACCGTCGACCTCCTGCGCGAGGAGTCCGCGCGCCTCGGACGCTCCCCAGCGATCACCTTGATGCCCTGCCTTCCCGCCTGGGCTCACTGGGAGGCCCGCGACCTTGTCGGGTATCACGGGGCGATTGCCGATCATGTGATCTCGCTCGATGATTCCTTCGACGTCGTTGTCCTTGCTCAGGCATCGATGCTTGGTGCGCTTGCCTTGATCGCCGACCGGCCGGGACGACTCGTCCTGTCGTCGCCGTCGAGTGCAGTGAATGCCGCGCTCGCGTTCGTCGCCTGATCAGCCGAAATCAGCGAGAGGAGCGAAGGACGGCTTCGCCCCGGGGCGAGAGTGTGTAGCCGACGGTGAGGCTGACGGTCAGGCCGAGCTCCTTGAGCTTGCGCACGTCGGTCTTGAAGACGGGCGTCTCCAGACCCTCCATCTCGGCAAGCTCGGGAGAGCGTCGACCGGGCCATTGCCCGATGAGTGCGAGCGTGCGACGCGTCCACGGCCCCCGGGCGCTGCGAGCGTCCATGGCATCGAGTTGGGTGATCACCGCGCCGACAGCCTCCGCGCTCGCGTCGTCACGCAGGACAGCCCGGGTGTCGGCGCCGGCGAAGTGGACGAGCACGCGATAGGGGCGGCTGGTCTCATCGGGCTTGGCAGTCCTACCCCGGGCAGCCACCGGCTTTTCCGCGGCCTTGCCGGCGCGCGTGCGAACAGGTCGCGGTTGCAGTGAGGCGCGCGCCTCCCTGGCAGAGGTGAATCCGGCGCGGGCAGCGTCAGCATCGGTGATCGACGCGGGGTCGATCTCCTCGACCGCGTCGATAGCCAGCTCGCCCATGGCGGTGCGGAGGCGTCCTCCGGCTTTCACGGTCGGCTTGCGCCAGAGCCGGTAGACCACGTCGATCTCGCCCGCCACGATCCGCGCCAGCACATCCATACGAAGCAGCATCCCGACCCCGTCTCAGCCGCCGCCGGCCGATTCGGGGGCGGACAGCAGCCACTCGAACGCGGCCGCACGTTCGATGGTCACGCTTCGCACGATCCCCAGAGGCGCAGGCTCCGGTGCCGTTGCGATGGCAATCGCCTGGAGTGCGAACGCCACGTCGGCCGCATCGGCAAGTTCCTTGGCCGTTCGCACGACAGGGCGTTGCGGGCGCTCCACGGTCAACACCTGCTTCACGAGTTGTTCCATGACCCGACCCGAGTCGGCACTTGCGTCCGGGAACCGGAGGTGCGGCACCAGGCCGAGGGCCCATTCGTAGACGAAGGCTTGATCGAATCGCCAGGCGAACTGGATGAGCTGCTCGGACGCCGGGGTGTCGTCGAGAACGAAATCGTGCTCGTCGACCGACAGATCTCCCCACACTTCATACGCGTCGGCGAACGCGAACACCTCCGTGAGCGAGAGCCCTTGGCCCTTGAGGGCAACCAGCGACGAGGCCGTGGCCCGTCCGCACACCGCCTCTGTGGACGGGATGAGCAACGGCGCTCGGACGATCGGCAGAACGGTCAGGTCGGTGTCGATGCCCCACAGCTTGAGGTACGCATACGTACGGTCCCGGCGCTTGCCGAGGTCATCGGCGATCGGCTCTTCGGTCACGAGTATGCATCGACGGGCTTGCGCCCGAGCGAGACGGGCGTGGGTTTGGAATGCCCTGGTCCGGGTGAGGGTTTCGCCGAGTCGGTTGCCGCGGCGATTCGGGCGAGTTCGTCGTCGGCGTTCCCCCACACACACTCCGGGTCGGGCCCGTCGAGCGGTAGGCCCGTGAAGAACTTCGCGGCCATGCAGCCACCCTGGCACGCGTCATAGGAACCACAGCTTCCGCAGGCACCGGGCGACTGGGGTTCGCGCAGCGAAGTGAACAGTTCGCTCTCGCGCCAAACCGCAGTGAAGCCGCCGGCCTCGCGCACCGACCCGGCCTTGAACTCGTCGTGGAGCACGAACGGGCAGGCGTACACCTCACCGATCGGATCGATCAGGCAGACGATGCGCCCCGCACCACACAGGTTGAGGCCAGGGAGCGACTCCCCGAGTGCGCTGAGGTGGAAGAACGAGTCGCCGGTGAGCACCTTCGGACGCGTGATGATCCAGTTGTAGAGCTCGCGTTGTTGGGCGTTGGTGGGGTGGAGCTGGTCCCAGGTGTCGGCCCCACGACCGCTCGGGCGCAGGCGGGTGAGCCGCAGTTCGGCGCCGTACTGCGCGGCGAGCGCTTCGAAGGCGTCGAGCTGGGCGATGTTGTGACGGGTCATCACCACGCTGATCTTGAACTGGCCGAACCCGGCGTCGCGCAGGTGGTTCATCGCCGTGATCGCCGTGTCCCACGAACCGTCGCCGCGGACGGCGTCGTTGGTCTCCCGGTCGGCGCCGTCGAGGCTGATCTGGATGTCGATGTAGTCACTGCCCGACAGCCGCAGCGCCGCTTCGGCGTCGATCCGGCTGCCGTTGGTGGAGAACTTCACCCCGACGCCTTTGGCGACCGCATAGTCGACGATCTCGAAGAAGTCGCTGCGGATCGTCGGCTCGCCGCCACCGATGTTCACGTAGAACACCTGAAGTCGGGCGAGTTCGTCGATCACCGCCTTGCACTCGTCGGTGGAGAGCTCGCGGGGGTCGCGTCGCCCCGACGACGAGAGGCAGTGGATGCACGCGAGGTTGCAGGCGTACGTCAACTCCCACGTGAGGCAGATCGGCGCGTCGAGGCCCGACTTCAATTGATCAACGAGCACAGGAGACCTCGGGGGTTTCTGAAGAAATGAGCATGTCCGACGCCAGCAGGCTGTTCAGGGCAACGAGGTAGCGGTCGGTGTCCTTCCCAGCTACGCCGTTCGTCTCCAACGCCGAACGCACCGAGGGCGCGTCGTCGAGCGATCTGACGACGGCCACCATGCGCGGCGACTTCAGGAACACCAGCTTGCGGTTGCCGTAGTGGTACACCAGCGCGCCGAAGGGCTCGGGGCGCACCGCCACGTTCGGATGCAGCCGATACGCCGCGGCGAGGTCTATTGCGGAAGCCACAGATTCGACGGTAGTCGGACCAGCTGGCACAGATGGTCCGCCCAACGAGTGGTTGCTCGGGTGGGCTATCGGAGTGGAGCGACGGCTGCTGCTTCGCGAGAGTCGTCAATGGCCGGGCCTGGTTCTCGCCGCCCGGCCGAGCCCCTCTGGACAAGGTCGCACTGGCCCGACGCGCCGACCGTGTCCGGGCCGGTTTCCGTTGTCTAGGAACGACTGACGGCTCGGGTGCGAGGGTTCAGGCGTAGGTGAGCGGTCGTCCAGCGGCTCGGTCGAGTTCTTCGAGTCGTCGTTGTGCAAGCAGCGCACCGCAGCTGCGTTCAGGCTGTAGCAGGAGGGGTAGAACAGGTCCATGGCTGATCAACTTCGTGACCTTCGCGGGACCCGCATTGAGCAGGTGGACCTGACCGATAGCCGCCTTCACGGCGCATTCCTGGTCCGCACGAAAGTGACCGGTGCCTGGGTGCATTCACTCGACCTGTCGGGAGACATCCAGTCTCTTGTCGTCAACGGCGTCGAGGTCGCCGACTACGTCCGCGGCGAGCTGCAACGCCGTCACCCCGAACTCGAGTACCTCGAATCGAGAGACGTCCAAGGGATGCAACGCGCCTGGACGAGAGTCCAGGAGATCGCCGCGGCAACCCTCGACAATGCCCGCCGCCTCCCGCCGGTGATGCTCGACGCGTCGGTGGACGGCGAATACTCCTACCTCCAGACCTTGCGTCACCTCGTGTTCGCGATCGATCGCTGGATCACCGGGCCCGTGCTCGGTCGGGCCGAGCCGTTCCATCCGCTTGGCTACCCCTACGACAGTGCGCCACCGGTGGAACTCGCACCGCTCGATCTCGACGCAGTGCCGTCACTCGACGAGGTGCTCCAGGTCCGAGCCGAGCGAACGGGATTCGTGGAGGAGCTCGTGGGCAACGCCACCGATGAGTCGCTGGCTCGAGTCGTGCACAGCCCAAACGGCGGTACGACCACAGTCGGCGATTGCATCCGCGTCGTCATGATCGAGGAGTGGTGGCACCACCGCTACGCAGACCGGGACCTTGCGGTGCTCGCCACATCCGAATCGACCCGCTGACACGGCCTGACCTTGTGCCCGACCCGCGACCGCGGCGCGCTCGACCGCCGAGCCACCGTCGTCGGCCGGCGTGACAGCGAGACTGCATAGACGAAAGTCGTATCGACCCATCGACCAGGTTGCCCGAATCATGGACGAGGCCACCAGGAAGCTCCTGGAGGGCAAGGAGCAATCATGGAATCCACCAACCGATCGGTTCCCCGCCGCCCGAATCACCTTCGTTTCGCCGCCGTGGCCGGCCTCGCACTCGTCCTCGGGGCTATGGCCATCGCTCCCTCCGCCGAGGCCCGACGAGGTCGGCGTCGCGTCGATCGTCCGACGACATCGTCGACCGTGTCGTCCGTCCGTCCGTCCGTGCCGTCGTCGAGCGTGGTTCGGTCGAGTGTGCCGTCGAGCGTGATGCCATCGGTGCCCTCGTCGAGCGTGGCTCCGTCGAGCGTGGTTCAGCCGAGCGTGGTTCGGTCGAGTGTGATGCCATCGGTGCCCTCGTCGAGCGTGGCTCCGTCGAGCGTGGTTCGGCCGAGTGTGCCGTCGAGCGTGGTTCCGTCGAGCTCGTCGTCGAGTGTGCCGTCCTCGAGCGTCGCTTCCTCCAGCATCGTCCCGACGAGTGTCGTTCCGACGAGCGTTGTCACGGCACCAACCGTGACGACGATCGACGATCGGGGTGACCGCGATGACAACGGTGACCGCGATGACAACGATGACCGCGATGACAACGACGACCGCGATGACTACGACGACCGAATCGGGCGTGGGCGAGGCCGCGGCTGAAGCGCCACGCCCCCTCGTCCTAAGCTCCGCCCGTGCCACGCCGATCTACCTCCGTGACGTCAGAAGTCACCCGGTTCGGTTTGGCCGGGCTGGGGGCGGTGGCGCTGCTCACCGGCCTTGTGCTGGTCGGTGTGTCGCGGGTGAGTACGTCCGAGTCGCTCCGAGCGGCGCGGGAGCAAGCTCGGCTCGCCGGCTACGGCATCGTCGAACCGGCCCTCACGGACGCGCTGATCAAGGATCGTCCCGACTCCGACGCATCGATCGCCGCAATCGATTCGCTGGTGCAGACACGAGTGCTGTCCGAAAGAGTCTTGAGGGTGAAGCTCTGGACGGCCGACGGGCGCATCGTGTACTCCGACGAGCCTCGCCTCATTGGGAGTCGCTTTCCACCCAAGGCAGACCATGCCGAGGTGCTGGCCTCGGGTGGGATGCAATCGGAGATCGCCAACACCTCGAGCCCCGAGAACCGCTACGAGCGCGATGCGGGCAGGCTGCTCGAGGTCTACCTTCCTCTCCGTCTTCCTGGTGGTGAGCTCGTTGTCTACGAGCAGTACGAGAGGTACAACTCCGTCACTGCCAACAGTCGTCGCTTGTTCCTCCAACTCGCGATTCCCCTTGGCCTCGGGCTGGCGATGCTGTGGCTCACCCAGCTGCCACTTGCGCGCTCGCTCGCGCGGCGGGTGCACGCGGCGGAAGCTGATCGGCTGCACCTGGTGGAGCAAGCGGTGACGGCATCGGAGCGCGAACGCGAGCGGATTGCCGCTGACCTCCACGACTCCGTCGTACAGGACCTTGCCGGAATCTCGTTCGAGCTCGCTGCGATCGTGCCGTCCACCGAGGCGGGTCCGGTACGGGATGCTGTGGAGCGCAACGCTGACATCGCCCGCACGAGCATGCAGAAACTGCGTTCGTCGTTGGTCGACCTGTACCCGCCCAACGTGCATGGAGTCGGACTCTCGGAAGCGATCGAGGAGCTGGCAGGACCTCTTCGTGCTTCGGGAACGAAGGTCCACGTGGCGGTCGATGCCGGTGAACTCGATCCCGACGTCGAGTCACTGCTGTATCGCGTGTCGCAGGAGTTGCTGCGCAACGTGCTCGAGCACGCCCATGCTGACGAGGTATTCGTCGGGACTGAGATCGAAGACGGCGTCGTCCGGCTGCGCGTGTCTGACAACGGGTCCGGGTTCTCGGAAGTTGAACGCGCGGAACGGATCCGCGATGGACATCTTGGTCTCGACCTTCATGCGTCCCTCGTGAACCGAGCCGGTGGAACGCTTGTCGTAGCTTCCACCCCAGGGAAGGGAACCGTTGCGACGGCCGAGGTGCCGACGTGATCCGCGTCGTCGTTTGTGACGACCATGGTGTTGTGCTCGCGGGATTGGAGCGCCTGCTCGGTACCTTTGAGGGGATCGAGGTGGTCGCCACTGCGGCTGACGGCGCTGCGGCGATTGCTGCAGTTTCGTTGCACCGTCCTGATGTCGTCCTCATGGACCTGCAGATGCCCAATGTCGACGGTGTCGAGGCCACCAAGCGGATCATGCACGAAGCGCCCGATACCCGAGTCGTGATCTTCACGTCGTTCTCCGACCGTCCCCGCATCACGAACGCGCTCGCTGCGGGAGCGATCGGCTATCAGCTGAAGGACGCGACGCCGGCGGAGATCGAAAGCGCAATTCGCGCTGCCGCCCGGGGCGAGGCGCCCCTCGCTCCGAAGGTCGCCCTCACGCTCGTGCGACTCCCGGAGCCCAGTGTGCTCCTCAGCGATCGCGAAGCCGAGATCCTCGCGTTGGTCGCCGCTGGTTTGCCGAACAAGTCCATCGGACGGCGCTTGGGAATCGCAGAGGCAACAGTCAAGGCGCATCTCACCTCGATCTTCCGGGCAACGGGAACGCAGAACCGTACCCAGGCAGCGCGGTGGTTCGAGCGCGAACGTGCGGGAGAGTGATGAAGCCGCCTCGTTTTCCCGTCGCGCTGCTTGTTGCCCTTCTTGTGTTGGCAGGTGTGTCGCGGTCGGCCTACGCAGAGGGAGGGAGTTCCGGCAAGAGCGGGTCTGGATCAACCTCCGGCAGCTCGGGCTCGGGCTCTGGGTCCGGTTCGGGAAGCTCGGGTTCGGGTTCCAGCTCAGGCTCGGGGACCTCGGGTTCTGGCGTGAAGAGCACGACCTCGTCGCCGAGGCAGGACGACGACACGAGTTCGACCAGCGTGTCGACGTCGACGCCCCCGGCAACCCCGACGGTGTCGACGACGACGGTCGGCCCGGTGTCCCCCTCGACGCGGCTCGTGACCCCGACGGTCGCCTCGACCGCGACACCGATCACGAATCAGCCGCCGTCGAGTGCGCCACCGGCGAGCTCGACGGGTCTGCCGACGACGATCGGCGTTACGCCGAGCGCCCCGCAGGAGAGGCAATTCGCGCGCGAAACGTCATGCGGCCGTTTCACGCTTCGAGTCGAGATCCGGTCGGACGGTTCGCGCGTCCGCGTGCGGAGCACGATCGACCGATCGCAGGCCCCTTGGGCGGCTGTGGTCCTGCAGGAGCGCCGGGTCGTTTGGCGCGGCTCGGTCACGAAGGGGCGCGTCGATCGCCGTTTCCCCGAGCTTCCCGGTCCAGAGCTCGTCGCCGTTCGCCTCACGAACTCGACCGGCGCTGTGTGCGCCGCCGAGATCCGCCTGCCGGGATAGGTCACCCACCGTTCGGGTGGTTCAGCCGTCCTTGCGGCTCGCCAGCCAGGCGCCGCCGATGAGCACGACGCAGCCGGCGAGTTGGAGAGCGACCACCTTGTCGTTGCGGATGACGACGCCGATGCCGAGCGCGAAGATCGCCTCGAGGTACGTGACCGTCGAGCTGCGCGTCGCGCCGACACGCGCCCCCAGGCTCGTCATCATGACGAACGCCATTGCCGTACCGAACACGCCGAGCAGGACAACCGCGCCGACCGGCCTCCATTCGAATGAGGAATTCCGCAGTCCCCACGCGCCGAACGGTGCCGTGAGAACGAGTGACAGCATCTGGCATCGCCAGAACACCGGCACGGGACCGTAGGCCTGGGTGAGCGGAACGGCCAGGTTCGTGGCGATGCCGTAGGACGCGATGGCGATGATCACGAGGGCCACACCGAAGGCACTGCTGCGTCCTTCGTTCACCGTTGGGACGCCGATGAGCACGATACCGACGACGCCGACGATCAGGCCGAGACGCTGCCACGGGCCGGGGAGTCGTCGTAGGAGGACCGTGGCCACGAGCGCGGAGAAGATCGGGATGCCGCCATTGAGCATCCCGGCGAGGCTGGACGACACGTGCTGCTGGGCGATCGGGAACAGCGTCATCGGAAACGCCAGCCACGTGATCGAGACGGCAGCGATGCGCGGCCATTCGTGTCGGGGGATCGCCGCCCGCGCGCCGGGAATCACGGCGAGGGCGAGGAACCCGAAGAGCATGCGTCCAAACGTCACCACCCCGGGCTCGAGTGTCTCTAGGCCCTCGGCGATGAAGAGGAACGACGTGCCCCAGATCAGCGCCGGTCCGAGGAAAAGCATCCAGTCCTTCGCCGTGAAGGCGTCACGGTGGACGCCCTCAGCGGTGAGCCCTCGCGTCGCCAGCGCTGAGCGTGTGTCGGGGGAGTTCACGGCCGGACATCCTTCCAGCTCCGAGACGTCGGAACTGCCGACTTTCTGCCTCGAAACCGGACGCGTGACTTATGACTCGAATGGTCCCTGCTCGTTTACCGGACTGATCCGGAGCGCGAGGATGGGTGAGTCTGCGTGGCCGACGTCGACCTTTCTCGCGGTTTGCGCCCCGAACCGTTCGACCCGAACCTGTCGAGGAGACTCGTGAACACTTCTTCCCTACCCGCAAACCGTCCACTTCTGGAGCGGATGGGATCGTTCTGTTTCAACCATCGCCGCATCGTCTTGCTGGTGTGGATCCTTGCTCTGCCGGCATCGTTCGGGGTGTCGGGCGCGCTCGGAGGGAAATTCAACGATGCGCAGGGGGGTGGCGGGGGGACGGAGTCGTCGAAAGCGATCGACGTGTTCAGTCGTGAGTTCCCCGAGGGCAAGGCGCAATCGAACGGCGAGGCCGGCGAGATCGTGTTCAAGGTCGACGGCGGGATCGAGTCGAAGAAGGCGGAGATCACCACGTGGTTGGAGGGTTTCGCGAAGAACAAGATCGTGGCGAGTGTGTCGAACCCGTTCACCTCGACTCAACCGGGTCAGGTTTCGCCGGATGGAACCGTTGGTCTCTCGCAGGTGACGTTCAAGCCGGGTGTCGACCTGAACACCCAGCCGTTGAAGTTGGTGAAGACGGCCAAGTCGTTGCGTGCTCAGGGAGTGACGACGGAGTTCGGTGGTTTGCCGTTCGCCGGGTTCTCCCTTCCTCCGAGCGAGGCGTTCGGGCTCCTTGCCGCGGTGATCATCCTGTTGTTGGCGTTCGGGTCGATCATTGCCATGGGTCTGCCGATCCTCACGGCGGCGCTTGGTGTCGGGATCGCCGTCGCCGGTGTCGGGATCTGGTCTGCTTTCATGGACATGCCGTCGTTCGTGACGAGCATCACGGGAATGATCGGTCTCGGCGTGGGTATCGACTATGTGCTGTTCATCGTCACCCGCTACAAGGACGAGCTTCACGAGGGCAAGAACCCGCACGACGCCACGGTGCGCTCGATCACCACGGCGGGGCGTGCGGTGGTGTTCGCCGGCTGCACGGTGATCATCTCGATGCTCGGCATGTTCTTGATGGGGTTGTCGTTCATCAACGGGATCGCGTTGGCCGGAGCCACGCCGGTGTTCGTGATCGTGCTCGCAGCGATCACGTTGATCCCGGCGATGCTCGGTTTCGTCGGTCACAACATCGACAAGTTCTCGATTCATCGAGGACCGGCCAAGCCCAAGGACCAAGAGACCGGTTGGCATCGGTGGAGCCGTCTGGTGCAGCGCCAGGCATGGCCGTTCGCGATCGGTGGTCTGGTCGTTCTCGTGGTTGCGTCGATCCCGTTGCTGTCGTTGCGTCTCGGGTTCTCCGATCAGGGGAACAACGCCAAGGACAACACCACCCGCAAGGCATACGACATCAAGGCCTCGGTGTTCGGCCCTGGTTCGAACGCTCCGGGACTGATCGCGATCGAAGCACCGACTCCGGAGTCGGCCGCAGTCGTGGCGAAGCTCGAGGCTGCGGTGAAGTCGACGCCGGGCGTGGCGTTCGCCGCCGCCCAGCCGCTTCCATCGGGCAAAGCGTTTCTCATCAACTTCACGCCGACCACCGGCCCCCAGGACGAGGCGACCGACCAGCTCGTCCACGACCTCCGCAAGAACGTGATCGCACCGATCATCGCGGGGTCCGGGGCGACGGCGTATGTGGGTGGGTTCACCGCGGGCGGCATCGATTTCGCGTCGCTGATCGGTGGCCGTCTTCCCTTGTTCATCGGTGTCGTGCTGATCCTCTCCTTCTTGTTGCTGATGGCGGTGTTCCGCAGCGTCCTCGTGCCGCTCAAGGCCGTCATCATGAACCTGCTGTCGATCGGTGCGGCCTACGGGCTCGTCGTCGCGGTGTTCCAGTGGGGCTGGGGCGGATGGCTCCTCGGTGTCGGCAAGCCCGGCCCGATCGAGCCATGGATCCCGATGATGATGTTCGCCATCGTGTTCGGACTGTCCATGGACTACGAAGTGTTCCTCCTGTCACGCATCAGGGAGTACTACGACCACGGCAAGGACAATGGCAGCGCCGTCGTCGAGGGCCTGGCGTCGACTGCCCGGGTCATCACCGCGGCGGCCGCCATCATGGTCTGCGTGTTCCTCGGTTTCGCACTGGGTGAACGCTCGATCAAGGTCATGGGCCTCGGCCTCGCCACTGCGGTGTTCATCGACGCCACCATCGTGCGCATCGTCATGGTCCCGGCCACCATGGAACTCCTCGGCGACCGGAACTGGTGGTTCCCCCGCTGGCTCGACAAAGTCATCCCCAAGCTCAACGTCGAAGGCACCCCCGAACCCGTCGTCGCCCTCAACTAGTCCCGCTCCACCCAATCACCTGGGTCGGCATCTGTGCACTGGGTCGGCACATGTGCACAGGTGCGCTCCAGCCGACCCAGTGACGCCCAGCCGACCCAGCCGACCCGGTGACGCCCAGCCGACCCAGCTGGCCCAGCCCACCCCAGCCGGCACGAGCGAACGGCGCCTTGGGTCGGGGGGGACGTCCCGGGTAGCGTGCATCGCATGCAGACCAAGATCGCCTCCATGCTCGGTATCGAGTTCCCGATCCTCGCCTTCAGCCACTGCCGTGACGTGGTCGCCGCCGTCAGCAAGGCGGGTGGGATGGGCGTGCTCGGCGTGACCGCGCACACACCCCGTCAGCTGGAGATCGACTGCGACTGGATCGAGGAGCAGATCGGACCGAACAAGAGCTACGGCATCGACGTGCTCATTCCGGCGAAGTACACCGGATCCGACGAAGGCGGCCTCACCGCGGAGCGTCTCGCTCCGATGATCCCGGCCGAGCACCGCATGTTCGTGAACGAGATCCTCGCCCGCTATGACGTCCCGCCGCTTCCCGAGGGCGAGATCGCCCCGACCGGCGAGGGCACCTGGTCGCACAAGGGCGCGCAACCCCTGGTCGACATTGCGCTCTCCCGCAAGATCCGCCTCATCGTGAATGCGCTCGGTCCGGCCCCGGCAACGCTGGTGACCCAGGCGCACGAAGCCAACGTGCACGTGGCCGGCCTGGTGGGGACGAAGGTCCATGCGGAGCGTCAGGTCAACAACGGCGTCGACTTCGTCGTGGCCCAGGGTTACGAGGCCGGGGGCCATACAGGAGACATCGCGTCGATGGTGCTCATCCCCGAAGTGGTCGACGCCATCTCGCCCGTTCCGGTTGTCGCTGCCGGCGGCATCGGCCGCGGTCGTCAGATCGCCGCGGCGATGGCGCTGGGCGCGCAAGGCGTGTAGACCGGTTCGGTCTGGCTCACCACGGAGGAGGCCGAGACGCACCCCGTCGTCAAGCAGAAGTTCCTCACCGCGACCTCGAGCGACACCGTTCGTTCGCGGGCGAGCACCGGGAAGCCGGCACGTCAGCTCCGCACCGCATGGACCGACGAATGGGAGAACCCCGACAACCCCAAGCCGCTCGGCATGCCCCTCCATGGCATGTTGATCGCCGAAGCGCAGCGGCGTATCGGTCGGGGCGCAAACGTGCCCGGATCGGGCGCGGAGCGGCTCGTGAACTACTTCGTCGGACAGATCGTGGGCAACATGAACCAGATCAAGCCGGCCGGCCGCGTCGTCATGGAGATGGTAGAGGAGTACCTCGAAGTGGTCGAAGGATTGGCGGCGAGTCTTCACGCCGACGCGTGAGGTTTCGAACTATCCTAAGCGCGCTGATCGTCAGCGCGCTTTGTACAACAGCGTCCGCCTCGCAAGCACAGCCCGCTGTCGGCCTTGTT
The DNA here is from genome assembly GCA_031381685.1 of Acidimicrobiia bacterium. Classification (GTDB taxonomy): domain Bacteria; phylum Actinomycetota; class Acidimicrobiia; order Acidimicrobiales; family JANYDT01; genus JANLQX01. The sequence continues at coordinate 16,369 of JANMYF010000093.1, forward strand.
CCACTGGTCATCAACATCGAGCAGCCGATCTCATCCTCGGTGCGCCCCGGTGACGACACGATCTATGTCGTCGAGAAGACTGGTCGGCTGCGTGCCGTGGTCAACGACGTGGTCCGCGATCAGCCGGTGCTCGACCTCAGGTCGTTGGTGTCGACGAAGAACGAGCGCGGGCTGATGCAAGCCGCGTTCCCGCCCGGTCCGCCATCGTTCGTGTACGTCACCTACGCCGCGCTCGACGGCGCTTGGACACTCGCCGAGTACGCATTCGACGGCACCATCGCCGACCCCGCCACGGCGCGGATCGTGCTGCAGTTCCCGCACCCCAACGACGACCACTACGGCGGGTCGCTGACGTTCACCACCGATGGACTTCTTCTCGTCGGACTCGGCGATGGAGGTGGCGTTGGTACCAAGGGTGGCGTCGGCGATGTCCCCAACAACGCGCAGCGGCTCGACCGCTGGTTCGGCAAGCTGCTTCGCATCGACCCTCGACGCTCGCCCGACGGGACCAAGCCGTACACCGTCCCCGACACGAACCCCTTTGCGTCGGGTCGTGCTCCCGGCCCGGGCCTCGGGGTAACGGCGAAGGCACTCCCGGAGATCTACGCCTACGGCCTACGCAATCCTTGGCAGATCTTCCTCGAGCCCGATGGCGTGTTGTGGATCGCCGACACCGGCCAATCGAGGTGGGAAGAAGTGAACAGGGTGACGCTCGAGCAGGCCCGTGGAGCCAACTTCGGATGGCGATTGCGCGAGGGCACCAAGGGGTACCGTGGCGGGGCGAAGCCGAAGGGCGCCATCGATCCGGTCTACGAATTCCCCCACGACGGCCGTTGCGCGGTGATCGGTGGGGCCGTGGCGCGCGTCGGTTCTCTGGCCGGGGCCTATGTGCATGGTGACCTGTGCACCGGAACGTTCTACGCGGTGCGCCCCGGGGCCGGCGGCCGGTGGATCGGGACGAAGCTCCCCGTGCAGTTGCGCGCTCCCACGTCGATTGGCCTGGATCCCCGGGGTCAACTACTCGTGACCGCCTACTACGGAACGCTGGCGAGGCTCACGAGCTGATCGCGACCGCGAGGCTGTGCTCCTGTTCGCCGCTCGGGCGACTCGGAGCACAACCTTGGGGAGAGCGTGTTCCTAGCCCCGCGCGCCCATGAGGTGTTCGAGGCCGAGCTGGTTGAGGGCCACGAACGCGCAGCCGCTGGCGGCGGCATCGTCGGCATCGAAGTCCTCCCAGCTCTTGCGATCGTTGAGCAGATCGGCGTAGGTCTCGCCCACGCCCAACGTCGGGGCGTGGATCTCCCCGACGCGGGCTTCCTCCAACGCGGCCTGCACCTCGGGGTCGGCGCGGTACGCCGCAGCGCGCTCCTTGAGAAGAAGATAGGTGCGCATATTTGCCGCGGCGGACGCCCAGACGCCCTTGTCGTCCTCGGTGCGTGACGGCTTGTAGTCGAAGTGGCGAGGTCCGTCATAGTCCGATCCCTCGAGAAGGTCCACGAGGAAGAATGCGCTGAGGAGATCGCCGTGGCCGAACACGAGGTCCTGGTCGAACTTGATTCCCCGCTGGCCGTTGAGGTCGATGTGGAACAACTTGCCGTGCCAAAGCGCCTGCGCAATGCCGTGGACGAAGTTGAGCCCCGCCATCTGCTCGTGACCGACCTCGGGGTTGAGCCCGACGATGTCTCGGTGCTCGAGCGAGTTGATGAAGGCAAGTGCATGGCCGATGGTCGGTAGGAGGATGTCGCCGCGCGGCTCGTTCGGCTTCGGCTCGATGGCGAAGCGGATGCCGTAGTTCTTGTCCTTGACGTATTGCGCCAGCGTGTCGAGACCCTCGCGGTAGCGATCGAGCGCTCCGCCGACGTCTTTCGCTCCGTCGTATTCAGAACCCTCGCGCCCGCCCCACAAGACGTAGGTCTTCGCACCGAACTCCGCGGCGAGATCGAGGTTGCGCATGACCTTGCGGAGCGCGAATCGGCGGATGTCGCGGTCGTTGTTGGTGAAGCCACCGTCTTTGAACACCGGGTGGGTGAAGAGGTTCGTCGTCATCATCGGCACTTTGAGCCCGGTCTCGGCCAAGGCGGCCTTGAACCGGTCGATGCCGGCCCGGCGATCGGCGTCGCTCAGCTGGAACTGGACGAGATCGTCGTCATGGAAGGTGACGCCGTAGGCCCCGAGCTTGGCCAGCTCGTGAACTGTCCGGACCGGATCGAGCGGCTCGCGGGTGGGATCCCCGAAGGGATCACGCGCCTGCCAGCCAACGGTCCACATGCCGAAGGTGAACTTGTCTGCGGGGGTGGGCATCATGATCGGACTCCGTTGGTGGTTGGACGTTGGTGGCGGTCCGGCACTGGGGTCTGTTGCGGCCGTTCCGCGCCGGGAAGACGCCCGGCTCCAACGGAGAACTTAGCGGCGCATAGACTTTGCCGTGGCCAGGAGCTCCAGGAACTCCTCGTCCGGAACCTCCGCAGGGACGCCCATCACCTTCGGGCGCAAACGGCCGGCGATCTCCATGGCCAGCCGCACTCGGGCAGGTTCGGGCAGCGATGACCGCCGGGCCAGGAACGACTGCACCAGGCCGGCTTCGGCAGGGGTGATGCGCACGGCGTCGATCGCCCGCGCCGCCGTGACGCTGGCTTCGTCGACGGTGAAGGACGTTGGCTGGGTCGCCCGCCAGGGAGGTCCTTCGGGTCCCCACAGCTGCTGCTGGTGCTTGCGCTTGCGTGTGCGGCCCGGCACGAACGAGACGACGGTTCCCGCGGCGATGTCGCCAAGCCGCTGAGAGGTTCCCGTGGCCAACACCGACGTCATCCCGATGAGGTACGCGGTGGGGAGGAAGTCGACGAACCTCAACAGGTTTCTGATGGCGCTCGCCCGGAAACCGATCGGACCACCCCGTAGGGTCACGACCCGGAGACCGACGATTCGCTTCCCCGGCCCGCGGCCCTGATCGAGCATGTCGAACGCGATCGGGAGGAAGAACAGGACGACAAAGCCGAGCACGGCAGCGGCGGCCGCCGAAATGTCGCTCCGACCCAACCCATAGGTCACGGCGACAATCAGGGCGATCTGGATGGCGAGGTCGATGAACCCGGCGATCGCACGACTGCCGACCGACGCCAACTCCAACGTGATCGGAAGTCCCTCCGGGCTCACTCCTTCGAGACGATCCGTACCCACCATCCCAACCTACGGTCCACCGGTGCCAACGAGCGTCCCGAATCGCAATTCCGCTGCCGAATTCTCGGCCAGATTCCGCC
>JANMYF010000294.1:0-12833 GCA_031381685.1 Acidimicrobiia bacterium
GTCGGCACCCATGAAAGCTGTCGTGTGCAAGGCGTTCGGGCCGCCCGAGGCCCTGGTCGTCGAGGAGATGGACGACCCGAAGGCCGGTGACGGCCAACTGCTAATCGAGGTGAAGGCGTCGGCGGTGACGTTCCCCGACACCCTCATGCTCGAGGACAAGTACCAGTTCCATCCGGTGCCGCCGTAGACAATCGGGCGATAGAAGACACTTATTGCAGCTCGCGGAAAGTCGCACCAAACCGAATATGAGAACCTGACCATCACCGCGTGAACTAACCAACCCGGCAACACACATCCGGGGCACACCAGAGCCTCCACAGAACCCGGGGTGCTTCAGAAGGTCGCGGTCACGAAGTCGGTCGTTTTCGCTGGAGCTCGACCTCCGCGAATGCCACACCCCCGTCTGCGCCGTAGACCGAGTGGACCTGCACCTGGATCGACGTCACGCCATGAGCGGAGAGTTTGATGTTCTTGTAGCCGGCCCGATCGGGGAACGACACGACCATGGGCGATTCGCAGAAAGCGTTGCAGGTCAGTGCAATCAGCACATCTTGCGGACGAGGCGAGAACGGGAAATCCACTCCCGGACGTCCGGGTGCGATACGTATGCGGTCGAGGTCGACGGGTTGGGCGAAGTTGATGCTGAAGGCTTGTCCCACGCCGTCATTTGCTGGGTCGGATGTCCACACCGTGTCAAGGTCCCCGTCGACCAGGTACGCGACACTCGACGATCGGGACGTCGCAGTTACGCTCGAGGCGACGACGGTCAGGTAGTCGTCGCCGACTCTGCGCCGCTGATAGAACTCGAGTTCGGTGATCGCGACACTGCGGCCCTGGCCGCTCGACGCTGGATAGATCCCGGTGACCTCGATCGCCACTTGCCTGACGGATCTTCCTTTGACCGGAACCGTCTGGAAGTCGGCCGTGTCCAGCACGGCGATGGTCGTCGTGTCATGGGCGTCCAGGGTGACCTGAAGCTGTCTCGGACGAGGCCAGTTCACGAAGCCGCTGCCTGGCGCGGTATCGCCCTGCACCGAAGATCTCAAGCGGATGGATTCAAAGTTCACCGGCCGATCGAAATTCATGACCAGCGTGGCCCCGACGCCGAGGTTCGCCGCCGGCGCCGCTTCCCAATGTGTGTCGATCTTTCCGTCAACTGCCTGCTCTGGTCCGTGACCGACTGCCGAGCTTGTGGCCTCGACGGAGGTGGGTACCACCGCGTCATAGATCGGGGCAGCTGAGTAGCTGATCGGAAAGTAAGTTGGCCGTGCGGACACGGCGAAGAGCACGCCGCCAACCACGAGCACGGCGATCAGCACTGACAGGATCGTCTTTCGCCATCCTCGCCTTCGTGCTGCAGCGAGGAACTCGCGATCCCGGGGCAGGAGCTCGCCCTCGTGAGCCTTTGCCCACCCCGACGCGCGACGACGTTGTGCCCCCCGCATCAACAAGCCGGACGGTCGACCGCGCAAGGACCACGCCCGCGCCCGCACCAGCAACGACTCGAAGTGCCGCTCGCTCCACGCGTCATTGCTCATTTGGACCGGCCCGACGAGTCGATCATGGCATAGCTCATACCACTGGGTGCCGCGTCGATGGTCGGCACGGATGAGGTGCGCATCCTCAAGGGCGGCAAGGACGGCCGCACCCCGAATGCCTGGCCCCTCGAGGACCTGGGAGCGGAAGCCGTGGTCTGTGATGAGCCGTTCACCGGCCCAGTCCCGAATCCGGATCTCCTGTTCGCCCGTTGCCGCCGCGGCAGCACGCACCTGCTCGTCGTAATAGTCGATGAGAGCGTCGTCGACGGTCCCTGCGGCCGCCACGTCCGCCAACTCGATCGTGGACTTCCCCCGAGCGAGTCCGCTCCACAGGCGATGACCGACGACTTGAAGCTGCACCGGTTCGATCTCAATCCCGAGCTCGTCCCTAATCGATGGGCCTCGTTGGACTCGGACGGTGCGCAGATCGTCGATGAGCCGATCGGCCGCCTCGTCGGTGAAAGCGGCGCCCGCACGCCGGGCCGGTTCACAGATCGCCTCACGAGCTGCGACGGGTCCCAGCAGATCCAGTCGGTACCGGGTGCAGAACCTCGTAGGTATGCGCCCCAGGTACGGATCGAGCTGGGCGATGTAGTCCTCTCGCATGGAGAAGAGCGCCCACCGGTTCCGGTTCCGCAACGCGATACCGAGCTGCTCTAGGAACGCTGCCTTGCAGGCGTGATCGGTCGGATCGAGTGTGAAGAGCTCCTCGAATTGGTCAAAGAACAGGCAGGGGTCCAGGGCATTGGCCTGCTCGCCGAGCACGTCGTCGAGGTACGGACCGAGCTTCGCCCGGCCGAGCTCGAGCGTGCTCATTCGCCGTTCCTCCGATCGACCCTCCTCGAGACCGAGAATCGTGCTAATCACGTACCGATTGGATGCGCCGTCGACCGGCTGGCTCGGCCCAGATTGGTAGCCGACACGAATTCTTGGGAGGACAGCAAACTCCCGACCTTCGAGCTCCGGGCGAAGTCCGGCCTCGAGCAATGACGTCTTCCCCGCTCCCGACGGTGAGTAGAACAGGACGATTCGCTGCGCGATCAAGATGTCCCGCAGGTCGCTGATCTCCTTCGTGCGGCCGAAGAGCTGCTCGCCATACGTGAACGATCGAGGTCCGACGTAAGGGTTCTTCGACCGATCGCCGTCACGCGCGTCGGTCGCTAACGCCTTCGTCGCCGTCACGTTCGTGCACCCCATTGAGCAGCGAGGTCGGACGCGAACTGATCCACCGTCCCCCAATAGACATCGATCGGCGGCTCATACTTCGAGAAGTACCGCAGCAGGTACCGCTGGGCCCTGGACCACGAAAGCACCGTCGAGCGCAGTTCCACCTGGGCCGCAATGTGCGCGTACCGCTTGAGCTTCCTAGCGCCTTCCTGGTTGACGAGCGCGCGCAGCAGCACCTTCATGTCCCAGTCCTCGAGGCCGAAGCCGAGGAAAAGCAGAGCCGAGTCGGCCAAAGCCCGCCGCACGCACGGTGGGACCAGCGTCTTGTCCTCGGCGGTGTTAACGAGGAAGTCGAGGTAGTCGTCTTCCGTCAACACGATCGACTCTCGAAAGTCGAGATTCCCGAAGACCTGGAACACGAGCGGTCGGTCAGGACTCGGTTCGTAGCTCGGGTCGACGTTGAAGACCGACGGCGGCCAGTCCCCCACATCGGGTCGCCAGCGGCAGAGTTCGACCTGCGGATCCTTTCCCACCTCGCGAAGAGCAGAGACAAGCAGCCGCGCCGGGTGCGCGTTAACGTAGATCCGACAGGGCAGCGAGGCGAGGACCATGTGCGGGTCCGTCGCTCCCGTCGCCCGGTGCGCCAGCCACGCGGCATGCAGCCGGTCGCCGGGTGTGCTTTCTGCAGGTGCCGACTCGAGCAGGTGGTCCGCCAGGTCTGATCGGAGGTTCTCCGCGTCGTTCATGACGCCCACGAACTGGGCCACCCTGGGCAGGTCGTCGCGGTGCTTCCTGGCCATGGAGAAGTTGCTCGCGTCTGCCCATTTCCTCGCCAGCACGTCGCGAGGTCCTGGCAAGGAGTCCGTCAACCCAAACCCCGTGATCGGCAGGAACCGTCCCTTCTCGATGTGGGTGATCAGCGACCGAATGCCGTCACTCCCCTCCGCCTCACGTCGCGCGCTGGGCATGGACGCCCGCATCTCGTCAATCTCGGTGGCGACCGCGTTCGTCACATCAGTTCTGGCCCTGAGCCGAGTGAGCAGTTCGAGCGCGGCGTCGTGAACATCGCCGTCGTCGAGATGCGATCGCAGCGCTACCAACGTCTCCACTTGCTCCGCCGGCGTCAGGACGGGTTGGGTCACTCGATCTCCGATCGGCTCAAGGCTCACCGTCGGGAAGGCCGGTGCCGGCGGGAGCGGATCCGGAAGCGGTTGCGCGTCCGCGCAGAGTCGCAATGCCGCGGTGGTCAGCACGATGGCGCTTTCCGGGGTGCGCAAGCGATAGTCGACGCTCTCGATCTTTCCGATCGCGTCCGGGGCAAGGTTGTAGTCCACGTCTCGGACCGTGACGGGCAGGATCGGACGACGGAGCGCAATGGCGTAGCCGAGCTCGGTCCGGCACCAATGAGAACGGAACGAATGCTCGCTGACGACGAACACGAACAGGAGGCACTCGCGGACTTGCCGGAGGATTGCTTCCCACCACTCCTGGCCGCCTTGGACGCCGAGGTCGACCCACGCCGGAAGGCCAGCTCGCTCGAGATCGGACTTGAGGTTGACCGCCGCGTCTTCGTCCCGACGCGAGTAGCTGATGAACACTGCCAAAGCTCAACCTCCGCTACACGACAGCTGAATAGAGAGAGCGTAGTGCCGGACGGATCCGGAGGACCTCATCGGCCCGGTTTGGGAGGACTGTTGGGATCTCACCCCCTTTCCAAAGCTGCACCAGCCAGTATTTCCGGGGGAAGTGGGCGTCCAGTAGCTCGGGACGCCCTCAGAGCCATCGGAAAGATGGCAACTATACCGTCGGTGTGTGCGGAACGTGAGGTGAACCGGTTTGCGGCTAATGCAGTCAGATGTGGCAAGGCAGCCGGGCATGTCGAACTCACGTGGCGGCAGCTGAGGAAACGGAACGTCAACGAAAAGCAGACGACCTCGTCAACGGTTTCGCGTCCGCGCGATTGCTTTCGGACCTGCCCGCATCACCGCCAATTGCGAGGACGAAATGATCACAGAAGCAATCAGACGAATTCTCGTGGAGTGATACCATCCAGACTACAACCACGGCAAACTAACCACATCAGAGAACTTCTTTGGGCACCACCGGATCGTGTCCTGCGAGGGGTCTGATATTCGTCTATATTCGATTCCCGCACAGGAGTGCTGGCTCATGTTAAGTGAGCGCGGCGAACTCTATATGTCCTACGAGAGTCAAATGTTCATGTCCACGTATAAGAACGTTGATGTGGCCATGTCGATCGGATGCGAACCGCTGATGGGTGATGAACAAACATCGCGGAAAAATGGTGGATATCCGATCCACAATATTGTGCGGTTGAGCGGGCCGCGCCAGTTGGAACTCAGATTGATAAAATACGAGGCCCTCACGAAAAAGTCGCCGTGAGGGTCCGTCTTTCAACGCTCGTTGCATTCTTGGTTTGGGACCGACTACTACAACTTGCTAGGCCCACCGTGGCGATCGATGGCGACCACGCTCACGCACCCCAGCCGCACAGCCGGCTCGGTCGCGAACATCCTCAGGACGCACCTGCGAGCTCTTGATCGTCGGCAAAGTGCTCGCGGGAGTCCCGACCCATCGCACACCTCGCACCTCGCCGACGATCGAACGCTCGGACGCGACTCGGCCCGACATCACCCGTATCGCGCCGGTTCCCTGGGCGGGTCTGCGTACCCGATCGCTTCGCACACTTCGGGCAACGTGCTGTGGGTCGGCCGTTAGTTGGCTAGCAATATCGGGCGCGAGGGAAGGGTAGGTATGTCGGGTGGTGCGTCGGTCGCGCCCTGGATTTCGGGGCGCAGCGATCGAGACCGGAAGGGCGGTGTGGGCCACCTCGAAGCAGAACCCGAGCTGCCGTGAATTCGACCGACGTGGCAGTCGCGGTCGATGAGAAGCTTGAGGACATGGATAGTGAAGTCGGTTCCGCTTGGATCGCCCAGTTCCACGGGGTCGTCCACCCGCAGAACGACAGCTGGCAGATCGAAAAGCCCATCGTGTTGCTAATTTCAGATTCGACCTGGACTCTGATCGTCAAGGACAGCATGTTCCGTGTTCTCGTACAGGGTCCATTGAGGACTGACGCGGCCACGTTTCGGAACGAAGTCATGTCCGTGCTGCGCGGTGTGCTCGACTCCCTTGGCTTTCACGTCGGCGTGGCGCTCACTCCCGAGCTCCATGGCTTCTTCGCATTTATCGCGGACCATTCGGCCGCCATGGTGGGCGTACCCGAAGTTGGCTGGAGCGAGCTGACCGGGCGCGATCCTTCCGTCCGGCTCCAAGTGAGCGGCGACGAGCTAGAACCGTTCGTGTCCGCCGCGGCGGAGGCGCCGCTCATCCGACTCGCTCTCGCAGATCTCGCAATGGCGATCGAGCGCCCTGACGACACCGGCTTCTACGCCTATCGGGCGGTTGAGTCAGCTCGCCAGTATTTCCGCTCACCGACCGACTCCGATGACCGGGACATACCGTGGTCCCGGCTACACGCAGCGCTCGCCTTCACCAAAGACGAACTCTTGCCGCTCGCGCAGGCAGCGAAGTCTCGACGCCATGGCGAGGTTCAACCGATCACCGAGACTCAGCGGCTCGAGGCGCTCCGGCTAGCACGCGACGTCATTGGCAGGTTGGTTGGGCATCACGCCGAGCGGGCAGGCGACCGAGCCTCATCGGATGAAAATCGGTAACCCACCGCTCCATCAGCGGATGCAGGCGCTCACTATGTGCGCGATCGCACGCTCACAGGGCGCACGGTAACCGGCGATCCCTCGCGCGCGTAGCACTCGGTATCGCCGTGCAGGGTGTCGAGCGAGGTCGATCGTCGGAGAAGTTCTGATTGCGGTCCCGACCGGTCGCGCACCTCGCACCTCGTCTACGATCGAATGCTCAGACGAACCGCTCCCCGACAAGCCGCATATCGGTTCGAGCGGGTGTATGTCAACTGCGTTGCGGCGCAAGACGGTTCGAGCGTCGCGCCCCCGCCAGTGCCGAAGTCGACGATCTGCCCAACGAACTGAGCTGCCCGAGCAGACACGACTCCGGCAACCGTGAGCACGATCAAGCCCGACATTCCACACCTGCCCGACGTCAGACCGCCGGCCAGAAGAAATGACAAGCACGTCGAGCATCAGGTGACGATCGGGGTTAATGTCCGAAAACCCAGTCGGAGAAGGTCCGAGCACCAGTCGGAGGCAGGAGATGGAAAGGTCGTACCGGAAGGTCCTATGGGCACTCGCAGCGGCGGTTCCTCTCGTCGCCATCGGGGCCGAACAGCCTGCTGCTCGAGCGGGCGTAGGTTTCCGCACCCGACAGTCTTCCATGCTCACCGCGGTGGCTCCGGGTGTGTACATCACCCCGATAGTCACGGTCGGAGACAGCGTCGGTAAGTACACGTTCGAATCGATCCCTGACGGAATAGGGGTTCGTAAGCTGCCCAACGGCAACGCCCAGGTCTTTGTCACGCACGAGACATCTCGGGTCCCTTTTCCGTACGTGCCGGCATCACCGACCACCACGAACTCGTTCAACGACTACGACAACGCCCAGTTGAGCGAGCTCGAGATCAACCCGAACACCTTGACGGTGGAACAGGGGACGATCGTCATTCCAAGCAGCGCGAACTACCAGCGGTTCTGCTCGACGTTCATCGCTGACGAGCGCCACGGCTTCTCGCGACCGATCCTGTTCGCTCCGGAGGAGGCGACTGACGTCGTGAACCGGAAGGGAAACGCATTCCCGGCTCTACAGAATGGCGGTGAACAGGCCGGCGTCGTCGTGGCATACGACATCAACGCGAAGACGTACAAGACGATCTACACCATGGGCCGATTCAACCACGAGAACCAGGTCGCCCTCCCCGGCTTCGCGACGCCGACGATGGTGTCGGGTGACGACACCTTCTCGGCCCCCGCGTCGCAGCTCTACATGTACACATCGAAGAGCGCCGATGCCCTGATGAACGATGACGGTCAGCTGTGGGCTTTCGTCTCGAGCGATCCGGCCGTGAACGACTATGGCGATCTCAAGATGTCGTCCTCCGCGTCTGGCAGGTTCATCGCGGTGCCGCGCGCGATCGCCGTTGGGGACCAGACGGGTCTCGAGAACTGGTCGAATCAGAACAACGTGTTCCAATTCATCCGTGTCGAGGACATCGTCCCGTCTTCCGACGAGGCAGGTGTGTTCTACTTTGCCGACACGGGCGAGCCACGCGCGGTAGCCGATCCTGCCACCGGACGCCTGCGGCGGGGCGCGACCGGCACAGGTCCATTTCCGAACGGTCGCATCTTTCGGATGCAGGTCGATCCTCGCGATCCGACGGTCGTGGTGCGGCTGTCCATCGCGGTCGACGGCGACACGCTCGGAGCTTCGTCGGCAAAGGTGCCGGGGTTGATCCACAACCCCGACAACGTCGAGGTCACCCCGACTGGACTGCTCATCGGTGAAGATCCCGGTAGCCAGAACAGCTACGCCGCCGACGAACCAACGGCGACGAACGCACGAATCTGGCACTACGACTTCCGTACCGGATCGCTGAGCATCGTCGCTCGCGTAGATCAGTTCGCTGACCGTGCTGCGCGTTACGGGAGCTGGGAGTCAAGCGGGATCGTGGATGCCTCCGAGGTCTTCGGCCCGGGCGCGTACCTCGTCAACATCCAGGCCCACTCGCTGTTCGTAGCCACCAAGCCCGGTGACGACCTGAACAAGGACGGTGAGCCGGACTGGCTCGACAAGAAGGAAGGCGGTCAACTCCTGCTGATGCGCCTCGCCAGCAACTCTCTTCGCTGAACACAACCCCGATCCGCTCCGGGGCCAGGTTGGCCCGACATGTTTCGATCACTCGCGCCGAGGCTCCGCTCGAAGAGGGGTCGACGTACGGACCCGTTCGGTCGGGTCCGCGTATGGGGCAGAGACGTGACCCGGAAGGGTTGGTTCAACTGCTTCTCTCAGGGCCCAGCAACTCGCCGAACCGCTGCTCCGTCACTGCACTGTGCCAGTAGTCCCCCTGTGCGTAGTCGCAGCGGATGGCACTGAGTTGCTCCATCTGAGCATGAGACTCCACCCCGTCTGCGACCGTGCGTAACCCGAGGTTGTGGGCGAGATCGACGAGGGCCTGCAGGATCACACGGTCCTCGGCATTGTGTCCCAGGCCGGCCACGAGGGACCGATCGAGCTTCAACGCGCCGACGGGGAGCCGCCGGAGGTCCACCAGCGACGAGCACCCCGTCCCGAAGCTGTCAACGGTGATGCCGACCCCCAACGCACCGAGTGCGAGGAGCGAAGCGGCGCCTGGCGCCTCGCACGTGAGGACGTCTTCAGTGATCTCGATGGTGAGCGCGCGAGGCGCCAGTCCATGGTGGAGGAGCGTCGACGCGACGGAGTCGACGAAGCCGGAACGCGAGAGCTGTCGTGCCGAGATGTTGACCGAGATCGAGAGCCCCTCGTGTCCTGATGCTCGCCACCCGGCGAGTGCTCTGCACGCGTGGTCGATCATCCATGCGCCGATCGATACACTCAGCCCCGTTGCCTCCGCCACGCGAACGAATTCCGTCGACGCGATCGTTCCTCTCAACGGATGTTCCCACCGCAACAGCGCCTCGACGCCGGCGATCGCCCCATCCATCGTCATGATCGGCTGGTAGGCCAGATCGAATTGCCCGAGGTCGAGGGCCCGGTGCAGCTCCGCCTCGAACTGCGCCCGTTCGAGCGAGTCGAGGTGGATCGAGTCATCGAACAGGACATAGCGACCGTGCCCCAGCGCCTTCGCCCGGTACATGGCGGTATCCGCGTCGCTGAGGAACGTCGCGGCGTCAGTCGATGGCGAGAGCGCGATGCCGATGCTCGCCGTGACGAAAGCTTCCGATCCGTCGACCATCACGGGCGCAGCGATCGCCTTGGAGATGCGCGCCGCCAGCGCTGTGGCGTTCTCGATGTTGTCGACCTCCTCGGTGATCACGACGAACTCGTCCCCGCCCAATCGCCCGACGGTGTCCTCCGGCCGAACCACCAGGGTGATGCGGGCAGCGATCTCGCAGAGGAGTCGGTCACCGGCGGAGTGCCCCAGCGAGTCGTTCACCGCTTTGAACCCATCGAGGTCGAGGAACAGCACCGCTGCCAGTCCGGGATGGCGCGTCTGACGCTCCAGGATGTGGCCGATGCGATCGAGTACGAGGGCGCGGTTGGCGAGTCCGGTGAGCGGGTCATGCAGCGCGAGGCGTGCGGACTCCGCCTCGGCGCGCTTGCGTGCGGTGATGTCGGTGACCATCTTCAATGCGCCACTGAAGAGCCCGTCGGCGTCGAACAGCGGTGTGGCAGAAATGAGCGCGTCGAAGAACTCTCCGTGGACTTGCTGGAGACGCAGTTCGTAGTTGCCCGACTGGCCGCTCCGGCGCTGATCCAGGTGAGCGGCAGCGATGGGGCGATCCGACTCGCACACGAAATCGAACATCGGCCGAGAGTGGAGGTCCTCGACGGTGGTCCCGAGCAGGGCTGCCATCTTGGGATTAGCGAAGGTCCCGCGTTCGTTCGCGTCATGGATCCAGATGCCTTCTTCGGCAGTCTCGACGATCGTACGGTGTCGGCGTTCGGACTCTTGCAGTGCTTCGGTGATGAGCTGACGCTCCGTGACGTCTCGCATGTTCACCACAAGGCCGTCAACTGCATGGTTGAGGCGCTGATCGGTGAGCACCGACTCCATCCATCGCCACGAGCCGTCCTTGTGACGTAGGCGATGCAAGACCGGCGTCGGTTTGGCGCCGGTCTCGACGCAGCCTCGAAGGGCTTCCTGGACGACTTCCACGTCGTCGGGGTGCAGGAACTCGGCAACGAAGTGGCCTACCCACTCGTCCGACCGATACCCAAGCGTTCGCGTGAGCGACGGTCCCACGAACGCGATCGAACCATCGACGCTCACGATGCTGGGGACGTCGTGCGAGCCGATCGCCAATGCGCGGAAGCGCTCCGCCGTCTGCGCCAAGGTGGCTACGGCTTCACGCTCCACTGACACGTTGCGGAGGTTCCACACGAACCCGCAGACGTCGGTGTCGGCCGACAGGTCCATGCATATTCCCTCATACGTGTTCCATGCGCCGGACGCATGCTGCAGTCGGAGATCGACAGGACAAGACGCTTCACCTTCTGGCGGGGATGTCAACGCGACGCTCTGCATGGCCAGGAGGTCGTCCGGGTGCACGAAGGGCAGCCCGGATTGCGTAACGAAACGCTCGGCGGCGATATCAAGCTGCGCGAGAAGGGATGGGCTGACGTAGAGGGCGTGACCATCTGCGGAGAGCACGACGATGGCATCCGCGGCGTTCGCGACGAGCGAACGGAAGCGACGCTCGGAGGACTCGGTCGTGTCGAGGGCGTCGGCCCGCGACATCTCAGTGCCTAGCTCGCGGGCCATCGCACGACGAAGGAGTCCATCTGTCCCAGTGATCGGGTGTGCGTGGACAGACGTTCACGGAACATGCTCGACCGCGGCTGCTGACACCAAGCCCGGGTCGCGTTGCGTGCGACGGATTCCACATACCGAGAACGTGCCCCGGAACGGTGAGCCGCAAACACACGCCGCACGCGCCTTGACGGAGCACGGGTGTCCCGAAGCAAGAGATTTGACGGAGGTGCGGCCCGGTCGGAGTTTCGTGTTGAGTTTGTTTCGGTTTCTCAGAGTGGGTAGTACTCGTCAGGCCCATGTGCTGCGGGTTCTTGGTTCGAGCCGGGGCAACCACCTGGCAAACAAGGGGGACGTAGATTGTTGCGTGTGCGAATCGAATGGGCACCGCCGACGATGCGCGCGTACGTCGATGGCGAGCTCGACATTTCGTCCACGATCCTCGTGCGCTACATCGCAGAGGCAAGGTGGGACGAGGTGGAGGAACTGCGCCTCGACTTGGCTGAGGTCGAATTCGTCGACAGCCAAGGTCTCACGATCTTGCTCAACCTGCGTGACCTCGCGGCCGGTCACGGAGCGACGTTCGCCCTCGAGCATCCACGACCAGCGTTGCGCCACCTCCTCGCGGTCACAGGACTCAACACGGTGCTCCTATCCCTCGAGGAGTGATGGCCCGGCCGGCGTCAGGACCCCTCTATCGCAACCTCGGTCGCCGGTCTCCCGCCCCTAAAGGCGTTTGTTCTAGGCGTGGCCGTTGCGTTCTCGATGCGTGCATCCCGGCCAGCAGCAGGGCCGCCGCTTCCCCTCCTCCAACTCCTCACCTGTCCGGCGTATGCGGCGTTCACGAGTCACGTGCTGCTTGGCGTCCTCTATCCAACAGATGAACTCATTGCGGGCAAAAGGCAGCATCATCAACGTGGCCTTGTCAATCGCGAGCCAGCGCGCCTGATGCGTCTTCGTCGACTTGATCACGACCGTGCCACCGGCATCGTTGACTGCCGTGTCGACGCGCAACCGCGACCCATCGAAGTCGATCCGATCGCGCCGCAGTCCGGCAGCTCGCCGCGACGAAGACCAGTCGTCGCGGCGAGCGACAGCACCGGCGCAAGGTCCGGCTGATGCTCGTTCGCGCTGTTGAGCAACGAGATGAGGTCGTCGATCTCCGGGGGGATCACCTCGCTCTTCACATGCTTCGAGCGCGGAAGCTCGAAATCTCCCATCGGGTTTCGAGCGATCACCCGCCGACGCCGAGCCCACCGAAGAGCCCCGTTCAGTAAGGACTTCGCCTGGTTCATGTGGCTGTGGCTTTTCCCCGAATTACGCATCACGGCAAAGACCCGGTCAATGTCAGCTTCCGAGAGCGCTCTCACCTTCATCAACCCCAGCGACGGCGTCAGCCAGTTCTTCCGAAGGTCCTCGTACCGGACCAGAGTCGAGTGGGCGAGAGCCTTCGGATTCTCGTCGCTGGTCTCGGAGCAAGAGTCGAGGTAGGCCCGTAAGAGCTCGTCGACGGTCATGTCCTTCGACTCCGGCGCGGCGATCCGCGACCCGTCGCCGACCTCGTCCACCATCGCGGCCAAGAGCTTGTCGCTTGCTGCTTCGAGGCCTGAACACGACGCACCACACGCCTCTGACGACCATCCACATGCGCTCCCGAGGTGACGGTCAGCTTGAACACTCCGTCACGCACCTCGTTCAATGAACCAGCGCCCTTCGCCTGCCGCTGG
>JANMYF010000142.1:0-16386 GCA_031381685.1 Acidimicrobiia bacterium
TGGCAGGAAGCCGATCGCCTCGCCGGCTCGTTCGAGCACGAACTCCCCCAAGAGGTCGAGGACCGGATCTTTGAGGTACTTGGACGTCCGGCGACCTGCCCCCACGGCTTCCCCATTCCCGACGCCGAGACCGACCGGATCCCCCAGATGCCGTCGCTCGACGAGCTCCTTGCCGGCGACAGCGGTGTGATCGCGCTCTCCGGGTCGACCGAACCGGAGATCCTGGAGTTCCTCGACTCGGTCGGCATCCGCCCCGGCGTCTTCGTGTCGATCGTCGAGAAGCATCCCTTCGACGGACCGGTCGTGGTCGACGTCGATGGACACCACCGCACGGTCGGTGAGCGCCTGGCCAAGAAGATCTTCGTCAAGGCGCGCCACCTCGTGGCCGCCGAACACCCCGGGCGCGCCGAGACCGAGCCGGTCGACGCCCGTACGCCCTCCCCCTCTGATCGGAAACGAAAGGAAATTTCAGCATGAGCAACCAACCGAGGTCGTCCTTCGACCGATCAGACTGCACGAACGGATCACCCGAATGAACGCGTCACTGCTTGCCGTCGAAGGCGGCTACCAGGAATTCATCCTTCGAGGCGGCGAGAAACTGGTGCTGCTGATCGCCGGGCTCTCCTCACTTCTTGCGATCGCCGTCGGGTTCTACCTGATGAAGCAGGTGCTGGCCATGGAACAGGGCAGCCCGAAGATGCAGGAGATCGCGGCCGCCATCCAAGAGGGTGCCTGGGCCTATCTGAAGCGCCAGTTCAAGACGATCGCCGTGATCTTGATCCCGTTGGCCGTGATCGTGTTCGTAACCTCGACGGCGATCAAGAAACCCGACGGTGAGGTCGCATTGAACTTCGCCAGCGCCGGGGCGTTTCGAACGCTCGCGTTCGTGGCGGGGTGTCTTGCGTCGGGTCTCACCGGCTACATCGGTATGACCCTTGCGACTCGTGGCAACGTTCGCACTGCAGCGGCGGCACTGAGCAAGGAACGGGCGATGGCCAAGGCTCTCGACGCTGCGTTCAAGACGGGTGGCATCGCCGGAATGTTCACGGTCGGTCTCGGCCTGCTCGGAGCAACGGCGATCATCGCCATCTTCCAGAACTCGTCCTCGGTGATCCTCGTCGGATTCGGGTTCGGCGGCTCCTTGCTCGCACTGTTCCTCCGCGTTGGTGGTGGCATCTTCACGAAGGCGGCCGACGTCGGCGCCGACCTTGTGGGCAAGGTCGAAGCCGGCATCCCGGAGGACGATCCCCGCAACCCGGCCACGATCGCGGACAACGTCGGCGACAATGTCGGTGACTGCGCCGGTATGGCAGCAGACCTCTTCGAGTCCTACGAGGTCACGCTGGTGGCGTCGATCATCCTCGGCGTTGCGGCGTTCAACTCCATCGGTGCGAACCCGGCGTACGGTCTCGTGTTCCCGCTCGCCGCCCGTGCGGTTGGCGTCGTCGCCTCGATCGCCGGCATCTTCGCGGTGAAGGCACGTGACGGTGAGACCGATGCCCTCAAGCCCATCAACCGGGGTTTCCTCGTGGCCGGCGTGATCACGCTCATCGGCACGTTGGCACTCGGCCTCGGCTATATCGGCGACAAGGGTGGTGGCGGGTTCAACGAAGGGCTGCGCTGCGCGCTCGCAGTCATCGTCGGCCTGGTGCTCGCTCAGGTGGTGAGCCGGCTGACCGAGTACTACACCGGAACCCACTACAAGCCGGTCAAGGAGATCGCCGAGTCCGCCCGGACCGGTCCTGCCACCGTGGTGCTCTCGGGCACGTCGTCGGGCATGGAGTCTTCGGTCTACGCGGTCATCGCCATCGCCATCTCTCTGGCGGTGTCGCTGGCCCTCGGAGGCGGCAACCTGCAGTTCTCCCTCTATCTGGTCGCGCTGACCGGCATGGGCATGCTCGCCACCACCGGTGTCATCGTTGCCGAGGACACCTTCGGCCCGGTATCGGACAACGCCGCCGGTATCGCCGAGATGTCCGGCGAGTTCCACGGTGATGCCGAGCGGATCATGGTGTCGCTCGACGCCGTCGGGAACACGACCAAGGCAGTGACCAAGGGCTTCGCCATCGGCTCCGCCGTGATCGCAGCCGTCGCCCTGTTCGCCTCGTTCATCGAGGGTGTCGCCAAGGGCGGCATCGGCAAGGTCCGTGACATCAACGGCGAACTGCTCACGCTCGACGCCGTGAAGGCGGCGGAGAAGACCGCCCGCGGGGTCTTTGACCTCCTCCCGATCAACGTCGCCGATCCGAAGGTGTTCATCGGCGTGCTCATCGGCGGTGCCGTGCCGTTCCTGTTCTCGTCGATGGCCATCCGTGCCGTCAGCCGCACCGCCGGCGTGGTCGTGCAGGAAGTGCGCAAGCAGTTCGCCGACGGCAAGATCATGGCCGGCACCAAGAAGCCCGAGTACGGCCCGGTGATCGACATCTGTACCGAGGCGTCGCTTCGTGAGCTGGCCACCCCGGCTCTGCTGGCGGTACTCACCCCCATCATCATCGGGTTCGGGATCAGCTGGCAGGCGCTCGGCGGCTTCCTTGTGGCCGTGATCCTCGTCGGTCAGCTCATGGCAAACTACCTGTCCAACGCCGGTGGCGCGTGGGACAACGCGAAGAAGTACATCGAGGACGGCAACGAGGGCGGCAAAGGCTCGGAGGCCCACAAGGCCGCCGTGATCGGTGACACCGTCGGTGACCCGTTCAAGGACACCGCGGGCCCGGCGCTCAACCCCCTCATCAAGGTGATGAACCTGGTCGCTCTCGTCGTCCTTCCGGCGATCATCTCCACGTCGGACAACGACGGCGTTCGGTTCACCGTCGCCGGTTCTGCTCTCGTCGTCCTCGCCGCAGCGGTCGTCTACTCCGCTCGCAAGCCGACGACGATCGACGGCTGATCGACCTCACGACGACCGGCCTTGCGCTGGTCGGCCTGTGCGTCCACGACCCCGGTTTCGGCCGGGGTCGTGGCGCGTCGGGCGACTTCTCTCTTGGGGGTCGGCGCGCAAGCACCGATGCATCCGGTCAGTAGCCTCGGTCGGTGCCTTCGGTTTTCGCATCGGTGTTCGCTCTCGGCCTCGATCCGGAGAAGCTCATCAACCGGTGGGGACTCGTCGGCATCGCCATCATCGTGTTTGCCGAGTCGGGTCTGCTGGTGGGGTTCTTCCTTCCCGGTGATTCGCTCCTCTTCACCGCCGGTCTGCTGGCGGCGCGTGGCACGCTTCCCAACATCGTGTGGGTTGCGGCCGCGTGCTTCGCTGCGGCGGCCATCGGCGACCAGGTCGGCTACCAGCTCGGCGCCCGGGTCGGCCCGGCGCTCTTCGATCGCCCGAAGTCACGACTCTTCAACCCGGTCAATGTCGTACACGCGCAGAACTTCTTTGACGAGCACGGCCCGAAGACGATCGTGCTCGCCCGCTTCGTGCCGATCGTTCGCACGTTCGCACCGATTGTCGCGGGGATCGGGCAGATGCGGTACCGCCTGTTCGTGTCCTACAACGTGGTGGGCGCGTTTCTGTGGGGCGTGGGGGTCACCGTGGCCGGCTGGGCTCTCGGCAAGCGCTTCCCGTCGCTCGTCGACCGCATCGAGCTGCTCGGCCCTCTCATCGTGGCCGTGTCGCTGCTCCCCATCCTGAACGAGTTCCGCAAGCATCGACGTCGGCGCAGTCCCCGCAGCTGACCATCGACACGTCCTGGGTCAGGATTTGTGCACCGGGTCGGGATTTGTGCAAAACAGCGGGTGTGGCCGACCCAGTGCAGCTCAGCTGACCAAGTGCAGCTCAGCTGACCCAGAAGGGCGGCGTCCGGCGGGGTATGCGGTTCAGGACTCGACGAGACCGAGGTCGTCCTCGACGAGCGTTGCGTAGACGACGGTGTTGTCGGTGTACGAATGGGCCTGCCGGTCGAACTGGCCACCGCAGGTGATCAGCCGAAGGTCGCGCGATGACGTCTGCCCGTATACCTGCGCCGCCGGGAAGAGGTCTTTGGGGTACCGGTCGATCCGCGTGACGGCGAAGTGCAGCACGATCCCGTCTCGACGGGCGATGGCGACACGGTCACCCGGCTTGAGGAGGTGGAGTCGGGAGAAGATGGCCGGGCCCTGCACGCTGTCGAGGTGTCCGGCGAGAACCGCCGGGCCGACGGCGCCCGGCACCACGCCACCGGCCCACCAGCCGACCTTCATGAAGTCGTTCGGTGTTTCCAGACGTCCATCGAGCAGCGTGCCGAGCGGTTCGACGGTGCTGGTCGCCCCGATGGCCGCGATGTCCACAAATGCCGGATCGACCGACGACGTCCGGGTAGGAGTCGCCGGAGTGACCGGCGCCGAGGTTGTCGGCGCCGGCACCGACGGGAAACCGGGATCGTCGGCCACCAGCGATTCATCGGGCGATGCGGTTAGAGGGGCGGCACTCAACAGCACGGGCCCGCTGCCGTACGCGCCGGACAGCAGCACCGCACCACCCACGAACAGTGCTCCCGCGTGGGCCATCGCCCGCCGAGCGGCGAGCTGACGACGCTTTCGGTGCTTGGGGACGTAGCGCCCCATCACCTGGGGCTCCGAACGCGAGGTACGTCGAGAACGCGCGCTCGCCAACAGCGTGCGGACGGTCGGAAACGGGAACGCATGCTCATGCCAACAGAGAACGTTTCCACAGTTTCAACGTGCTTGCATCACCGACAGTGGTTCCCCCGTCGGTGACCGGGCGGGCGGTCAGCCGCGAAAGCGGCGGCGACGAACGAGTCCGCCACCAACGGCGGCGGCGATGATCACCATCAGCACGGCAAACGGGGTGGGGGAACCCTTCTCGTTCGTCAATCCACCGAATCCGGTATCAACACCGCCGGCCGGAGCCGCCTTGGTGGTGGCGGTGGCTTCGGTGTCGGCAGCGGCTTCGGTGTCGGCGGCAGCTTCGGTGTCGGCAACGGCTTCGGTGTCGGCGGCAGCTTCGGTATCGGCGGCAGCTTCGGTATCGGCAACGGCTTCGGTGGTCGGCGCGGTGGTGGTTTCCGCAGCTGCCGCTTTGGTGGTCGGCGCGGCGGTGGTTTCGGCCGCAGCGGCCTTGGTGGTCGGCGCGGCGGCGGTTGTCGCCGGTGCGGCTGTCGTCACCGGTGCGGCGGTTGTCACCGGGGCGGCCGCGGACGGTGCAACGTCGATGAATCCGCGCAGATTCGGGCCACCGTTGGCGGCCGGGACCGCAGCGATCGTATAGACCCCACCGGCCTGGAGGGTCACCGGCTTGGTGAGGAGCGCCTCGGTCTTCCCGGCTTCACGCACTTCGATCTCATAGGAGCCGGCTGCCACCTCGGTGGAGCCGCTCGACGTACCGAAGTCCAGCTTCGGGAACAGCACGGCGCCGCCCTTCACGGCCACATCGACCGACGGAGCAGACGGCGTTGCGTGGATCACCCGGATGCGGGCCTTACCCGCCGCGGGGACCGTCACGTTGTCCTCGAACACTTTTCCGGCGATCGACGCGATCGGGCCCAGGGCGGCAACGGTGTACGACTTGCCGGCGACGAAGTCTTGGCTCACGGTGACGGCAGGAGCCGCGGTGGCGGCCAAGCCGGCCGCTCGCACGTCGAAGGTGTGGGCGCCGGCGGCAAGGGTCAGGTAGTCCGACATCGCCTGGAACGGCACGTTGCGCAGCTTCGGCTTGCCGTCGACGTAGACGTCGACGGGTGGGGCGTCGGCAGAGAAGTGCGCGACGCGAACCCGGGCGTCGCTTGCCTGCGCCAGGGCAGCATCGGGTCGCACAGCGGCGAGCCCGAGGGAGGCGAGGAGTACGGCAGCACCGGCGAGTGCCGGTCGGAGAATCCGAGCGTGGCGCACGGGGGTCCTTTCGAGAAAAACGGAGACAACTGCAGTGGGGTAGGTCGTCGTAACGCCTGAGGATATCGGAGCACGCGACGACATGAGCGAGTTGGTGCTGGTGACGATCGCTCCTGCCGCTGTCGGCCTGACCGGAAGACACCGGAAATACACCGTGTTATCTATCGCTCCTGAGCCCGGAAGTGGTGGATGGGGCCGCCTGTGGCGGCGTTCCCCGCTCTCGTCGGCGCCGCACCACGAGCGCGGGTGGGACGCCCCCAGAACGTGTGGCGGTTCGGTGATGGGCGCGAAACGTGCCAACGTGGCGGGTCATGGCGACAGCATCGACCACCGCTAGCCGACCGACTTCGCCGCGCCGCGGCGCGTCGCTGGTGATCGTCGAGTCACCGGCCAAGGCCAAGAAGATCGCCGAGTTCCTCGGCAACGGCTACATCGTGGAGTCCTCGATCGGCCACATTCGGGACCTCCCGGGCAGCGCTGCCGAGGTTCCCGAGAGCCACCGTGGTGTGGCGTGGGCCAAGCTCGGCGTCGACGTCGACAACGATTTCACCCCGCTCTACATCGTCGCGGCTGACAAGAAAGCCCAGGTGGCGAAGCTTCGAGCCCTGGTGAAGGACGCCTCGGAGCTGTATCTCGCGACCGACGAGGATCGTGAGGGCGAGTCGATCGCCTGGCATCTGCTCGAGGTGCTCAAGCCGAAGGTGCCGGTCAAGCGGATGGTCTTCCACGAGATCACCCCGGAAGCGATCCGCCGTGCCGTCGACGAATCGCGTGACCTCGACCTCGATCTCGTGGCCGCCCAGGAGGCCCGGCGGATCCTCGACCGTCTGTATGGGTACGAGGTCTCTCCGGTCCTGTGGAAGAAGATCACGGCGGGGCTCTCGGCCGGCCGGGTGCAGAGCGTCGCCACCCGTCTCGTCGTCGAGCGCGAGCGCGCCCGGATGCGGTTCCGCTCGGCGGGGTACTGGGACCTCGAAGGGCGCTTCACCCCCTCGACAAGAGCCGGGGAATCGTTCACCGCCACGATGGTCGCGCTCGACGGACGCCGCCTGGCCACCGGCAAGGATTTCGGTGAGGACGGGCTAGTGAAGAGCTCGGCCGTGACGGTGCTCGATGAAGCCCAGGCCCGGGCCCTGGTCGAGCGACTCGATGGGGCCGCGTTCGTCGTCCGCAACGTCGAGGAGAAGCCCTATCGCCGCTCGCCCTACGCGCCGTTCATGACCTCGACGCTCCAGCAGGAAGCCGGCCGCAAGCTTCGTTTCTCGTCCCAGCGCACGATGGGCATTGCCCAGCGGCTCTACGAGAACGGCTACATCACCTACATGCGTACGGACTCCACGACGCTCTCGGAGACGGCTCTCACCGCCGCCCGGGCGCAGGTGCTCGAGCTCTACGGCAAGGATTACCTCCCGGATGCGCCGCGAACCTATGCGAAGAAGGTCAAGAACGCGCAGGAAGCCCACGAAGCGATCCGGCCCGCAGGCGAGTCGTTCCGCACTCCCGCATCGCTCGCCCGCGAGCTCAATGCCGACGAGCTGCGGCTCTATGAGTTGATCTGGATGCGAACCATCGCGTCGCAGATGAACGATGCGCGGGGCATGTCGGTTCAGGTCCGCCTCGGAGCATCGTCGTCCGACGGACGCGACTGCGAGTTCGTCGCGTCGGGAAAGACGATCACCTTTCCCGGGTTCCTCCGCGCCTATGTCGAAGGTGCCGACGACCCGGAAGCCGAGCTCGAAGACCGCGAGGTCATCCTCCCCACGGTTGCCGTCGGAGAAGGTCTGCGCGCTGAAGATCTGCGCGCTGATGGTCACGCGACGCAGCCCCCGCCGCGCTACACCGAAGCTTCGCTGGTGAAGGCCCTGGAGGAGCTCGGCGTCGGCCGGCCTTCGACCTACGCCTCCATCATGGGCACCATCCAGAACCGTGGCTATGTGTGGAAGAAGGGCACGGCCCTCATTCCGTCGTTCGTGGCCTTCGCCGTGATCGGGTTGCTCGAACAGCACTTCGGCGATCTCGTCGACTACGCGTTCACGGCCCGGATGGAGGACGATCTCGACGCCATCGCCGGCGGTCAGGCACAGTCCGTGCCGTGGCTGAAGCGTTTCTACTTCGGCGACGGTGAGGAAGGGGCGACCGACCGCAACGGTGCGCCGATTCTGCCGGGGTCGTCCACTCCGGGTCTCAAGACGATGGTCTCGACCCGCCTCGACGACATCGACGCAGCCACGATCAACTCGATTGCCATCGGACTCGACCCTGACAACGTTCCGGTCGTCGTCCGACCCGGTCGTTACGGGCCCTACGTGAAGCGCGGCGACGACACCGCTCCCGTTCCCGACGACCTCGCTCCCGACGAGCTCACGGTCGAGAAGGCCCTCGAGCTGCTCGCCGCGCCGAAGGGCGATCGTGTCGTCGGCGTCGATCCGGTGACCGAACTCACGGTGTTCGCGAAGGCCGGGCGGTTCGGCCCCTACGTGCAGCTTGGCGACGTCGAGACCATGACGGCCCGGGCCGCCGAGGTGGCGTCACTCGAAGCTGCCGGGGAGACCCCGACAAAGGGTCGGAAGAAGAAGGCGGAGGCGCCGAAGCCGCGCACGGCGTCGCTGTTCTCCTCGATGTCGGTCGACACGGTCACGCTCGACGAAGCGCTCTCGCTGCTCACCCTGCCGCGATCGCTCGGCCTCGACGAAGCCACGGGCGAGGAAGTCGTCGCCCAGAACGGCCGCTACGGCCCCTACCTGAAGAAGGGTGCCGACTCACGCTCGATCGGGAGCGAAGAGGAGTTGCTCACGATCACGCTGGAGCAGGCGCTGGCGATCTACGCGCAACCGAAGACGTTTGCCCGCCGCGGTGCCGGAGCGCCGAAGCCGCCGCTTGCCACCTTCGGCGAGGATCCCGTCTCCGGGAAGCCGATCATCATGAAGGAGGGGCGGTTCGGCCTCTATGTGACGGACGGGGAGACGAACGCCTCCCTGCGCCGCGGCGACGATCCGGAGACGGTCAGCGCGGCGCGTGCCCAGGAACTGCTGGCCGAGCGTCGGATCGCCGACCTCTCGAAGCCGGCGCGCACCGTCGGCCGAGGTGGGGTGCGCAAGGCGACGGGCGCGAAGAAGGCGGCGGCGCCCAGGAAGCCGGCCGCCAAGAAGCCGGCGGCGAAGAAGATCGCCGCGAAGAAGGTCGCCGCGAAGAAGGTCGCGAAGGGCGTCGCTGCGGTTCGCGCGTCTGCGCCGTCGGCGTGAACCGAGCGTCAGGTCACGGCTCGTAGAACCGTAGGTTGTGATGCGATGTCTGCTGCGCTGACCCCCTACCCCGGACCCGGCCGTTTTCTCGCGTTCGAAGGCCCCGACGCATCAGGCAAGAGCACGCAGATCGCGCTTCTGGCCGCCCGGCTCCGAAGCGACGGGGTGGACGTGCTGGTGAGCCGCGAGCCCGGTGGCACTGCCGTCGGCGCCCGCATCCGATCGCTCGTGCTCGATCACTCCGACGAAGGGGTTGTCCTCTCTCCGCGGGCCGAGGCGCTCCTCATGGCTGCCGATCGGGCGCAGCACGTCGCCGAGGTGATACGGCCGGCTCTCGACGCCGGTCGCACGGTGCTCTGTGATCGCTACCTCGGTTCGTCCATCGCGTACCAGGGTGTCGGACGCGGTCTCGGCGTGGAGCCGATCGAGCGTCTGTCGCTGTGGGCGACCGAGGATCTGGTGCCGACGCTCACGATCGTGATCCGCGTACCGGTCGAGCTGTCGCTGGAGCGACTCGCGGCACAGGGTTCGCCTGATCGCCTGGAGTCGCTCGGAGCGGCATTCGTCCGACGCGTCAGCGCGGGCTACGAAGACCTTCTGACCCGCCCCGCCACGGTTGGGGTTTCGGGAATCGGCAGCCCCGACGAAGTGGCCATGCGCGTCTGGTCGGCCCTGACCGATGCCGGTGTGCTGCCGTGAGCGACAGCCTCTTCGACGCCTCCCTCTTCGACGTCACTGCGTATGAGACGCCGCCGGCGCCGTTGGTCGAGGCTGAACCGGCCCTGGTGGACGAGGTCCTGGCCGACGGGGCCGCAGCCGATCCGCTGAACGTCGTGATCGAGCCCGACGACGATCCCGGGCACCCCGCCCCGGCACCGAGCGGGGACAACGCCGACATCGTGCCGATCGACCCCGACGACGTCGTCGATGACGACACCCCGCCGGCACCCGAGGTCCCCGACATCGCGTCAGCGGCCTTCGCCGATCTGCTCGGAGCGCACGATCCGCTCGGCGTGTCGGCCGACAGCGTCGAGATCGACGAAGCGCTGCTGCGTGAACCGTCCGCCGACGTCTTGTGGGCCGAGATCATCGGGCAGGATGCGGCGGTCGCCCAGCTCCGGTCGTCGACGCTCGCTCCGGTGCATGCGTACCTGTTCGCTGGACCGCCCGGGGTCGGCAAACTCGGTGCCGCACGCGCGTTCGCGGCGGCCCTGCTGTGTCCTCGAGGCGGTTGTGGCCATTGCTCGGTGTGCGTGCGGGCGATGGCCCAGGCGCACCCCGATCTGGTGGTGGTCGAACGCGAGGGCGCATCGATCTCGGTTGACCAGGCTCGGGAGATCCTCCGGCTGGCGATGCGTTCGCCGCGCGAGGGCGATCGCAAAGTGCTGGTACTGGTCGACTTCCACCTCGTCACGATTGCCGCGCCGACCCTGCTCAAGATCATCGAGGAACCGCCGCCGAGCACGGTGTTCGTGGTGCTGGCGGAACAGGTGACCCCTGAGCTCGTCACGATTGCCTCGCGTTGCGTCGTCGTCCCCTTCGGCGCTCTGGGGAGTCGGGTGATCGAGGGCCAACTCATCGCCGAAGGAGCTACGGCTGATCAGGCACGCCGCGCCGCCGAGATGGCGGGCGGACGGCTCGATCGGGCCCGTCTTCTGGTCAGCGATCGGTCACTGGGGGAGCGGTTGGCCTTCTGGGAGCAGGCGCCCCGTCGCCTCGACGGGACGGGTGCCGCCGTCGCCGTCGTCGCCGCGGAGACGGTCGCCCTCCTCGATCAGATCGCGGTCGGCCCGCTGGCTGAGCGTCAGCAGGCCGAAGCGGACGCCCTCGAGGCTCGACTCGAGGCGTCGGGGGCACGCGGCGGTGCGGGAGCACGCAAGGATCTCGTCGATCGGCACAAGCGGGAGCAGAAGCGGGTCCGCGACGACGAGCTGCGCTTCGGATTGGCGATGATCAGTCGTCGCTACGCCGCGGTCGCAGCCGCGAATGGCGAGGATTCGCGTGCAGCCCTGGCCGCTCTGGCGCAGATCTCGGCGGCGAACGACCATCTCGAACGCAACCCCAACCTGCTCCTGCTCCTGCAGTCGCTCTACCTCCGACTGCCGCGGCTCCGGTAACCCTCGACGAAGGCCGGCCGGACGGCGTGATATCCCCTCTTCACGCGCAGATCACCCCTAACCCGCGCGCACCTCGGCCCAATTCCGGCGCGCGAGACCAAAAGGTGGCGGATGTGCGCGTGAAGGGTGCTGATCTGCGCGTGGCGCGCGGTCCGTCCGCCGCGAACCAGTCGGGCAGTGGTCGAGGATCGCGTAACGCATTGTCCACGGATGGAACGCGTCGATCGACGCGCTACTGCGCCGAGGTCGGGGGATGCCCGGCTACGATGTCCGTTCCGCCCGCCCGGGTAGCTCAGGGGTAGAGCAGCTCACTCGTAATGAGCAGGTCGCCGGTTCAAATCCGGCCTCGGGCTCCACATGTCTTACGTCCGAGGACCCAGCCGGTTCTCGTCGTGGCGTGGCTCCCGCCGCGATGATCTGCTTTGCGTCGCATGAACGAGCCAACCCGCTCCCGCGTCCTGTCGAGTCGACGGTCGTCGGTTCCGACGTCGACCGAGCGGGCCTCACCGTCGAGCCGGGTGATCCCGGCGTACTTCGGACCGTGGGAGACGGGTGAATGGGAAGCACTGTTGGCACAGCGGCCGGCGATCGTGGTGATCAATCCGGCGGACGGCCCGGGTGAGGCGCCCCACATCGGCTACCCAGAGATCGTCGAGCGCTGCGTGGCGATCGGCGCTGAAGTGCTCGGGTATGTCGCGACGGGATGGCTGCAGCGCCCGGTCGATGCGATCGCCGACGAGGCGAACCGGTACCGCAGGTGGTACGGCACCTCGGGCACGTTCTTCGACGAGATCCCGAACCGCTCGGCCCCCGGAAGGCTCGGGGCACTGTCCCGACTCGACGCGCTGACCGGTCCCCGACGGAGGGTCTTCAACTGCGGCCAGTCGATCCCGAAGCGTTGGTATCGACTGTTTCCGGGTGTCCTCTGGGGGACCTTCGAGGGCGGACCGGGACAGCTGGCGGAATCGTCCTTCGTCGGACCCCCGCGCCGTCAGATCCACCTCGTGCACTCGGTCTCGGAGCGCACGGCGGCCGCCGTGGCGGCCGAGCTCTCACGCCGAGGTGTCGGGTTCTCGTGCGTCACCGCCGACGAGATGCCCAATCCCTGGGACGTGTGCCCGGCGAAGTGATCTCGCCGGATTGAGACGGACACGGGCCCCTGGTGTGCGGCCATCTGTCACCACGAGTTGGCTGAGAACCGCGCGGTCGTAATTCGCGGATGGGCGTAGGGTGGCGTCCGTGGCTGACCAGGCGGACTTCGAGCGCCTCGCGATGGAGCACCTCCCGTCGCTGTACTCCGGCGCGTTCCGAATGACGCACAACCGAGCTGATGCCGAGGACCTCGTGCAGGAGGCCATGCTCAAGGCGTATCGCGGCTTTGGGAACTTCGAGGAGGGCACCAACATCAAGGCGTGGTTGTTCCGCATCCTCACCAACACCTACATCAACACCTATCGGGCCAAGCAGCGCCGTCCCGAGCAGGAGGCCCTCGGCGAAGGCGAGGAGCTCTTCTTGTACCGCAAGCTCGGGGGCTTGGAAGCAGCGGCGCTGGGTCGTTCCGCCGAGGACTTCGCGCTCGACCAGTTGACCGACGGGGAAGTCAAGGCGGCGGTCGATGCGCTCCCCGAGGCGTTCCGCCTTCCGGTGCTCCTGGCCGACGTGGAGGGGTTCCACTACAAGGAGATCGCCGAGATCTTGGACGTTCCGATCGGAACGGTGATGTCTCGGCTGCATCGGGGAAGAAAAGCGCTGCAGAAGGCGTTGTGGGAGTTCGGAATCGAGCATCGCCTCGTTCCGCACGGAAGCTGATCCCGGGCTCGCTGTTGTCCGGGCATCTCGCCGCAGTTCTCGTTGGTTCACATCGCTTCGGATCACCCGGCTGCTCAGCCTGAGGGGCACAGCACAAATGAACACCTCCAGCCGAACCCCTTCGAGCGACCCTCACGACCCGTTCGGCCCGATCGACGAGACGATCGGCGGTGACTGCTCGGCGATGATCGCCCGTCTGGATCATTTCCTCGACGGCGAGCTCACCGAGCAGCGTCGCACCAAGATCCAGGCCCACCTCGACGGGTGCCCGACCTGCTACAGCGCGTTCGATTTCGAGGCCGAGCTCCGCATCGTTGTGCGAAGCCGCGCCTACACCGAGGTGCCGCCTGACCTGGCCTCACGCATCCGTTCGGCGCTCGGGAGCGCAACAGCCGACTGAGTCGCGGACGTCGGCCACTCTTAGCACCGTTTAGTCGGAAATATCTGGCTGTGGGGGAATGGATCGTTTTGCGGCCTGGTTGATCTAGCCATGCCAGATCATGCAGTAGGAGCGAAGCCCCTCTCCGGTTCGGACCGTCCGTCCAAGAAGTTCTCCGCCGGCAGGGTTTGTCGGGAAGCCGGGTGCGGAACCCGTCTCTCGATCTACAACAACGGGAAGTTCTGCTCGATGCACGAGCCGATGATCGTTCCCCGCACACGCGGCAAGAAGATCGCGTAGTAGACACCAACCCGAGTACCTGCTGACGGTAGGCGGCTGCTCCGCCTACGATTCGTGCCCATGGTTCTCGCGGCACAGCAATGGTTCTACTGGCTCGGCGTCGTGCTGTTCGCAGCAGCAGCCGGCGGCGTCGTGATGAGCCTGATCGGGTACTACCTGAAGGTGTCTCGAAACAAGGTCAGTCGCGTCACCAAGAAGTGACGCCGGATTCGTCTCGCCAGGCGATTCTGCGAGCACGCAGACCTGAACAGGCCGAGTAGTTCGCCGTCCCGCCGCCGTCGTCGGAGAATGACGTGATGGCTGATCCGGCGCTGACCGACGCAGTCGCGCAGTCGCCGCTTGCCGCACGGCTGGTTCAGTCATGTGCGTTCGCCCCGTCGGACGAGTTGGCGTGCGCTGTATCCGGCGGCCCCGATTCGGTGGCCCTGGCCGTGCTCGCTGTCCGATCCGGACGGTCGAGGGTAACCCTCCACCACGTCGATCACGGCCTGCGGCCCGCATCCTCCCTGGAGGCTCATGCGGTGGCAACCCTGGCTGACCGATTGGGCGTCGGGTTCGTCCCCCACACGGTAAAGGTCGCCTCCGGCCCGAACCTCGAGGAACGGGCCCGCGACGCGCGCTACGCCGCACTTCCGATCGACGTGGCCACGGGCCACACCGCCGATGACCTTGCCGAGACCGTGCTCCTGCATCTGCTCCGGGGCGCCGGTCTCGACGGGGTCGCCTCGATGGCCAGGTCTCGTGCCGGAGGCCGCCAGCGCCCCCTTCTCCGACTTCGGCGCAGCGACACGGTCGCCTTGTGCGCGGAGCTCAGTCTGGAGACCGTTCGTGACCCGATGAACGACGACGCGCGCTTTCGCCGTGTCCGTGTCCGTCGTGAGTTGCTCCCCCTGATGGCCGACATCGCCGAGCGCGACGTGGTGGAGCTGTTGGCGCGCCACGCCGAGATCGTGGCCGACGAGGTTGCGCTGCTCGACGAACTCAGTTCCACGGTGGATCCCGCGGAGCGCTGGGGACTCGTCGGCGTCGCCGCGCCCCTGGCCCGCCGCGCACTCCGCCGATGGCTGCTGGGTGCCGGCGTCGGTGACGGCCACAGTGTCGACGCCGCGACACTCGACCGCGCCATGGCCGTTGCGCTGGGTGAGGCGCTCTCGTGCGACCTGATCGGCGGCTGGCGGGCAGCCCGGACGGACGGACACCTTCGCCTGGTTCGTCCGGACACGTGGACCGGCGAGCCCGCCGGCTGCTAGTGGTGTGTCGCCCATTTCGCTGGGGCGTCTTGCGGCCAGCTTCGCCGATGGCGGCGTCCTCGTCGTTTTCGTTAGGGCGCTGGCTAGCGGTTCCTCCTGCGTCCTTGCCCTCGACGAACCATGGCTCGCAACTCGCCCAACTCAATTGGGCGACACACCACTAGCGCACCGACGCGCCCCCGCCGTGCACCCGCACACGCTCACCGGTCACGTACCCCGCCTCGTCCGAGCAGAGGAACGCAACGACGCGGGCGACATCGAGGGGCTCGCACACGCGGCCGAACGGAAACGACGCATCGAGTTCGTGGATGTCGCCGACCCCGGCCACGGCTTTGGCCAGGCGCCTGCCCATGTCGCTCACGACGAGGCCCGGCGCCACGATGTTCACGTGGATGCCGTTGCGCATCTCCTCCTTCGCCAGCGTGAACGCCAAAGCCTCCATAGCCGCTTTGGCCATGGTGTACGGCGCGCCGTAGGCGGCGTGGGTGTCGGTCGCGACACTCGAGATCACGACGATGTCGGCCCGACCGATTGCGTTCGCCCGTTCGCGCAGTCCCGGCAGGGCGAGGCGGCAGAGATGGTGCGGACCGATCGCATGGACCCGGAGCAGGCGCTCCACCTCATCCGGTGCGGTGTCGGCAACACCGCGACCGCGCGACGCGACGCCGGCGTTGTTCACGAGAAGGTCGATCGCACCGAACTCGGCGGTGACGGCGGTGAGCATCGACTGGGTCGCTTCGAGGTCGGCGATGTCACCGGCAAACGCGCTCGCGTGTCCGCCGGCCGCCCGAATGGCGTCAACGGTTTCCGCTGCGCTGGCAGCGTCCTTTGCGTAGTTGACGGCGACCGCCGCGCCCCGCTCGGCGAGCAGCAATGAGATGCCCCGCCCGATCCCTCGACCGCCGCCGGTGACGAGCGCGATGCGCCCCGAAAAGTGCCCCATGCGCCCACGGTATCGCCGACGTGCGTGTCGGCCCTCATGCCGATGCACGGCTCGCCCTACCTGGTGGTCGGAACCGGTGTCGATCCGGTGACCTCACGCTTTTCAGGCGTGCGCTCTACCAACTGAGCTATCCGACCGTGGCCCAGCCGCCCGTCACCGGAGCAGTTGGATCGCCGCCCCCGCAGGCGGGGAACTGACGTGGCGGACCCGACGGGATTTGAACCCGCGACCTCCGGCTTGACAGGCCGGCGTGCACTCCTGGCTGCACCACGGGTCCAGACCGTGGAGTGTCAACGGTAGCAGACACCGCCCGGGCGTCCAGCCGTGGTTTCCCATCAGGTGAACGCCCGGTGAAGCGCTGCTGACCGATGGGCGGTGGGCTGACCCAGTCCGGCCATTGCCGTGGCTGGGATGGGTCAACGTGCCCGGAACCCATTGTGTCCGTCACTGATTGCGGTCAAGTTATGTCCGGGCCTGGAGGTGTTCTCCTGGCGTGACGAGAGACCGATGGAAAGGGCTTCTGTGA
>JANMYF010000200.1:0-10239 GCA_031381685.1 Acidimicrobiia bacterium
TTCGAGTGCCTTCCATCCGCACCTTGGCGGGGTGGAGGAGCTCACGAGACGCCTCGCCATCGAGTTGACCAATCGCGGTTCGCGCGTCGTTGTTGCCACCACCCGCTTTCCAACGAACCTCCCCGGCCGGGAGACGCTCGACGGCATCGAGGTGCGCCGCTGGAGATTTGTTCCACCTGCCGGATCGTGGAAGACGACAGTCCGATTCGTCGTCCATCTCTTGCCCGACGTGATCAGCATCGTGCGGTCGCTCCGTCAGCATGGAAGCGACATCGTCCATGTCCACTGTGTGTCGAACAACGGCCTTTATGCTCTCATCGCGGCGCGGCTGCTGCGCCTGCCTTTGGTCGTGTCCATGCACGGTGAGCTCACGATGGACGCGACCGGCGTGTATCAGCGATCGTGGTTCCTGCCCAAGCTCCTTCGCTACCTGCTTCGACACGCCGACGTCGTGACCGCCTGCAGCGCTCAGACCCTGGCCGAAGGTGCCGCGTTCGTCAGTATTGATCTTGGACGACGCGGGCAGGTCGTGTATGGCGGGATTTCGCGTTCCGAGTTCGACGATGCTGTTCCCGAACGGCGGTCACGCCCCTATGTGCTCGCGATCGGACGCCACGTTTGGAACAAGGGCTTCGACGTTCTCCTCCGTGCCTTCGCCAAATCCGGGTTGGACGACACGTGGGAGTTGGTTCTCGCCGGCGATGGCCCTGAACGATCTGAGCTGACTGCGCTTGCCGCCGAACTCGGGCTTGCCGATGGGGTTTCTTTGGTTGGTCGAACGGATCGGAAGCGAACCGCAGAGTTGTTTCGGGGCTGCGAGATATTTGTCCTGCCGTCTCGCCACGAACCGATGGGGATCGTGAACCTCGAAGCAATGGCGTCGGCCCGTCCGGTGCTCGCGTCGCACGTCGGTGGCGTTCCGGAAATCGTGCTCGACGGCGTGACAGGCATGCTCGTCCCTGCAGATGATGTCGAAGCACTGGCCGGTGCGCTTCGTCGCCTCGCGAACGACCCTGCGCTCCGGACGGCTCTTGGAATTGCTGGTCGAACGCGAGCTGAGGCCTTCGATTGGTCGGCGATTACCGAGCGATACGTCGAGCTGTATCGATCTGTTCTGCGCCCTTGACGGTCCTTATCTGCTCCTACAACTGGCAGGACGCCCCGCTCGCCAAGGAAGGCGCAAGTTCTCAGGTGTAGGCGGCAGCTTGCAGCTTGCAGCTTGAACAGACGGGCGTAGGTGCCGTTGGCAGCCAACAGGTCCGTATGGGTGCCGTGCTCAAACAATGCGTCCGGCGTCGAGCACAGACGAAGGTTCGTCGAGCACGACGAGCCCGGCGTCGCGAAAGAACGCACGAGCGAGCGCGATCCGCTGCTATTGCCCGATCGACAGATCGGTCACGCCGACGAACTGTGAGCAGTGTTTCGTTCTCCCGCGGAAGGTCGTCGACGAACCCGCCTGCGCGAGCTTGTTCGGCGGCGGACGCAACCCGCGCCGCGTCGCAGAGTGCCTCATCGGTTGGGCGAGCAACTCGATCGCACCAGCGGCGACACCTGCTTCGGCGACCGTGATTCGACCGTGGTCGATGAGGACCACGAGGGTGTAGTGCACGGTGGCCATCACCGCCGTTGCCAAGCGACTGGCAACACCAATGATTATGCGGCGCCGACCGCGCTGTCGCAGCCGGCGGATGCGCTCGTGTGACCTCGCGTTGCGCCTCCCGGGCCACCGATTCGGCGACGATCCGTTGCAGTTCGGCTTACACCAGGCCGACGAAGGACATGGCCGTGAGGACGCCGAGAAAGGCGAACCCCCAGGGGATCACCGACGACACGTTGATGCGTCGAGGTCCGATCACCCTCGTCAGGAGCCCGCGTCCGACATAGAGCTGCGCGCCGACGAGAGCCCCGCCGATCACCTGGAGAACAAGCGTTGCTGCGAACAACCGAGAGGCCGCCCGGCGGAGCAGTCGGAATGATCCCGCGAGGACGGATGGGAGATCCTTCAGCGAGCGACCGGTGGAGCCCCAGAGATCGCCGTAGGTCAGGGCAGTGTCATCTCCCATGGCCTAGCGGCGGTCATCTATCGGTCGGCCGACCAACCAACGCATCACTTGTTCCCGGCCGCCACCGGGTCGGTCGCGGCCGTGCTCTCGGATTTGTTGCGGCCACTTCGTCCGCTTCCCTTGGTGTAAGGCGAGTACGCAGACCCGTAGGGTCCGTAGTAACCCTTCCGTGGCTCGGTCCGGTTGACGACGACCCCGGCGAGTCGGAGCGGGCTGTCGGCGAGCCGCTCGGCCGCTCGGCGAAGGCGTCGGATCCTCGTGCTGTTGACCGACACCACGAGCACGAGACCGTCGACGAGATCGCCGATGATCTCCGGATCGGCGACGAGCAACGGAGGCGAGTCCACGATCACCACATCGAAGCTTCGGTGTAATTCAGCCATCACCAACGTGGCGCGAAAACCGGCAAGGAGCTCTGACGGGTTCGACGGAACCTTCCCGGCCGGGAGCACCGAGAGCCCTTCGATCTGGGTGGAACGGATGTAGCGGGTGATCTCGATGACGGGGACCTCGTCACGACTGGTCGGTTCGCCGAGCAGCTCGGCGAGTCCTGGCAAGCCGGCCACGCCGAACACGGCATCGAGTGCGGGGTTGCGGAGGTCGGCCGACACGACACATACCTCCGCTCCCGCTTGGGCGAAGCTCACCGCCAGGTTTGCCGCGGTGAACGTCTTGCCGTCGCGCGGTTCGGAGCTCACGATCGCGAAACTCCGAAGCCGTTCCCCGTGGTCGACGAACTTCAGCGCCGTTCGTAGACCGCGGAAACTTTCGGCGAGACCTCCGCTCGGGTGATCGAGCGTCGGAAGGGTGGAGTCGCGGCGAAGCTTCTCGCTCGGAAGCTCGGCCAGCAGTGGCGCGTCGATGAGTTCTTCGACCTGCTCGACCCGACGGACCGTGTCGTCAAGGAGTTGGCGCAGCCACAGTGCCCCAGCACCGAGAACGAGTCCGATGAGCACGCCGAGAGCGCCTCGAAGCGGGATCGACGGGCCCGAGGTCGGCACGGCTTTTGTGGCCGGTTCGAGGATGGCGAGGGGTGCGCGCTGGAGGGCTACCTCGTTCAGAAGCTCCTGCTGACTCGACACGAGGGAGCCGTACTGAT
Source organism: Acidimicrobiia bacterium (assembly GCA_031381685.1). Lineage (GTDB taxonomy): Bacteria > Actinomycetota > Acidimicrobiia > Acidimicrobiales > JANYDT01 > JANLQX01. The sequence continues at coordinate 3,163 of JANMYF010000200.1, forward strand.
TGGTAGCTGTGTTGCGACGGGCCTCGATCGTGGTGGTGTCCTGCAGGTTCGAGCGGGCCGTCAGCAGATCGGCATTGAGCTTCTGCACGGTCTTGTCGAGGCGGTCGATCTGGCGCTGGAGGTCAGCGGACCGAACCTTGAGCCGGGCCGCCAGCTCCTGCAGGCCAGCCTCTGACAGCGTCTTGGCGACGGTGTTGGCCACAGAGATGGCCCGTCCCGGGCTCGCACCAACGGCGCTCAGCGTGAGGGTGTTGCTCGCACCATCGACGGATGTCGAGATGCTGCCCCGGAGATCCGAAGCGTTGGTGTTGCCGACCGCAGACGCCGCCTTCGCCAGCACGGAGCTGCTCTTCGCGAGTTGCGCCTGCGCTCGGAGAAACGGTCCCCAGTCGTCGACCTGGTTCTGAAGGTTCGACGAGGCCGATGGGAGCTGCGACTGGGCGTAGAGGATCGTTTTCGCGCTGTACGTCGCTGCGCCATCCCGGGATGCGTCGAACGAGGCTGCGCCGGCGACGATCACAGACGGGATCACCAGCCACCAGACGTGGCGGCGCAGCACGGCGATCCACCGGAACACCCTTTCCTGGGTCATGGAGCCGCCTCTTCCGCTTCCACGAGCCGGGCGATCGTCGGCGAAACCCACCCACGTGAGCGTAGTAGCTCGACCTCTCGGACCCGGCCGTGCATGATCTCGTCCCGCGAACCGGGTGTCTCCACAGACGACGCATGGGATGATCGAAGGATGGAAGAGTCCCTGGTGGCGCGTCCCCACGGCCTCCTCCGGCTCGCCATCGTCGACCCGTCCCCCTGGTGGCGGCGAGGCCTCGAGTTGCTCTTCGGCACCACGGCCGGGCTGCAGGTGATCGCCGCGACCGAGCCGACGTCCATGGCCGAGCTTGCCGCGCTCACGCCAGACATCGTGGTGATCCACCAAGGCGGGCAGCAGACTGGCTCGGAGGCTCAGTGGAGAGCCGTGGCCCGAGCTGTTCATTCCGATATGCCGGCCGCACGGATCGTCGGCGTGCATGCCAGCCTCTCCGTTGCCGAACTGGCGAGCGCGTCGTCCGATGGTTTCGATTCCTTGGTCGACGAGGCCTCCGGCGAAGCCGTCCTCGTCAGGGCGGTGATCGATCCGGCTCAACGCACGCTGCGTCGATGGGAGGCGCCCCGTCTCGGCCCTCTCCCGCTCACCGCGCGGGAGCTCGAGGTCCTGCAACTGCTGGCCCGGGGGCACACCTCCAGGCACATGGCCGAAGCGCTCGGGGTAAGTCACCGAACTATCGAGAACCACAAGCAGCGCGTGTTCCGACGCCTCGGGGTGCAGAGCCAGTCACAGGCTGTTGCCACAGCAATTCGCCTCGGGCTGCTCACCCAGACCGAGGTTGCTTCGTGACGAGGCCGGCGCGGCCATCGGTGGCAGTCCTGGGCAACCAACCTCTGCTCGTCTCGCTGTTGGAGCGGGTGTTGGACGAGCACCTAGTGCTAGCCGACACCGTTGTAGCTGATGTGTTGGTCGTGACAGGCACCGATCTTCTCGCCGCATTGGCTCCTGGTTCCCCAAAGGGCGTGCTCGCCGTTCGAGCCGCTCCGGACGGCGCCGAGCTCCTGCGAGCCATTCGATGCGGCGCCTTTGCCGTCGTCGTAGACGGCGAACCCGTCGAAGCGTTGATCAGGGCCGTTCAGTCCGCTGCCGACGGTCGAGCCGTGCTGACCGACGTGCAGGTCGATTCGCTGTGCTGTGCTCTGCGCAGCGGCAATCCCGAATTGCTCTCGCCGATCTCGATCTCCGGGCGTGAGCTCGACCTGCTTCGTTCCATCGAAAGGGGCGAATCGGTGAAGCAAACGGCCCGGGCGCTGGGTATCGCCATCAAAACCGTCGAGAACACCCAACGGTTGTTGTTTCGCAAGATCGATGTCCGCAACCGGGCCCAGGCCATGGCCCGGGCTCACGAGCTCGGACTCCTGGCCGAGCCTGACGCCGAAGTGGAAAACTAGGCGCTGAGCTCGAGGAGTTTGCGTTCCTCGAGCGACTCGAGGAAGAGCGACGTATCCGCGGCGGCGAGCGCTTCGCTGACGTCGAACACCTCCATCACGGTGGCCACAAGTTCAGCAAGGGTTGCCCCGCCGTCGAGACGTTCCCAGATAACCCGACCAGCGCCGCTGACCGACAGGTACGAAGAATCGGACAGGTCGAGGATGACGATGGCGTCGCCGACTTGGCGCCAGGTGAGTTCGGCCTTCCTCAGTTGATACGTGCGTTCCACAATGACTCCATCGGCGCTTTGCCTCCGTCGGCGTCGACCGTGCCACCCAGACACCCGAGAGGAAATACCTCTCTGTCGCTGACACAGGTTAGGCGAAGTGGCTCGTCGCGGGATCCGAGCGCCTCTGAACGGCGACGAGGAAGATTCCCGGGGCCGTCTCGCAGAACTACGGTTTCGTTTGGCCCAGCTTCGTTGAGGCCGCTCGGCCGTCCGACGAAGTGAGTGAAGATGCAAGAGTGGAAAGCGTGTTGCGGTTGACCACGTCCCGTCGGGTCGAAGTCGACTGCGTTCATCGCAAGGAACAGAGTGTGGCTCTCGGCCCCGCCGCTCAGACGTCGCTCCGTGAGATCTGAACAGTCGGACGAACCCGCGACGTACTCGTTGCACGGTTTGGCCGTTCGATCGAGTGTTCCCATCTCCGCGCTGGAGATCTCCGGCCCCCCCGACGTATCGGTAGCTTCGATCGAATGGGCCGAAGTGCCGGCGGCCCCCCCGGTCGGCGAGCAGTTGTATAGCTCGCAGCTGCACTGGCCGCTCACAATCACTCGCACGCCAACGACCGGGTACTGCATGCGCTACGCGGGCCATGCGGACTTCTGGATGGACGAGCGATTGCGCTCCATCCGGGTGGTGCTCACGCCAGGCGATGATGCGGACTTCGCCGCAGTGCTGCTCCAGGGAGCGGTCTTCGCCGCGCTCACCACCCTGAGGGGTGCTTACTGCCTCCACGCGACGACGGTGGCGATAAACGGATTTCGAGTGGCCATTGCCGGTCCATCGGGGGTCGGCAAGAGCACCGTGGCCGCAACCCTGATATCGGAAGGCGCGAAACTGGTCGCCGACGATGTTACCTGCGTTCGGAACATCCAAGGCGTCGACTCGCTGACGGTGACGACCGGTCTAGTCGAACTTCGCCTGCGCGAAAGGGCGGGCTACCTGGCTGATCACCTACGCGGTGTCGTCCGCCGTACCGCCGATGGCCGGATCGGCGTTCGACCCCAGGAGATCGACAACGGGTCGGGTGAGCTCGCCGCCATTGTGATCCCTCGGCCGTCCAGAGACGCCTCTGAGGTGAGTTTGCGGATCGCCGACCCCCTCGAGGCACTTCGCTGGTTGCTCCCGTCGTCACGTCTCATCGGCTGGAGCGGACCGAGGTGTCAAATGCAGGAGTTCCAAGCGGTGACGGCGCTGTCCGTGCGGTTGCCGGTTGGTGTGATCGATGTGCCGTGGGCTGATGCCTTCGATCGAGAGCGCAACGTCGAGCTGTTCGAGGCAGTGGCGAACATGGTGAGTAGTTCAACGTCCGGCGGGATCATCCGTTCCAGTCAGACGAACCGATGAAACGCAGCCTGTTTTCGCGGTAGCGGGCGACGAGAAACAGCGTATCGACGGCCTGCGATTCACCCTTTCGCGCCCGCAGCATCAAGTCCGGCTCGGACTCGTAGATCCGGCGAGCAAGTGCCTTCCCGGGTTCGCCCCTCAGACGAGCGGACAGTTCTGAAACCACCTCACGAAACTCCCGGACCGCATCTCCAGCCTCTTCCGCGGAAATGTTTCCATCTGCGTAACTGGCGAGAACGCCGCAGGCGAACTTGCGACACGATCGCGGGCGCTCGAGATACCGCTGGCAGGAGAGTTCCGCAAGGAACTCGCACGGCTGACGAACCTCGAACAGGTCCCCCTCCGACGGCACCACGAGCTCGAACAGTGAACCATCGCAGCATGAGCCACAGGATCGACACAATGCGGAAAGGGTCTCGACGAGCTCCACCGGGTGCACCCTAGGCCTGGCTGCTCGGCCGGGCTGATGGCGCAATCCCCTAGGGGACACCCGGCATCACAGGCCATGTCCCCTGCTGGGTAGGCTGTTGCCATGAACAACGTCGCTAGCAAGCTGCCTTACGAAGCTCCCGTCATCCAGACTCTCGGCTCGGTTCAGGACCTCACGCTCGCGAAATCTCCGCTCAACCCGAAGTCTGACGGCTACTACCAGGTCGGGACCGGACCCGTGCTGCCAGGTGATCTTCCCAATGGCGTTGGAGGGTTTCAATTCGCGTCGTAGCGCCTGACGTGCAGGCCTTCGGTCCGGAGTCTCGTGCGTAGTGGCTTCGGTACTGCCACCTGATCGTAACCAACAGCTCTTCAACTATCCGTTTTCTTCGACCGGCACCGTTCCCTGTCTACCGGCGGGAGACGGGCGCTCTGGTGATCTTTGGGGATGCTTAGTCGAGTCCGTCACGCGTGAGCTCACTGACCGCCCGCTGTACGTCGAATTCTCCGGTGGCTGCGACTCGTCGGTAGTGCTCGCTGCCGCTGCCGAAGCATGCCGGTCTTCGGCTCATGATCCTCCGATTCCGGTCATCTTCCGTTTTCCTGACCTGCCTGAAACGCACGAGACGGACTATCAAGAACTGGTCCTGAGTTTTCTCGGGATCACTGGTGCGATCGTGCGTACGAACCCGGACTTGGATCTGCTCGGTCCGGGACCACAGGAAGCGCTTCGTGATCTTGGCGCTGTCTGGCCGCCAGCGCTGCTGACCAGGGCTGATATCTGGCGTTCGTTGGCGCCGGGTGTCCTGCTTACCGGCGAAGGTGGCGACGAGGTCTTCGGTCCTCGGCGGCTCGGGGCTCTGCCGGAGATCAAGGCGAAGATTCTCGCTCGGGAGCTCCGATCGGTGCCGCGAGAGCTGGCCTTCATGCTCGCACCCGTACCGCTGCGGGCGAAGATGATCAAACGTCAGAATCGCTTCGGCTGGGATCTGCCCTGGCTCAGCGAGCAGCTGATTGCGGAGGCAATGCAAAAGGGCTCCCTCGAGGCAGCAAGAGAACCACTCTCGCCAGGTCGCTGGGTGACGTACTACCTGAGCAGCCCGGGTGTTCAGACGATCCGTCACAACATGGGTGCCTTCGGCGAGTGGTGTGGACTCAAGGTGAGAAGTCCTCTGATGGACCCGGATATCGTCAAGGAGGCGGCCTACGTCCTGCCGCCATACAGGCATTCCGGGCGTCGGAGACTCATCGAAACCGCTTTCCGAGATCGGTTGCCGCCGGCCCTGCTCCGCCGGGAAACGAAGTCCCACTTCACCCGCGCGATGTTCGGGCCGGTTGTTCGCGAGTTCGCAAGTGGCTGGGACGGCAGTGGGCTCCCCGATGGCATCGACGCGTCGTGGCTGAAGACCCACTGGATGACCCAATCGGAGCCGCACGCGAACACCTCGATGTTGCTCCACCTCGCGTGGCTATCGACCTTGGGTGCGACCAAGTCGGGGATCCATCGCTAGCCGCCGTCCTCCGACGATCGCCGAAGCCCCGATAATTCGAGAACGTGCCGGGGCGTGGCCGGAGACGTTTGCGGGACTGGGAAGCTTCAGTCCATGCGAGTAGTCCACGTCGTCCGATCCGACGCGTTTGCCGGTGTCGAACGGTACATAGCGATGGTGGCCCCGGCACTGGTCGCACGCGGGTTCACGGTAGAAGCGATTGGGGGAGATCCGGTCCGAATGCGCGCAGCACTGCCCCACAGCGTCAAGCATCGAGAGGCGACGACTTCTACGGCAGTTGCTTTCGCGTTACTGCGAAGCGGTCGGGCTGATGTCATCCATGCACATATGACTGCAGCAGAGATGGTTTCCGTAGGAATGGGTGCACTGCGGCGATCACGGGTGGTTGCGACACTCCACTTTGCTCACCCTCGCGGTATACCCCACCCAGCCGATCGGCTCCTTTCGTCACGGCTGTCTGCACAGATCGCAATCAGCAACTTTGTCGCTCAACGGGTCCCGGGAACCACGATCGTCATCCCGAACGGCGTTGCGAATGCCGAACTCGTCCCGAATGCCGGAAGACAGGTGCTGGTGGCGCAGCGCCTCGAACGCGAGAAGCGAACCGACGAAGCGATCCGTGGATGGGCGCGCTCCCAGCTCGGGAGCGAAGGTTGGCGACTGGTCATCGCGGGTGGTGGCGCGGAGCGCTCGACCCTGGAACGGCTCGCCCGTTCCTCTGGAGTCGCGGATTCGGTTCGATTCGTCGGCTCGCAAACTGACCTTGGCCCGCTCCGGGCCACGTCGGCGTTCCAACTCGCCCCTCGATCGGACGAACCGTTTGGGCTCAGCGTCGCCGAAGCGATGGCCGACGGTCTTGTGCTGCTCGCCGCCGACGGTGGAGGCCACCGGGAGATACTTCGGGACTTCCCCGAACTGCTCTACCCGGCAGGTGATCCCGACGCGTTGGGGGCTGCGCTGCGTCACACGGCCGAGCGCCCGGACCGACCCCAACTGGGTGCCCGGCTCCAAGCCGTTCAGCGTCAGCGGTACTCGATTGAGACGCACGTAGACAAGCTCGCCGCGCTCTACCGGTCGGTTTGCGCGTGAAGGTCGCCGTGGTGTTCAGTGGCGCCCACCGTCGCGGCGGGGTCGAACGCGTCGCCTGGGAGTTGTTGCGACATCTCGGCGAACGACACACCACGTGGTTCGTCGGAGGGGAACTGGAATCACCCGAACTTCTGCCGGCGGGAATCCGCCATGTCGAGATTGACTGCACTGATGCTCAGCATCCGGCGAAGTTCCGCATCCGCGCCGCTGAGGCGTTGCACACGATCGGGGCCGATCGTGTGGTCACCCTAGGAGCGAACTGCCCCCCTGGCGATCTGTTGATGGTCGGAAGCGTGCACCGAGCGTGGCTTCGAGCCGGTCGACCGATCCCGGTCAAAGGACTGTCCATACCCGCATGGGTGCAGTTCGTGATGCCTCGCCACCGAACCCTCCTGCGCCTCGAGCGGAGCTACTTCACGGCCCCCGGCCGTCGACAGGTGGTG
>JANMYF010000201.1:0-1641 GCA_031381685.1 Acidimicrobiia bacterium
GCAGCTACCCGACCTTGTGATCCTCGATGTGATGATGCCCGAGATGGACGGGCTCACGGCATGTCGAATACTTCGGAGGCGGCACGCCGAGCTGCCGATCCTCATGCTCACGGCCCGCCACGAGGTGGACGACCGCGTCGCAGGCCTTGAAGCCGGCGCCGACGACTACATGATCAAACCGTATGCGAGCACCGAACTCGTCGCCCGGATCCGGGCCCTTCTGCGCCGAACCAGTCGGGAATAAAGGCTCCCGTACGGTTTCGCCGACCTGAAGCTCGACCCCACACGCACGCCATGCGTGGGTTGGCCCTCGGCAACACGAGCTCACAAAGCCGGAATTCGACCTGTTTGAGTTGTTGGTGCGGAACCCCGGCGTGTCGCTTTCTCGCGAGACACTGCGAAAACTGATGTGGGGCCAAGACTTCACCGCGTCATTGCGATCCCTCGACGTCCACGTCGGCTCACTGCGAGCGAAGCTCGAAGCTGGTGGCGAACCCCGCATCGCGCGGACCGTCCGCGGCATTGGGTTCATAGTCCGCGATCTGTCTGCGCTGGCGCATCGGGTGATTTTGGCCGCCGTCTACGTTCGGCGTCGGCGCGTTTGGAGACTGACGCCGACCCGGCCTCGATTGGAGCGGAGGGTGTCCCAGACCAATGAGCTCACTACCCGCAGGCGAGCTGACCCCGACTGGTATTGTGGGAAGGGCCATGTATGACGGGATAGTCACAGAGGGGTTGACCCAGCGTCGGGGAATCCCGGCCTCGTCGGGACGGTCCTTCGCCTTCGACGTCCGTGAGCGAGGCCTTTTGATCCCGGCAGCGGAGGGCTAGTGCGCATCGATGCCCGCCACGACGTCTCGTTCTACGAGGAACGCGGCGCGCTCGAACGCTGCATCGTCCGTTACGCCGTGGAAGGTCTGTTGGCCGACGAGACGGTCGTACTGATCGTTTGTGCGTCGTCTCTGGGTAAAGTTCGCGACGCGCTCGCCGTGAGTGGCGTGGATGTCGATGAAATGGGCCGTCGAGGGGTTCTGGTGTTGTTTGATGCCGACGCCACGCTGGCATCGGTGAAGACCGGCAACGGGATCGACTGGTCGGCCGTGACGGCGCTGGCCGGGCGTGTGGTCGCCAACGCGATGGACACTGGTCGCCCGGTGCGTCTGTTCGGCGAGATGGTAGCGATCCTGTGGGAGCGTGGCGACGTGCGCCAAGCCATGGATCTTGAACGGCTCTGGCATGGACTTTCGCACGAACACGGATTCGATGTGCTGTGCGCGTACCCGAGCTTCGCCACGACGCTGCCCGGAGCGGCGGTCACCCTGAATGCGATGTGCGGTATGCACGACGCCACGGTTTCCATTGACGACTGGAGTCGACACATCTTCTTGGCGTCTTATGCGTGCGAAACGGCAGCCGTCACCGCCGCTCGACGCTGCCTACGCGACATGTGGGCGCCAACAACCAACGCGGACAGGCTCGATGACGCACTGCTGATCGTGTCGGAGCTTGCCGCCAACGCGGTGCAACACGCCCGCACCCCGTTCAGCGTTGAGGCCCAACGCGATAGGGACCTTGCACGAGTCATCGTGCGCGACAGCAGTGCCCTGCAGCCTGTTATGCGACACAGCGATCCGACGGCTC
>JANMYF010000276.1:0-36869 GCA_031381685.1 Acidimicrobiia bacterium
GCGATCTACGTCGGAGCGGTGCTGTTCGGCCTCGGCGTCGGCAACGTGTTGCTCCTCCATCCGCTGCTCCTCGCCGAGGTCTTCGGAGTACGTGACTACCCACGGATCTACGGCCGCTCCGCAATCTTCGTGGCCGCCGGCAACGCGTTCGGCCCGCTGTCGATGGGCTGGCTCCGCGACCACGGCGGGGGGTACCGCAGCGCCTACCTCATGGCGGCGGGCCTCAACCTCGTCGGCCTCGCCGTCTACGTGATGCGCGGCGCGTCAGCACCGGACGTCCTCCGAGGTCAACCCGACTGACGCAGAACAACCCCCGTGGGCCAGCTGGCTATCTGGGGCCAGGAGAACTGGCGAAACCACGACTTTGCTGGCCCGAGCGAGCCAGCTGGCCCACGTCAGTTTCGGGGAGGCCACCAGTCGGCGATCTGGGCGGCGTAGCGCGCGGCATACCGTGCGGTGAGCTCGTCGGCATCGGCGGGCGCGTCCTGTGACCGGGTCGGCGGCAGGGTGGACGCCGCCTGGATCGGGTCGACCCACTCGAGGCGCATGGCTTCGATGCACGCGCCGAGTTGGGGCGCCGCGGCCTCGTGATGATCGCTGGTCTGATGGGCGATGAAGTCGAGGAAAGTCTCGAACGCGAGGAGCGTGTAGTACGTGCGCGGTTCGCTGCCGCGCCAATATCCGTACGCGCGCAGATGAGGCTCGGTGGCGTGGGACGCGGCGTGCAGTGTCCGGGCGAGCGCCTCGAACTCCGCCTCTTTGCCGGCCTTGATGGTGATATGGGCGAGGATCGTTGCCATCTACATGCTCGCTTTCGTTGTGCGGGGCTTGCGGAAAAGATTGAACAGGGTCACGGTCAGCTCACGTTCGTTGTGTCGGGCTTCTCAGCATGATCGGTCCGGTCATCCCCGGCCGACGAAGCCCCACTCGCCCATGATCTCTACCTCGGTGGCACTTCGAGCGGCCAGCAGAGCCGCACCTCTCTCGGCCAACTCGGCGAGCCCACCGCCCAACGCTGTTTCGATCGCACACGAGAACGCTTCGCCCGCCAGGCTGTAGACCCTCGCAACATCATCGAGGTGGAGGCTCTGGCGCGGGCCCGCTTCGAGAGCGGCAAGCGCTCCGTCGATCGAGGACGCCGCTGGAGCCGCGGCAAGCGTGTCCCGGGCGAAGGCTTCCATGGCCGAGGTCTCCTCACGCATCCAGGCGATCTCATGTGCGGCACGGGTGGCGGCGTTGCGAAGCACGTTCTCCAACATCTGCACGCTCACTTTTCCGGCGTCTGACTGCACCTCGGGTCCGATGACCTCGAGGAGCTCGCGTCGGCAGTCGAGAATGATCTGGGCGGTGGTGGGAAGAGCGATCACGGGTTGACTCCCGAGGTGGTGAGATGTCCGGTGCTGCGAGCACGGAAGCCGAGCGGAGCAGCGCAGCGCCATGGGCGGAGCATCATTGCGCTCCTCCTGCGGACGCCACGAGTTGTTCGTGCATGGCTCGCAACGCGTCGATCGGCTCGGCCAGCGCGCTGCAGGCGGCCAGGAAGTTCATGTGCCCGACGGTCGCCGCGTTGATGTTGTATGTCGTCATCACGCCGCCGGTCTTTCCCTCCGCCATGGTCGACATTGCCTGGACGATCTGGCTGAACACCTTCACCGCCGATACCACCGAGAAGTAGCCGATGGTCGCCTGGTTGACGTAGAGCTCCGATGTTCCAGTCTTCTCGCGGTATCGGGCGAGGAAGGCCTCGGGATCGGCCCCATAGAGCTGCGGGCCCGCAGCAGCCGAGTACGTCACGTACCAGCCGAGGTCTTCACGCGGGTCACCGATGTGGGCGTACTCCCAGTCGATGAGGCGGTGCCCGCCATCGGAAGGGTCGATGAGGATGTTGGCCGGCTGCAGGTCGCCGTGCTGAAGCGCGAGCGGCATAGGTGGCGGGCGGTGCGCGTCGAGCCATGCGGCCAGGTAGCGCATCGTCGGGTTCGACTCGCCGAGGAGCCTCTCGTTTTCTGCCCACGAGCGGTTCACGCTCGACATGTAGGCATTCCAGTCCACAGGACGCTCGAGCACTGCGGGGAGCGCATCGAGTTCGACCTTCGGCACGGTCGCGATGGTGTCGACGAATGCGTCACGAATGGCCGAGAACCGGGGGTCGTCGGGTGCCGCCCCTTCGGCGACGAGCGCACTGAGTTCCGCCTGCAGGGACGGACCGGCACAGAACTCGAGCACAATGGCCTTGGTCCCGAGGTGCTCGCCGGTGCCGTCGTAATGCAGCGCGGCGGGCATCGGTATCGACGGCTGGTCGGACAGGCTTCGCAGCACGGCCCATTCGATGTCGCGATCCGTCACCAGCATGGTCTTGTCGGGCGGGGGGTCACCACGCAGGACCAGCGTTTGCACGACGCCGTCGCTCCACTCGACCTCGGCGCGCGCCATGACCCGGCTGTAGCCACCGGTCATGAGGGCGTAGGAACGAACCGTCGCTGTCCGTCCGGTCTTCTGGGCGTTGAGGAAGGCCGACACTCGATCGGGCATTGCGTCGAGATCATGCATGCGGCGTTCCGTTCATTCGTTGGAGGTCCCGACAGAAGAAGCAGACCTCAGCCGAGAGGACCACCGGCAAACCAGCGCTGGAACATCGGCTCGATCGCGCTCCAGACGAGTTCGACGATCAGTCCACTCGGAGGAACGACGTAGGTGAACGCACCGAAGCCGTCCTCGGGCGAGCGACCCGCGGCAGCAAGCGTCCAACCCTTGGCCAGGAGCGCGCGGGTCTCACCCGCGACATCGTCGACCCACACCCCCGTATGGTGGATGCCGGGGTTGATCCGCCCGTCCCAGATGGATCCGCTTGCACCTTCGAGGAGCTCGACGTGAGAAGGTCCTTCGGCGGAATAGGTGAACCGCAGCGGAACCTTGATTGCGCCCGTCGACGGAGTCCACACATCCTGTTCGCGCTCTTGGAGCGAGCACCAGGTGAGCCCGAGGTCCGCGCCCATCTCGCTCATGGCGATCTGGATATCGGGGACGCGTACCCCGATATGATAAGCGCGCGTAAAGTCGACGCTCACGAGCGCGCTAGCGGCTCAGGATGGTGACACCCGAGATGCCGGGCGCCCCGTAGACGTGCGTATAGGCAGTCTTCGGTTTGTTCGGAACCTGGCGGGCACCGGCGTCGCCGCGGAGCTGCAGCACGTTCTCGTAGACCTGGCGGAGCCCGGATGCCCCGATGGGCTCGCCGTTGGCAAGGCATCCGCCATCCGTGTTGACCGGCAGTCGCCCGCCGATCTCGGTCTCACCGTTGGCGAGCATCGCCTCCTGCTCGCCGTGCTCACAGAAGCCGTTCTCGGCCATGTGCATGATCTCGGCGCCGGCTTCGGTGTCCTGCAACTGGGCGAGGTCGATGTCCTTCGGGCCCATGCCCGCCATCTCGAACGCCGCCTTGGAGGCGTCGACGGTCGGGCCGGCGTTGTGCTCGAGGGCGATCGACGGCGCGAGCACCTCGAAGCTCCCGAAGCGGCGGGACTTCACGACAGCGGCCTTCAGGAAGACCGGTCGGTCCGTGTACTTGTGGGCGAGATCACCACGACACAGCACCAGGGCGACGCCCCCTTCGGCCGGGTTGCAGAACATGTACTGCGTGAGCGGGTAGCTCAGCATCGGCGAGGCGAGCACTTCCTGTTCCGAGATCGGCTTCTGTCGCCACGCCATGGGGTTCATGGACCCGTTGCGGAACGCTTTGGCCGACACCCGAGCGAGGCTTTGGTTGGTGATGCCGTATTGGTGCATGTAGCGGTTGATCTTCATGCCGAAGAACTGGGTGGTGAGCGCGAGACCCGACGAGCCGTACCAGTCCATGCCTTTGGTCTCGACGCGGAACGCGCCTCGCTCGTGCTTGTCGAATCCGATGGCCATACCGATGTCCGAGAGGCCGGACCGAATCGAGCTGTAGGCACTGAAGAGCGCCGACCCTCCCGTGGCGCAACCGTTGGCCACGTTGATGAACTGGAGACCCGTGAGGCCCAGCTTCGACACCATGGTGTCGGCTGCACCCGACGACTGGCTTCCGCCGAAGGCGAACTGCATGTCGTCCCACTTCACCCCGGCGTCGGCGACGGCGCGGCGAACCGCGACGACGCCTTGGTCCATGCCGGACACCCCATCGGTGCGTCCGAACTGGTGCATACCGATGCCGACGATCGCCACTTCAGTGCTGTTGCTCATGGTCAGAATTCCTTCGTTCTCGTGGTGCGTTGGGGTGCGTTGTGGAGATGCGGGTGCGGGTCAGTTGCCGGTGGGGGCGAACGCGAAAGTGACGAGGTCGTTACCGTCGGCGTCGACGCCGATGGTCTCCAGGACCATGCCCATCTCCATGCCGATGTGCAGCTTCGACGGATCGGACTCGGTGAGGCGCGTCTCGACCTTTACTTCGCCCGGCAGTTCGACGTAGCCGACGCCGAACGGCACGAAGGTCGCCAGGTCAGCGTTGCCGCGATAGGGCGGGGACTTCGGCGGGAAGCCTTGGATCGTGAAGGTCCACAGGAGGCCCTTGTCGGCAAGAAGGGTCGGCTCGATGTTCATGCCCGAGCACTTTTGGCAGCTCTTCTGGGCCGGGAACGCGAACGTCCCGCAGTCGATGCAGCGACTGCCCTTCAGGCGGGGGCCGTCGGCCGTTTCCTCCAGCACACCTTCAGCAACCGAGACACGAGTGGGCATGGCAAAGACCTCCAGAGGGGTGACAGCGGCAGCGATGCTAGGGAGAAACTAACTGCAAGATCAATTTCACCCGTCCCGGAGTCGCTATGGCAACAGCTGGCCCCTTTCCCGAATCCATCGCCCCTGAGCGGGTCCGCGGCGGGAAGAGCCCACTCTTGCCTGGACCAACGGTGCGTAGATCAACTATCCGATCGGTTTGCGCAGCAGTTCCCGCATCGCGTCGGCGCATCGGCGTACGTGGTCGGCCGGGGTCGGCCCGCCGGAAAGGTCACGGCAGACCTCGAGGGACCACGGCACCGTGACCCCTCGGTTCCGCAGGCACGCAACGAACTCGACAACGTCGAACTCGCCCGCCCCGGGCGGAACCCGGTTGCGGAGACAGTCGTCCTTGTAGTCCGGCAACTGGGCCACGCGGGTGCCGTCGTTCATCTGGATGCCCGTCACCCGGAAGGGCGGAATGGCGGCGATCAGCGAGAGGTCGTTGGCTCCGCGGGCGTGATGCCAGATGTCGACGCACACGCCGCCGTTGTCCCGGTCGGCCGCCTCCACGATGCGCAACGCGTCGGTGGCGGTGACGATGTTCGTGAACGGAAGGAACTCGAGGCCGACGACGAGGCCGTGTTCGGCGGCCCGATCGCAGAGGCCGCCGAAGGCGGTGCCGGCATCGCCGACGGAACCGCCGTACGGGCCGATCGCCTGCAGATACCGACACTCCCAACGGTCCGCCATCTCCCACGCCGCGGCTTCGAACCCACGGTCATCACTGCCCGGCCGGGCCCACGAGCTGACCACTTCGATCTCGGCGACGGCAATCTGGTGCTGGTCGAGAAGCTCGTCCAGCCACGCTCCGGCGAGGCCCTCGGCCTCCAACCGCTGGAATTCACCGATGTACAGGCCGATTCCGGCAAACCCGGCCGCAGCAGCGAGAGCGATCCGGTCCTCGATGGGATGGCGCATCGGCAGGGTGAAGTAGCTCATCACAAGATCGTTCGCCGTAAGGTCTCGGGGACGAATCGTCATGGCCGAGTGTCTCACCAACGCTGCGGTCTCACCAGCGGCGGCGGCGAGTCCCGAATCGACCTGGCCAGGTGCCTCGGGCTACGTTGCGCTTTTCCAACTGCAGAGGAGCAATTCCGTGTCTGGACGTCTCGAAGGCAAAGTCGCCGTCATCACCGGTGGAGCCAGCGGAATCGGCGAGACCACCGTGCGACGATTCGTCGAAGAGGGTGCATCCGTCGTCATCGCCGACCTCCAGGAGGAAGCCGGTCGCGCCCTACAGGCCGAGATCGGCGGGTCCACCCGTTTCATCCGGTGCAACGTGACGTCGGAAGCCGATGTCGCTGCGGCGGTCGATCTCGCTGTCTCGGAGTTCGGGAAGCTCGACGTCATGTTCAACAACGCCGGCGTGGTCGGCGCCATCGGGCCGATTGCCGACACCACCGCCGATTCGTGGAACTTCACGATCGACGTGCTTCTCGGCGGCGCGTTCTACGGCATGAAACACGCCGCCCGCGTGATGATCCCGCAAGGTAGCGGGTCGATCCTGACCACCTCGAGCATCGCCGGAGTCATGGGCGGCCTCGGCCCACACGCCTACACCGCGGCGAAGACCGCCGTGATCGGGCTCACCAAGTCGGTGGCCTCGGAACTGGCGTCGAGCGGTATCCGGGTGAACGCGATCGCTCCGGGCAACACGGTCACGGCCATGACCGCCGCCGTGATGACCGGTGATCACACCAACCTCGAAGTGGCCGAGAAGAACATGGGGAAGACCTCTCCCCTGGGCATCGCCGGCATGCCGATCGACATCGCCAATGCGGCCCTGTATCTCGCCAGCGACGAAGCGCGCGTCGTTACGGGCCAGACGATCGTCGTCGACGGCGGCCAGACCACGAACGGCGGCTCGGCCCGCTTCCACCAATCGAAGCCGGCGCTCGTCGAAGAAGCCGGCAAGCGCACCCCCACGACCTGAGGCGCATCCCCACGCGCGACCGGGCAGCTACCGCGGTGGCGTGAGGGTGTAGCCCGTGCGGAGTTCGTCGGAGGAGTCCGCGACAAGGAAGCGTGTGAGGTGCTGTGCGTGGGGCGAGAGCTTGCGGTGGTCGACCTTCGTGATGCCGGGGATGACGGGTTCGCGGAACCACGGCGCGTAGAATTCGAGGTTCGGGATGGCCCGAAGATGGTCCGACACGTTGGGTGTGCCCCCGTGCCACGCCCGCACGTCGCGGATCTGCACCGAGCCGGCTGGTGCCGGGCACACGGTGCTCAGGCGCATCCACTCGGGCTCTTCGGCGAGTGTCGGTATCGGGCCACGGGCGTGCTGGGAGCCGGGGATCTGACGCGTCGGGCCATTGAGCGGCGTGGCGTCGACCGTGAGGAAGTTGACGGCGACGTAGGGACACGGAAGGTCTCGGATCGACAGGTGGCCTCGCGGATCCTGGAATGAACTGAATGGCGACGTTGCCCGATCGGCGAAGTCCCGA
This sequence comes from Acidimicrobiia bacterium, assembly GCA_031381685.1. Taxonomy (GTDB): domain Bacteria; phylum Actinomycetota; class Acidimicrobiia; order Acidimicrobiales; family JANYDT01; genus JANLQX01. The sequence goes on from JANMYF010000276.1 coordinate 7,197, forward strand.
ATGTCGGAGTGGAGGGGCTGATACTGCGTCGCGCCGGGCAGACAGAAGTCGCCGCTCGCGGCGCGCAGCATGTAGTCCGACGATTTGAAGATCGCCGTGATGATCGGGGTCACCGTCGGCAGGTCGACGAGCATCTGCCACTCCGGCCGGTGCAGCATGCTCCGCGTCAGGCTCGAACCGCCGAACGAGTAGCGATGCGAGCCCCGGTTCCCCGAACGATCCGGGTCGAGGGCAATGATGTTCCGCGCGGCCTCATCGGACGCCGCACGTAAGAAGGCCAGCTGCTCGGCGTCGAGCGCGTCGCGAACGACGACGAATCCGTCGCGGTTGAAGATGCGCACCGCCCGATCAACCTCAGAGGGATCGAGCACCTCGAGACCCTTGATCCCGTTGTGCGCCGTGAGATGCGCACGCAACGCCTCGACGTCGACGTCATGGGCGGAGTTCATGGGGTCAGCGGTCATCGTGCCAACCGTACCGTCGTCGATCGATACGAGACCACGTAGGAGCAGGTCCTGCGGCCGATCTACACGGCCACGCGCCAGTCGTCGCCGGGCATCACCCGTCGCATGAACTCGTCGAAGAGGGGAACGGTGAATCCCGTATCGCCGTGATTCGGACTCCAGACCATTCCCTTTCCGATCAACGTGGCCCGAAGCGGCGCAAGCGTGGTCACCTTTCTCGCCAGCACATCGGCGATGTCGCCGGAGCGATGAGGACCCGGACCGAGTTCGGCCATCGCGCGCAAGTAGCGCCGTTCGGAGGGCGTGAGTCGATCGAAACGAACGCGGAAGAAGCTCTCGTCCAGAGCCGCGACGGCCAGCGGCGAAGCCGCGTCGACATCGGAACGTTCGATCGGTGAGTGCGGCGCGACATCCCAGGTGTGCTTGCCCCACTGCTGCAAGAAGTACGGGTACCCGCGGGTCACCCGAACGATCTCTTCCACCGCGTCATCGGCGATGCGGGTGGACTCGGCCTCGATGGGTTTGCGCACCGCGGCAACGGCCGCGTCGTGACGGAGCGCGTCGACGGTCGGAAAGTCGAAGAGCCGTTCGGCATACGACTTCGCCCGGCCCATCTGCCCGGGCAGTTGGGGCAGGCCAGCTCCGAAGAGCGAGATCGGGAGCGAGCGCTGCGCGCAGCGATGCAGTGCCATGGTGAGCGATGCGAGTTCGTCCTCGTGGACGTATTGCAACTCGTCGATGAACAGCACCAGCGCAGACTCGGCGGCCTTCGCTGCTTCGCCGGCGGCTTCGAGCAGCGCCAGGAGGTCCTGATCGAGATCGCCGTTGTCGGCGAGGCCCGGTTCGGGCTCGTAGTCGATGCCCACCTCGATGTCACCGAACTTCACCTTCAGCGATCTCGCGAAACCGGCAAGCGCTCGCAGCCCGCGGATCGCCAGATCGGTGGCCTTCGCCTGACGGCTCAGACGGAGAAGCGCCAACCGAAGTTGCGGTGCCAACAGCGCCGGGAGCGATCGGTTCTCGGGTGCCTCGATGCGGATCGTCTCGACGGCCAACCCTTCCGCGATCTCGCGGATTCGGTCCAGGAGCACCGTCTTGCCGACCCCTCGCAAGCCGACGAGCAGCATGCTCTTGCTCGGTCGCCCCCGGCGGAGACGCTCGAGCGAAACCCGGGCGGTCTCCAGCAGTTCGTCACGGCCGGCGAGTTCGGGCGGTGGCGTCCCGGCACCAGGGTTGAACGGGTTGGCGACGGGATCCACCGCATCAGTCTATGCAGAGCTTCGGAAAGTTACTAGCAAGGCATAACTTCACAAAGTTCGATAACTGACCATGCCGTGACGACGTCGTGCTCGGCGGATCAGAGGAGCGGGCCGCGCTCGAGGAGCTCGTCGAGTTGGCGTCGGGTCCACCTGAGGTTCTCCGCGTCGCCAAGCGTTGCGTACCACGCGAGGTGCGTGACCCCAATATGCAGTTCGTAGGCATATGGTGGCGGACGCCGATGTCGACTGCGTCGGACGCCGAAAGAGTCGGTACCCGGTCCCACAGGTTGAGAGCGCCAATCCCGGCATGCCAGCGGCCCAGAAGGTGCACCACGCGAGGTCGTAGACAGCGTCGCCCCACGTCGCGCACTTCCAAGAGAAGACCGCGGAAACGGCATCGGAAGCGGGCGTGACAAGGACGTTGCCGTGGAGAAGATCGGAGTGGACAAGCTGACGGCGATCCGGACACGCGTCCAGCAGCGAGTGGATGCGACGGTCAGCAGCGACGAAAGCGCTCTCGGCGCCTGGATCGGCGGCGACACGGGCGCGCCACCCGGCGGTGTGGTGATCGGGACGATCGGTGAGGGCGTCGAGCAGCCAGTCGCGCCATGGCAAATTGGCGCCGCCCGGGTCGGGCACGGCTCGAAGAGCTGCGAGCAGCTGGACAACGGTCGAGCCCAGCGTCTCCGCCTCGTCCGGGCCGACCTCCTCGAGGAACCGGCCATGGTGGCGGCGAGAAATTGCGAACGCACGGCCGAACGCGTTGCCGATCGCGAGGACCTCGGGCACGGGCAGCGTTTGCGATGCCTATCGCATCGCCAGTTGATCGGCGTGGAAGCCGTCAGGCGCGTCACTGACTCGTAGCACGAACTCGTCGTCGCCGACCCGGTAGCCGAACGCCGCCGACCAGAAACCGCCACGCAGGACTTCGAGGTCCGTCGGCTCCGCGCCGTGGTGGGCACTGAGGAATCCGATGACCGCGGCATCAGCCGGTCGGCGACTGCTAGGAGGGGCCAGCGTCATTTCCTCAATCCTTCGGGCCGCACCACCATCTACCTCGGGTCGACGAGGACCTTGGTCTGGGTGGACGTGCCGCTGGCGAGATCGACCAGAGCGTCGGCGAGCCCGTCGAGTGAAACCGTCGAGGAGTGCATCGGCGCGACCTTGACGCGCCCATCGGCAATGAACTGCTGCGCCAGTGCAAACTCCTCGTGGGTGTAGGCAAGCGAGGAGGTGAGCGAGATCTCCTTCACCAACCAGGTGGCCGGAGAGATCGTTGCATCGGTGTCGGGGAAGCCGATCAGGCACACTGCGCCGCCGCGCCGGGCGTTGTCGACCGCGCCCTGCACCGCGAAGGCGCGTCCTACGCATTCGAACACGATGTCGGCGCCGAGCCCTTTCGTATGTTCACGTATGACTGCCGACGCCTCGTCGCCCGGGGAAACCGCCACGCTCGCACCGAGCGACAGCGCAAGAGCACGACGATCGTCGTTCGGCTCGATCACGATCACCTGCCCGGCACCGAAGGCCTTCACCCATTGCATCGTGAGCAGGCCGATCGGTCCGGCGCCCTGAACCACGGCGACGTCACCGAGGCGAAGCAGGCTGGCCCGCACCGCATGGAACGTGACGGTCGCCGGCTCGACCTGCGCGGCCTCGTCGTCGTCGAGTCCGGGATGGGCAGCCACGACCCGGTTCGCCTTCACGGCGAGTTGGGGGGCGAACCCACCGTGCTGGGGATCACGCACGTCACGACCGGTGGCCGCCAGGAACACGGCCGAGCAGTAGCGCGACTGCCCGGAGACGCACGCCGTGCACCGACCGCACGCCGGCGGGACGGCGACCACGACCCGGTCGCCCTCGCTGTGCAGCTTCACATCGGCGCCGCGGGCCGAGACCGTCCCGACCCACTCGTGGCCGCAGATGGCCGGGTTGTAGGGATGCCCGTTCTGGAAGGCATGGATGTCGGTGCCACAGATGCCGCAACGGGAGATATCGACCACCACCCCGTCCGCGGTCGGGGTCGGAACCACGACCTCTCGGATCTCGACCTGCTGAAGACCAGTGATGACCGCGGCGCGCATGGGCGGAGCGTACGACTCCCGGGGCCAGAAAGTGGAATTCATCAGCCGATCAATTAACCTCGGCGTCGTGATCGTCATCTCGGCAGAAATCGACCTCGACCCGGCCCAGCGAGACGCATGCGTCGCCGCCGCCGTACCCATCCAGAAAGCCACCCGGGACGACGAGCCCGGGTGCCTGGCGTATTGCTTCGGCCCCGACCCCGTGATCGACGGACGGATCCAGGTCTACGAGCTCTGGGCCGACGAAGCATCCTTGGCTCTGCACTTTGGCCACCCCAACTACCTCGAGATGCGCACGACGCTGGCCAAGTTCGGTCTCCGCAAAGCCGTCAGCCGCAAGTACCTGACGGTCCGCGATGAGCCCGTGTACGACAGCACCCACACGCCTCGGGCCGACTTCTTCGAACCGCTCCCGTAACGCTCTGCTTCAAACCGCATCGCTTCACTGCTCGCGACAACCGTCCCCTCACGACGACAGGTAGCCCACAATGAACATCAGCAACGAGAAGATCCTCGCCCGCTCCCCGGGCATCACCTATCAGCAGCTGCTTGACACCGATACGCACCCTGTGCCCGATGTGTTGCGTATGGAGTCCCCGCGCTACCTCGGCAGTGCCGACATCTCCAAGGACCGTTACACCACGAAGGAGTTCCACGACCTCGAAGTCGAGCGGATCTGGAAACGGGTATGGCAGTTCGCGTGCCGTGAGGAAGACATCCCGCGTCCGGGCGACCACACGATCTACGACATCGCCGGGATGTCGTTCCTGATCATCCGCGGCACCGATATGACGATCAAGGCATACCCGAACGCATGCCTACACCGCGGTCGTCGTCTGAAGGACTACGACGGCCACTGTGCCGAACTCCGGTGTGCCTTCCATGCCTTCACGTGGACCATCGACGGCGACCTGAAGAGCGTCCCGGCCCGATGGGACTTCCCCCACATCGAAGACGAGGCGGAGTGGAAACTGCCGGAGCTGCGCGTCGACACCTGGGCCGGATTCGTGTTCATCAACATGGATCCGAACTGCGAATCGCTCGAGGACTTTCTCGGCGAGTTCATCGACCACTTCTCCGTGTGGGACCTCGAGAACACCTACACCGAGGCCCATGTGGCCAAGATCGTGCCGGCGAACTGGAAGGTCGCCCAGGAGGCGTTCTCCGAGGCGTACCACGTGAGCGGCACCCACCCCCAGATCCTCACCTACCTCGGCGACACCAACAGCCAGATCGACGTGTGGGACACCTTTTCCCGCGTCATCACGCCCGGCGGCACGCCGAGCCCGCTGATGCCGAACCAGCCGACGCAGGAGGAAATGCTGCGGGCCATGCTCGACACCCGGGTCGATGCGCCGACACCGCTGACCCTGGCCGACGGGCAGACCATGCGGGCCCTCGGTGCCGAACTGAGCCGTGCCCGATGGCGGCCGATCGTCGGCGACAAGGTCGACTCGATGTCCGACGCCGAGATGATGGACAGCCTCGACTACACGGTGTTCCCGAACTTCCACCCGTGGGGGGCGTTCAACCGCATCGTCTACCGGTTCCGTCCCAATGGCAACGATCACCGCACCGCGATCATGGAGTGCCTGTTCCTGTCGCCGTTCAAAGGCGAGCGCCCCAAGCCCGCGGACGTCCATTGGCTCACCGTCGACGAGAAGTTCTCCGCCGCCGCGGAGCTCGGCATGCTCGGCAAGGTGTTCGACCAGGACCTCTTCAACATGCCCAACGTGCAGATGGGGCTCGAGTCCACGTTCAAGCCGGGCGTCACCCTGGCGAACTACCAGGAGTCGAAGGTCCGCTGGCTCCACGACAAGATCACCGAATGGGTCGCCGACGCCCCGGAGGCCGCGAACTCATGAACGGGCTCGGCTATTCGGCGCTGCGCTTCTCCGCTCCGCTCCGCTGCTCGCAACACCCGTCAGTTGACCAGGGAGACAACCGATGAACGGCATCAAGCACCCTTTCAGTGGCGCCATCTATGAACAGGACGGCAACGGCAACATCCTCGTCACGCACAAGGGCAAGACCGGGCTGTTCCGAATCAACGGGTCCTACATCTCCGGTGAGATCGAAGAAGCCGATCCCCAGCTCTGCGGGTGGGTCGGCGGGCCGATGATCGCGAACCACCGCGTCACCAGTTCGGCAAAGGCCGACGCCAAGTGAGCAGCTTTGATCTTTCCGGCAGGGTCGCCCTCGTCACGGGAGGCTCTTACGGACTTGGTGTGGTGTGGGCCACGGCACTTGCCCAGGCCGGTGCCGACATCGCGCTGACCGCCCGTTCCGGAGATCTGCTCGAACAGGTCGCCGCGGAACTTCGATCCTCAACCGGGCGGACCGTAAGCACGCATACCGGTGATGTGACGAACGATGCCGACGTGGAACGCGTGGTGGCCGAGGCCGCCAAGACGCACGGTCATGTCGACATCCTTGTGAACAACGCAGGCGTGAGCGAGAACACCGGCAAGTCGAGCGAGCAGACGTCATCGGAACACTTCCGCCACGCCGTCGACGTCGACCTCGTCGGTGTGTGGAACTACGCCCGCGAAGTCGGCCGCCACATGCTCGAACGCGGAAGCGGTTCGATCATCAACATCGCGTCGATCTGCGGCATGGGGGCGACGGAGTTCGCCAACCCGGCGTACCACGCGTCCAAGGCCGCCGTCATCGCACTCACCCGCCAACTCGCCGCCGAATGGGCGGACCGTGGCGTGCGCGTCAACGCCATCAGCCCCGGCTTCTTCATGAGCGAGATGGTCCGCGAAGGACTGGAGCTCACGGGCACACGACCCTGGATCGACAGCCGCAACCCGATGCGCCGCATGGGCGAGCACTCCGAACTGGTCGGCCCGATCGTGTTCCTCGCGTCCGATGCAGCAAGCTACGTGACCGGCATCAACCTCCCCGTCGACGGCGGCCACTCCACGGTGATCGGCTCGGCCCAGCTGCAGGTGCCGTGGCAGTTGTGGAACCGGCCGGGGCCGATCCGCCCCGAAGCGACCTATCAGGGGCTCGCCGACCTCCCGCCGGGCATTCTCCGCGAGGGCGTGCCCGGCTTCCACTTCCCTGCCGACGAATAGACCGCCCGTGTCCGGCGACCCTCGTTTGCTGGTGCTGACGGGCGGACACCCGTACGAACGCGAGCCGTTCTTCGCGGTCTTCGACGCCATCGCTCCCGGCCGCTGGACGCACGCACCCCAGCCGGACGCCCAACTCCTTCTCACCCCCGACGGATGCGCTGACGTCGACGCCGTTGTCTTCTACGACATGCCCGGCATCACGTTCACGCGCGGCGATCCGCCCACGCTGATGCCACCACCGCCCGAAGCGATGATGACCGGACTCCGCGCTTTGATGGATGCCGGGAAGGGTCTCGTGTTCCTCCACCACGCGGTCGCATCGTGGCCGGCAACGGAGGAGTTCGCCGAGATCATCGGCGGCCGATTCCACTATCAGCCGGGGTCGCTGCGGGGCGTCGACTACCCGGACTCCGGCTACCGCTTCAACGTGACGCACGATGTGCAGGTTCTCGAACCGACGCATCCGGTCTGTGCGGGCCTCGGAGATTCGTTCACCCTGACCGACGAGCTCTACCTGTATCCGGTGTTGACGGACGACGTGGTGCCCCTGATGCGCACGACGTTCCCGATGGACGATCCCTCGCAGTTCTTCTCGGCCGACGCCGCGATCCGCGGACGACGCAACACCAACGAAGGCTGGAACCATCCGGCGGGCAGCGAACTGGTCGGATGGGTGAAGCCCGCCGGCCACTCGCCCCTCGTCTACCTCCAGTTCGGCGACGGCCCGGAAACCTACGCCGACCCTTCGTTCCGGCGCGTCCTCGACAACGCCGTGCGCTGGGTGTCCTCCGACGCCGCCCGAGGCTGGGCGGCGTCGCACGCCGACACCCCACGAAGATGAGGGCACCCGGCACGGCATTGGGCGTCGGCCTGTGCCTGCCTCAGCTCGGCGAGCACATCACGGTCGATGCCCTGAGACACTTCTGTACGCGCGCTGAAGAACTGGGGTACACGAGTCTCTGGGTGCAGGACCATTTCCTGTATCCGGCGGCGCCGCGACGGGGCTACGGCGGGCGAACCGGTGCGCCGATTCCGACGCAGTACCGCTCGGTCCTCAGCCCGACCGAGCTGCTCGCTGCGGTCGCCACCTGGACGACCAAGGCGAAGTTGGGCACCTCGGTACTCGTCGCCGGCAACCACTGGCCGGTGTCGCTGGCCCAGCGCCTCTCGACTATTGATGTCCTCTCGGGCGGAAGGCTGCTCGTCGGACTCGGCGTGGGCTGGAACGCCGAGGAGCACGACGCGTCCGGCACCGACATCGAGACCCGTGGTCGACGCATGGACGACTTCGTTCCGGCGCTCCTCGCCTGCTGGGGCGACGACCCCGTGGCCTACGCCGGGTCGGAGTTCACCATCCCCGCCTCCTACGTCCGCCCCAAGCCGCTGCAACGACCGAGGCCGCCGCTTCTCAGCGGCATGTGGTCGGCTGCCGGACTGGAGCGAACCCGCCTGCTGTTCGACGCCTGGAACCCGGCCGGCCAGCCCGTCGAACGGGTCGCCGCTACGGTGGGCGATCTCAATGCTCGCCGGCCCGAGCATCTCGCTCCCCTGGACGTGTACCACCGCGCCTTCGCCCAGTATCCATTGCAGCCGACACCGACCGGCGATGTGGTCCGCCGACTCGCCGAGGAAGCGGTTGCGGCACGCAATGCCAATTTCAACGAGTTCATCATCGAGCACAACTTCTTCGACGGGATCAGTTCACCCGATGACTGGGCGGAGGTCCCCGACCGCTTCGCGGCGATCATCACCGCGGTGGTGACGACTCCGAAGACTTAGGCAGTACGCATATCTTTCGGCAGGTGAGGAGCCTCGAGGCCCTGTAACGCGAAGTAGATGATCCCGCTCGTGGCCCGAGCGGTGAGACGCCCGATGGTGGTGTGGCCGTACCAGAAGCGGAACCACTCGAACGGCACGCGGTTCGCGCCGAGCAGCGCGGCCGTGACGACCGCGTTGGTGCCGCCGTGAGCCACGAAGAGGACACGAGGACCGGATTCGTTGTCGGCCGGCACGTAGTCGGTGGTCGTCCACGACGGAATGTCGTGAGTGTTGCGGCCGATACCGAACGGGGCGAGGAATTCCGCGAGGCCGGAATTGATCCGGTCGTGGAAGTCATCGATCCGCTCTCCACCCGGGAGTCCGATCCAGCGATCCGACAGGGGTGCCAGGTGTTCGGCCTCGAACAGCGCGAAGACATCCTTCTTGGACTGCCCTTCGACCGGTGGATCGGTGATCTCGCGCAACCAGGGAGCGATCTTCTCCTCACGTCCGAGTCGCTTCAGCAGCGGGGCGACGGTCTGGCGGGCCCGCAGCAGCGGGGACACCAAGATCTCGTCGAAGTGCTCGTCGGCGAGCTCGTCGGCCAGCCGCTCGGCCTGCTCGAACCCGAGGTCACTGAGCTTCGGATCGATTCCCTGATGGACGTCATCGACGTACCACTGGGGTTGAGCATGGCGGACGAGAACGAGCTGCATACGGCATCGACGTTACCGGAGGCACCGCGGGGCGCCTCCGGTAACGTCCGATAACTGCTGGCTACTTGGCTTTGGCGAAGGTGTAGGCGCGGGCCGCGTCAGACGTGAAGTTGAACTGCAACGACCGGAGTCCGAACGGCGCCGCGGCGTCGACCTTGAACATTGTGCTGAAGCGCGACGGGTCACGGACCTCCGGCGGACCATACGGGTAGTCACTGGCCAGACCGTCGAAGGTCAGCTTGTCGAGCGAGTTCATGGCCTTCACGATCCCGTCCCGGTTGAGGCTGCCCATGGCAACGGCCTTCTCCAGCAACTGGGCCGTGGCCTGGGCCTGGAAGTATCCGAAGGTGAAGTAGAAGTCCGGCTTCTGGTCGGGCTTGTACTGCTTCACGCGAGCGGCGTAATCCGCGGCCGAGCGCACCGTCGGATCGCCCCATTCCGGGCCAACCGCCACGATCAGCACCCGTGACGTCAAGTAGTCCTTCAGCGGGGTGAGGAGGAGCGAGTCGACCCACGACGGAGACTGACCGATCCACTGCGGGGCGAACCCCAATTGCGCAGCGGTGCCGAGGATCTTGCCGAACTCCGTCGGGAGCGCGCCGGCGAAGACGATCTGGCATCCGGCCTTGCGGAGATCATTGACCTGCCCGGTGAAGTCCTGATCGCCCTGCTTGTACTTGGCGACGGCTTTGACATCGAAGTTCATCTTGTCGGCGGCGAAGTTCAGACCCTCGAGTCCCGCTTCGCCGTAGACATCGTTCTGGATGACCGCACAGATGGTCTTGCTCTTCGCGCCCAAGGACCTCATGGCGTAGTCCATCGCATTGATGGCGTCCACTTGATACGGCTCGATGATCGGGAACAGATTCTGCTCACGAACCCAGAGCGCGTCCTGCGAGGCCGGTGAAGCAACGACGTTGTCCGCTTTGAGCAGAGGCAGAAGCGCAAGAGTCGGCGCCGTGCCCATCACCTGGGACAGCATCACCACGTTGTCTTTGATCTTGTTGTACTTCTGCACCGTGGTGTTCGACTCGTAGAGGTTGTCTTCCAGCACCACTTCGACCGGGTACTTGCCGGCGATGCCGCCTTTCTCCTCGTTGTAGTACTTCCAGAACACTTCCTGTCCCGCCGCGAGTGGCTTGCCGAGTACGGCCGCCGAACCACTGAGAGCAGTGATCACGCCCACCTTGATCGTCTTCCCGTCGAAGCCGGCGGTCTTGGAAAGTCCCCTCGCCGGCGCGGCAGTCGCCGTGGTCGCCGCCGCCGTCGACGGAGTGGAGGCAACGGCCTGCCACACCTTCTTGCCGTTCTTGGTCTTGCACACGATGGCCTTGCCGCTCTTGTCCTTGCTGGTGGCGTTCACCTTCGTGCATGCGGCGCCGACCTTCGGCGCCGTCGCTGCGAACAGGGTGGAAGCGGGTAGGCCCACGGTGAGAAGCGTCGTGACGGCAACGGCGAGCGTCGAAGTCCGGCGCCGCCCCGAGCCGGCCGTTCTGAGTTGGGTTGATCGGGACATGGGAAACTCCTTGTTGGTTCGGTACGTACGGCGGTGAAGTGGTCGAGATGCAACGAACGGCGGAAATTCAGTAGCTGAGAGGCCAGGCCCGGAAGTAGGCCTTGACGCGCAGCCACAACGCGGCGAGACCCCGGGGTTCGAGAACGAGGAAGGCGATGATGAGTGCGCCGAAGATCGCCTGATTGAGCGAGAAGATCGTGATGCCGCTGGCACCGGGCGATGAGGCGACACCGGGGATGCGGTCGCTGAACTGCTCGATGAGCCTCGGCATCGCCGTGATGAAGAGCGCACCGAGGATCGGCCCGAACGTGGTTCCGACCCCGCCAACCACGATCATGGCGATGTACTGCAACGAGACGAACAGTCCGAAGTCTCCCGGCGCAACGAACTGCTGATACGACCCGAAGAGCGCTCCGGCCAACGCCGCCAGGGAACTCGAAACGACGAAGGCGAGCACCTTGTAGCGCGCCAGTCGAATGCCGATCGCTTCCGCGGCGACGTCGCGGTCACGCACGGCCTGCAGGGCCCGACCGGACCGCGAACGCACGAGGTTCTTCGACGTCAGCGCGACCAGAGCGACGAGGATCCAGATGACGTAGAGGAAACCCTGGTCGCGGCCGAACCGGTGGCCGAAGACGACCAGACGAGAGAAGTCGAGCGGACCGATCCTGGGCGGCGCCGCCACCGACGTGCCGTTGAGCCCGCCGGTCACCGATGTCCAGCTCTCGAAGACGTGCTGCCCGGTGAACACCAGGCCGACGGTGATGATCGCGAGGTAGTTCCCCCGAAGACGTAGAGCGAACGGACCAACGACCGCTCCGACGAGCGCTCCCACCGCCGCGGCAGCGAGGAGGAAGATCAGGAACGGCCAGTGTCGTTGCCCCCCGAGGTAGGCCGCGGTGTAGGAGCCGGTGCCGAGGAAGAACGCGTGGCCGAGTGAGACCTGGCCGGTGAATCCCGTCAGCAGGTTGAGGCCGATGGCACCGATCGCGGCGATGCCGGCGTAGTCGAGCACGGTGCTTTGGAAGTTCGACAGCTTCAGCGGCGCCAGCACCCCGAGCACGAGGAAGAGCCCGAGAACGACTCGGGTCTGGCGCGACGCGAAGATGTGCAGATCGTCGCCGTAGTCGCGGACCATGGAGGGATTGGCGGAGTCCTTGCGAAACGGCGTCATAGCCGATGAACCTCTTTCGTGCCCAGAAGGCCATAGGGTCGGACGAGCAGGATGGCGATCATCACGACGTAGGGCATCACGACGTGGAAGTTCGTCCCGAGAAACGCGGCGTATTCCGGTTGATACCCGGCGGTCAGGGTTTGGGTGATGCCGATGACGACGCCGCCGATCACCGCTCCGAGGGGTGAATCGAGTCCACCCAGGATCATCGCGGGAAACGCCGCAAGCGCGATGAGTCCGAGGCTCGGTGTCACCGCAGCCGGACCCGAGCCGAGGGAGATGCCGGCGAGGGCCGCAACTGCTCCCGCGATCGCCCACGACCACCCGAAGACCCGTCGGACGCTGATGCCGCGCGCAAGCGCGGCTTCCTGATCAAGCGCCGCAGCCCGCATGGCGAGCCCGATGCCCGAGAACTTGAAGAACACAAAGAATGCGAGCAGCACAACGCCGGCGAGCGCAATCCCCCAGAGGTCCTTGACCGAGAGCACGACGCCGCCGACCTTGACCGTGTCGATGCCCCAGGGGTCACCGAGATCTCGCGCTTCATACCCCCAGATCGAAGCCATGACCTCGGTGAGCAGGAACAGCAGTCCGATGGTGATCATGATCACCCCGAACACCGGGCGCCCGACCATGCGCCGTAGGAGCAGCCGCTGGATGAGCGCGCCCACCAGACCTCCGGCCGCTACGGCCATGACGACCGCCAACGCAAACGGAAGCCCCCAGGTCTTGTGGAAGTTGTAGGCGAAGTACGCGCCGAGCGTCACCATGGACCCCTGCGCGAAGTTGATCACCCCGGTGGCCTTGTAGATGATGACGAAGCCCAGGGCGACGAGGGCGTAGCGCGATCCGAGCGCAAGCCCGGCGAAGCAGAGCTGCAGGAAGTCGTTCATGTCCATCCCGTTCTTCGGTGCATCGTCATCGGTACATCTCCTCGATCAGGTCCTGGAACTCCGCGACAACAGCAGCGCGCTTCACCTTCTGCGTCGCCGTCAACTGGCCGTTCTCATGCCCGAGCTCACTCGGGAGAAGTGCGAAGCGCTTGATCTGCTCGGCCTGTGCCAGATCCCGGTTGACGTGCTGCGCCCACTCGTCGATGAGCTGGCGCACCTCCGGCTTCGACGCCAGGTCTTCGTAGGTCGTGTACGGGAGGAAGCGACGGCTGGCCCAGTCCCCCACGGTGTCGAGCTCGATGCCGATGAGAGCCGTCAGGTACTTGCGGCGGTCACCGACGAGGACTGCTTCACGTACATAGGGCGACACCTTGAGGGCGTTCTCGATTTCGGAAGGCGAGATCTTTTTTCCCCCGGCCGTAATGATCAGGTCCTTCTTCCGGTCCGTGATCGAGAGATACCCGTCATCGTCGAGCGTGCCGATGTCGCCGGTGTGAAGCCACCCGTCCGCATCGAGCGTGGCCGCCGTCGCCTCAGGATTGTTCAGGTAGCCGACGAAATTCGCCGCGGACCGGGTCAGGATCTCCCCATCGTCGGCCAACGCGAGTTCCACGCCCGGCAAGGCCACGCCGACCTTGCCGATCCGGACATCGGCCTCCGGCGTGAACGTCGCCAGTGCGGTGTTCTCCGTCTGTCCGTAGCCCTCTCGCACAGGCACACCCAACGCCCAGAAGTATTCGAGCACCTTCGGCGCGATCGGTGCCGAGCCCGACATGGCGATGCGCACCCGGCGGAGACCGAGCTTGTCGCGGACGCTCCGGTAGAGGAACAGATACCCGAGCCCTCCCATGACCTTGTCGATCACGCCCGCCTGACCGCGCATGCGACGCTTCGCCAGGCGTTCGCCCCTCCGCAACCAATACCAGTACATACGGTTCTTCAACCACGTGGCATCGGTAATGCGCGTCTCCATCGACGCCAGCATCTTTTCCCACACCCGGGGAACGCCGAGGAACAGCGTCGGCTGAACTTCGCGCAGGTCAGCAGCGAGCGACTCACCGCCTTTGCCGAAGTTCACGACGTACCCGACGTTGAGCGCGTTGATGACAGAGTTCAGCCGTTCGGCGATGTGGCACAGGGGTAGGTACGAGAGGACCTCGTCCATCGGAGTGGCGGAGAATGCCTGGCTGAAGGACTCCGTGGCCGCCAGGAGATTTGCGTGCGAGAGCACTGCACCCTTTGGGGGGCCGGTGGTCCCCGAGGTGTACACGATGATGGCCATGCCCGCAGGGTCGATGGCGGCAACCGACTCGGCCCATCGCTCGATCGGCTGAGCTGCGCCGAGCTCCTCCAGAGCGGCGAAGGTCATGACCATCGGGTCGTCGAGGAGGGCTCGGACTCCGCGCGTCTCGAGAACGACGATGCGCCGAAGCATCGGCAGGCGTGCTCTGACCTCGAGGACCTTGTCGAGCTGCTCCTCGTCCTCGGCGATGAGCACAACCGACTCGGAGTGCCCGAGGAGGTACTCGACCTCAGCGGCCGGACTGGTCGGGTAGATCCCGACCGTCGCCGCGCCGATCCCCTGGACCCCAACGTCGGCAATTACCCATTCGGGGCGGTTCTCACTGTGGATGGCGACGTGCTCACCGGGGCGGACGCCCAATGCGGCAAGGCCCAACCCGACCCTGGCGGCCCGCGTGGCGTACGTCGACCACGTCGTCTCCTCCCAGTGGGAGAGATGGTTGTGCCGGAGGGCCACGCGTGATGGCATCACCGCGGCCTTGCCCAGAAGCAGCGCCGGCAGCGAGTGCTCCGACCGTTGCGCGAGCACCGAAGGTCCGGTTGCCGCCGTCACGACCGGTCGGACCACCCCGGGAACACCGGTGCCGCTCACTGACCGCTCCCGAGGTAGGCGTCGATGACCCGTTGGTCGGAGCGGACATCGTTCGGGAGACCCATGGCGATGACCCTTCCGAACGCCAGGACCATCAGACGATCAACGAGATCCATGACCAGATCGAGATGATGCTCGACGAGAATCATGGCGACGCCGAGCTCGTTGCGGATCTCGAGGATGTGGGCGGCCATGTCCTCGGTCTCCTCGTTGTTCATGCCGGCAACCGGTTCGTCGAGGAGGAGGACCTTCGGATCCATGGCCAGCGCACGGCCGAGTTCGATGCGCTTTTGAATGCCGTAGGGCAGGAGCCCAACCGGCATGCGCCGGTAGGGGCCGAGGTCGAGAAGATCGATGATCTCGGCACATCGGCGTCGGTTCTCGATCTCTTCTCGCCGAGCCGGGCCCCACCACAGCGCTCCGGGTATCGCGCCGGTGCGCATGAGATGGTGGCGACCCAGCATCAGGTTGTCGAACACGGTCAGGTTGGCGAAGAGCGCGAGGTTCTGGAAGGTGCGGGCGATGCCGGCTTCGGCCGTCTCGTGCGGTCTCATCGCCAACACCGAGCGGCCGTTGAGCGTGATCTTGCCCTCCTGGGGCTTGTAGACGCCGTTCAGGCAGTTGAGGATCGACGTCTTGCCGGCGCCGTTCGGGCCGATCAGGCCGAAGAGCTCCCCGGGTCTCACGTCGAAGCTGACGTCGGTGAGTGCATCGACACCGCCGAAGCGCAGCGACACGGCCGACACCGTGAGCAGCGACTGCTCCCCGGGGGCCGCGCCCGTGGGCGGGGCAGGCAACGACGTGGTCTTCGGCATCATGCGCTCCATCGCTTCTTGCGCCGGTAGCTCTTGACTTCCCGGAAGGACTTGCGCCCGGCCTCGGCGCGACCGAGGTAGAACTCGCGGATGTCGGCATCGTCGAGCAGTTCCGCGGCGGAACCCTCCTTCACGACCTTGCCCGTCTCGAGCACGTACCCGTGATGCGCGATCGACAGCGCCATGCTGGCGTTCTGCTCGACCAGGAGAACGGCGGTGCCGGCCCGATTGATCTCGACGATGATGTCTCGCAGCTGCTCCACGAAGAGGGGCGCCAGGCCCAACGTGGGTTCGTCGAGGAGCAGCAGCCGCGGACTCGTCATGAGTGCCTGACCGATCGCCAGCATCTGCTGCTCGCCGCCGGAGAGGTACCCGGCAACCGAGCCGCGGCGCGCCGCCAACACCGGGAAGAGCTCCATCACCTGGCGGTAGGAGTCCCGGAGACCGACCCGGTCTTTGCGCACCAGGCTTCCGGCGCGGAGGTTT
This sequence comes from Acidimicrobiia bacterium, assembly GCA_031381685.1. GTDB lineage: Bacteria > Actinomycetota > Acidimicrobiia > Acidimicrobiales > JANYDT01 > JANLQX01. The sequence goes on from JANMYF010000276.1 coordinate 23,339, forward strand.
TCATCCACCGTCAGCTCGGCGAAGATCCTCCGGCCCTCCATGACCTGCGCGACCCCACTGCGGACGATGGCCGCGGCACTCCGATGCCGGACCTCCTCGCCGTCGAGTTCGATCGCACCTTTGGTGATCCTGCCGCGATGGACCGGAAGCAGCCCGGTGATGGCACGGATCAGCGTGGTCTTTCCGGCTCCGTTGGCACCGAGCAGCGCCACGATCTGGCCGCCCGAGACTTCGAGGCTGACACCTCGCAGTACCAAAATGACATCGCTGTAGACAACCTCGAGGTTGTGTACCGATAGCACCGCGGAACGCGCTGCTGACCCCTCGACGACAACCTCCTCTACGAGTTCCACCTCACACCCTCCGTTGCTGGACACCAGCAAGCGTGTCGATCGGCGAGAGGCGCTCCTAGAGCCGATCGTCGGAGTGGGTGGCGCTCACGACCCCAGCCGAGCGGGACCTTCGGCCCTGTGTCCGGCGCCTCCTTCGTCGTAGTTTCTCTTGCGTCAGGGGACAGACGAAAGGTGGTAGCTGAAGATGGACCGGATGAGCCTCCTTGATGCCGCGTTCCTCGATGTCGAGGACGGTGTGACCCACATGCACATCGGGTCCCTGGCCCGCTTCGAAGGCCCGGCGCCTCGCTTCCCCGCGCTGGTGGAACTGATGGAACGGAAGCTGCCGCGCCTCCCCCGCTATCGCCAGCGGGTGCGCTTCGTGCCCGGCGGTGTCAGTCGCCCAGTCTGGGTCGACGATCCCCATTTCAATCTGCGCTACCACGTGCGCCACACCGCGCTCCCGCCACCAGGACTCGGCGACGATGTGCGCAACCTGATGGGACGACTGATGTCCCAACCTCTGGACCGCGAACGGCCCCTCTGGGAAGCGTGGGTGGTCGAGGGCTTCGACGACGGTTCCTGGGCGATCATCAGCAAGGTCCACCACTGCATGGTCGACGGCATCTCCGGTACCGATCTCATGGCAGTCATGCTCGATGACGAACCGGATGCGGAACTCCCACCTCGCCAGGCGTGGGAACCCGAACCGGAGCCGAGCACCGCAAAGGTGTTGCGTGAAGCGTTCGTCGATCTCGCCGCCACTCCGGCCCAGCAGGTGCAGGCCGCTGCGTCTCTCCTGCGTGACCCTCGCAAGCTGGTCGACGTCGCGAAGAACACCGTGTCCGGGATCTCGTCCTACGGCCGGCACACCACGTCGACGAAGCCGCTCTCCATCGAAGGCGACATCGGTCCGCACCGCTCATGGGATCAGACGTCAGTGGATCTCGACGACATCAAGAAGATCCGGGAATCGCTCGGGGGCACCGTCAACGACGTGCTCCTCGCACTCGCGACGGCCGGTTTCCGCGAGCTACTTCTCGCCCGGGGCGATGAGATCGACGAGGCCCGGCTGCATACGTTGGTCCCCGTCTCCGTGCGAGCCTCCAATGACTTTTCCCCGAACAATCAGGTCACCGCGATCATCGCCGATCTCCCGGTTCACCTCGCCGACAGCAAGACCCGCTTCGATGCCATCAGAGCGCAGATGGCGGAGGTCAAGGCCTCGCACCAGGCCGAAGCCGGAGCGTTTCTGCTTTCGACCCTGAGCGGGCTAGCTCCGCCCCTGCTCGTGTCGGCCGCGCTTCGCGGTGGGGCAGCACTCCTGCGCCAGCTACCGCAGTACCGCGTCAACACCGTGACGACGAATGTGCCGGGGCCGCGACGGCCGCTCTACGCGCTCGGTCGGGAGTTGCTGGAGTACATCCCGTTCGTGCCGCTGTCCCAGGGCGTGCGAGTCGGCGTGGCGATGCTCTCCTACAACGGTCAGGTCGCCTTCGGCGTGACCGGTGACTGGGACAGCGTGCCCGATCTCGACCCGATGATCACCGGAATCGACGCCGAGGCGCGCAAGCTATTGCGCCTCAGCGCGAAACGATCGAGCAAACGGACCCCGGCGCCGTGAGGAGCTTCAGCCAGGGCTGTTGGATTTGAAGACCGACACGAGGTCGGCGTCTTCGGTACCCAGCAGCGTTTCGACCCAGCGATGGAATCGCTGACCACCGCCTTCGTTGCGCCCAAACAGAACGTGGTCCTTCGCCCCGGTCTTCAGGGCGGCCTGGAGGCGCAGGCCCGTGGCGTAGTCCTCGTCCTGCACGACGTGGTGGAGGAAGGCAATCGACTCGCGGATCAGATCGGCCTGTCCGGGCGCGTCCGGCTGCGTGTGCAGGAACGTCTGCACGGTGTAGGAGCTTCCGGGGTCGTCTCCGGGGAACAGTTGGGACACCATCAACATGCGGCCACCGGCGTCGAACCCGGCAATCGAGATATGCGGGAAGATGGTCCAGACGCCGAGGTTGAGACGCTCGGTCGGCCACTGGTCGATCGGCAGCTCGGCGAGCTCCGGACGGTCGGCCTGCGCCATCTGCGCGTTCCGGACCGGCGAGCTGACCCGCTGATGCGGACCCCACGCGTCGTAGACCGCCTTGTTGGAGATCGCGGTGCCGAACGACTCCTTGTGCAGGATGGGCAGGTGGTAGAAGTCGAGATAGCCGTCGTAGGCGACCTTCCAATTGGGGCCGGCAATGGTCTGACGACCGACGACGCGACACTTGTCGAGGGCCAACGTCTCGAGGAGTTCGTCGTAGCCACACAGGAACGTGTCGATGTCGATCGGCGCGGTGTTCTTCGGATCGACGCACACGAAGATAAGACCGGCCCGCTCGCTCGCGGCAAGTGGCGCGAGCCCGTGGCACGAGGTGTCGAGATCGCCGAACATCTCGCGGTCGAGTATTCCGACCAGCTCACCTTTCTGGTCGTAGCTCCATGCGTGATAGGGACAGGTGAAGCGACGGGCCGAGCCCGTACCTTCGGGCATGATCACGGCGCCGCGATGGCTGCACGAGTTGACGAAGGCGCGCACGGCTCCGTCAGCGCCGCGAGATATGAGAACGGGAACTCCGGCGACGTCCATCGCCTTGTAGTCGCCCGGATTGGGCATCTCTGCGGTGAAGGCGAGCGTCAAGGGAACACGGCGGAAGACGCGTGCCATCTCCGCGGCCCACCGGTCTTCGTCGAAGTAGTTCTTGGCGGGGACGCTGACGATCTCGTCGACGAGTTGATTCGCCCCGTTGCGGGAGAGCTCGCGGTTCCGCTCCGCCATGGCGACCAGTTGTGCTCGAGTCATGAAGAACCTCCTGCTGCTTGTTCGGCGATCCATGCCGCCGTGGCTTTCCCCATCTTTGTCCCGTCGTAACCGATTCGCTGCGTCGGTTCGATTTCGAGGATCACACGCCTCGGCGAGTCGAGGAACTTGGCGAAGTAGTTCTTCGCTGTCTCGTCGTCCGGTCGGATCGCCGATGCGAGCTCGTTGTAGTACCACTCCTTGAGCGGCGTGCTCTCGTCGCTCGGACCGTGCACCGTGCAGGTGCCCTTGTAGGTGACGGTCTTGTTTCGCCGGACCGACGAACCCGTGGAGGTCACGGCGATGGAAACCCGCGGATCGCGACGAACCGCCGCAATGCGCGCCCGCTGGTTCGAAGCCGTCAACCAGAACTTCCCGTCGCGGAAGACGTAGGACATGATGACGCCGACGGGCCACCCCTCCTTGTTCGACCAGATGAACGTGCACTCGTTCTGAGCAAGGAGGAGTTCTTGCTCATCGGCGTCGTCGAGGCCATAGACCGTGACGTCTTCGTAGTTCTCGGGATGTGCGGCCATGGACGGCTCCTTCGGCGATCGGTCGTTGCGGTGGATTCAGGCGAGTTGTTCGTTCGGCAGGAACTGGCCGGTGTTCGCCGTGATGCCGCCGTCGACGGGAACGGCAGCACCGGTCACGAAGCTGGCTTCGTCCGAGGCCAGAAAACTGATGACGGAGGCAATCTCGTCCGCTCGACCCCAGCGTTGCAGGGCGATGCGTCGGCGAAGTCCTTCATAGACCTCGGGAGCCGATTTGATCCGGGTGGTCATGCCGGTCTCGGTCGGTCCCGGGCAGACCGCGTTGATACGTATACCTCGAGGTCCGAGGTCGAGCGCCGCTCCGCGCACCAGGTTGATGACGGCCGCCTTGGAGGTGTTGTACGGCCACATGTTCGGGTCGCCGGCCAGACCCGAAGTGGAGGCGGTGACCACGATCGATCCCCCTACCCCGAACTTCGGGACCCCGGCGCGGATCCCGAGCAGCACCGCTTTGACGTTCACGGCGAGGACACGGTCGAGTTGGTCCATGGGCATCGAAAGAAGATCGCCGGACATCGGGATACCGGCGTTGAGCACGAGTGCGTCCAGTCGACCGAACTGCTCGACGGCCAAGCTCGCCGCGTGCTCGTTCGCAGACTCGTCGGTGACGTCGCCGGCGAGCACGGAGATCCGCGCCGAATCGGGGTGACCGGAAACCCAGTCGAACGAAGAGGCCGAGCGGTCCACGCCGACGGCACTGCCGCCTTCGGCCACCACGCGTTCAACGGTGGCGCGTCCGATACCTGATCCGGCTCCCGTCACGAGCACGACGCGCCCTTCGTGTCGACGCGGGGCACGTTCCATTCCTCGAACCTACCGAAGAACTAACCAGCTGATCAATTCTGCACCGTTCAGCGACGGCGACGGACAGGATCCGTGCCGTCCCAGCCGCTCGCCGCCTCGCGGACCATCGCATAGAAACCCCGCAACGCCGGCGTTCCCTCGTAGATCTCGATCATGTGGCCGAGCGTCGCCGTGGCGTCGTGGAAGGCGAAGGCGACTCCAGAAGGCGTTTGTGCCCACAGCGCTTCCGGCCAGCCAAGCCGGACCAGGGTCGACTGCGCTGTCGGGAGATCGTCGACGAAATAGGCAAGGTGATGGAGTCCTGTTCCGCCGGTGCCGACAACGTCGGCGACCGGTGACGGTCCGACGGTGTGGTCCTTCACCAGTTCGACCATGACCTCACCCCACTGCCCGTAGGCCGAGGAGTGGTCGAAGGAACCGGAACCACTTCGGTAGCGGACATCGGATACAGCGATATGTTCACTTACGAAGAACGGTCCGGCACCGAATCGCTCGGTCCATTGCCGGGCCGCGGCGTCGAGGTCGGTCACCGCATAGGCGATCTGGACCGGGGGTCCGAGAACTGAATCCAAGGCAATCACTCCGGGAGGGAATCGGCGTTGCCGCCGCAGACGATCACACCAACGGTCGATCCCGGCGGGGGCGACCAAGCGCCACTTATCAGCGCGGCGAGCGAAGAAGCGCCGCCCGGCTCGGCCACCAGCCGAAGATCGCGCCACAGCCAGCGCTGCGCATCTGCGATGGCCTCGTCGGTGACGAGAGTGCAGCCGTCAACCCGCGTCGCCAGCACGCTCCACGCGAGTTCGCCGAGTGAGGGCGCACCGAGGCTCGTCCGGGCGATCCCCTCGGCCTTCGTTGACACCGGGCGACCGGCACGTTGCGCTTCGAAGAGCGACGGACAGCCCTCCGGTTCTACGGGGACGAGGGTGCTGCGGCCATCGAGCGCAAGCGCAACGCCGGCCGCGAAACCACCACCGCCGATGGCCGTGAGCCAGTGGGTGACCTCCGGCGCATCGGCGAGCAGTTCGAACCCGAGTGTCCCCTGCCCGGCGATCGTCGGTTCCTGGTCGTAAGGATGCACCATCGGCCATCCGCGTTCCTCGGCCAACGCAAAAGCAACGGCGAATGCCTCCGCCGGCACGTCGCCGTGGAGGATCACCTCAGCCCCGGTCCGACGCATCGCCTCCACTTTCGTGGCCGCGGCTGATGTGGGCACCACAATGGTGGCGCGCCGCCCGAGACGAGCGGCCGCCCAGGCAACCGCCAGGCCGTGGTTTCCACCGGAACACGCGACAACCTCCGGGGCGCCGGACACGAGAAGCGAATTGACCGCGCCTCGCGGCTTGAAGGACCCGGCAACCTGCAGTGACTCCAACTTGAGCACGACCGAACGCTCGCCGTCGGGCGTCGGCAGCTTCACCCCGATGACGGGCGTGCGGCGGACATGCCCGTGAATTCGAGCGGCCGCATCCCGAACCGCGTCGAGGTTGAGCGAGGTCATGGTGTGGAGAGTAGACCCCGCCCCGTCCGAGCCGTCCGGCCTCAGGTCGTCTTCACCAGTAGTTTGCCGATATTGCCACCGTTGAACATGAACTGCAGCGCCTCCGGGTATCGCTCGATGCCGTCGAGGATTTCCTCCGCCAGGACGATCGACCCGTCGGCCAGCCACCCGGCCAGTTCCGACCGAGCCTCGGCGATGCTCTCGGGGAAGTGAAAGTAGGCAAAGCCCTCCATGCACGACTGCCGCTCAGCCAGACGCAGGTACAGCGAGGGCCCGGTGACGTTGTCCATGTCGTCGTATTGGGAGACGGCCCCGCAGATCACGACTCGCGCTCGAAGCGCAAGATTGTCCAGGACCGCGTCAAGCACCGGCCCCCCGACGTTGTCGTAGAACACGTTCACGCCACCCGGAGCCAGCGTTCGCAGACGCTCGTTCACGTTCTCGTTCTTGTAGTCGATCGCGGCATCGAACCCGAGCGTTTCCGTGAGGTACGCAACCTTGGCGGGACCGCCGGCGATGCCGATGACCCTGGCTCCGTCCCGTTTGGCGATCTGGCCGGCGATGGAGCCGACGGCACCGGCGGCAGCGGACACCACGAACACATCACCCGGCTTCGGCCTGGCAACGCGTCGTACGCCTATCCACGCCGTCACTCCGGTCGACGCGCCCAAGACGCCCAAGTGCGCGCTGAGCGGTCCGAGCGCTCCATCGACCTTCTCGATCACCTTCGGAGACACCGTCGCGACCGTCTGCGCGCCGAGCCCACCGCGCACCGCGTCGCCAACACTCCAGCCATCCGCCTTCGACTCGATCACGCGCCCGACCCCGCCGGCCCGGATGACCTCGCCGAGCCCAACTTGTTGATGAAAGCCCTCTCCACGAAGCATCGTGCGGGTTCCGGCGTCGACGGAGATGAACTCCACGCCAACGCGGACGTGACCGGCATCGAGTTCGCCCAGTTCCACGACCTCGACGGAAAAGCAGTCCGGCGTTGCTTCGCCGATGGGTCGGTGGTCGAGGACGATTCGGGTGTTGGTCGGTCCCATGTCAGTAGGGCATGGTGCCGCCGTCGACCGGGAAGAGGCACCCGGTCATGTTGCGGGCGGCATCGGACGCCAGCAGCACCGCAACGGCAGCGACTTCCTCAACCCGGTTCGGGCGCTTGATCGCCGATTCTGCCGTGAACATGCCGATCAGTTCGTCGTAGCCGCTGAGGCCCATCGCGACGGCCGAATCCGGACCGGTGGTGCGGACGATGTCGGTCTCGATGATCCCGGGGAGAATCGCGTTCACCGTGATACCGAGCGTGCCTACTTCTTGTGCCGCCGCCTTCACGAGACCGTTCACCGCATGCTTGGTGGCGACGTACCCGGGAATACCCGGCTTGCCAAGCTTCCCTTCGACCGACGAGGTGACGATGATGCGTCCACTCTGGCGAGGGATCATGTGCTGCAGTGCGCGGCGCATTCCCCAGAACACATGATTGAGATTCCAGTCGACCTCGAGCGTCCATTCCTCGTCGGTCATCTGCGCGACAGGAGCGGTCATCGCCACGCCACCCGAGTTGAGGCAGCAAATGTCGAGCTGACCGAAGTGCGCGATGGTGAAGTCGACCAGGCCTTCGACGGTCGACTGCTTCGACGCATCACCGGCGAAGAACGCGACCCTGTCGCCGGCATTCATCTCGGCGACGGCGGCTGCTCCCTTCGTGGCGTCGCGGCCGTTGACGACGACGCGTGCGCCTTCGGCGAGGAACGCCTCGGCCATCGCGCGTCCGATGCTGCGGGTGCCACCGGTGATGCAGGCGACCTTGCCGTCAAGTGTTCCCATGTTCGTGTCCTTTTCGATCGTTTTTCGGTTTCAGCCGGGCTCGGGAAGGTGTCGCTCAGTAGGGCGACGTGCCGCCGTCGATCGAAATCAACGAACCGGTGATGCCCGCACCTGCGGGCGAGGCGAGCAGGACGGCAACGTTGGCGACGTCTTCGACCTCGTTGAGACGTTTGATCGCCGACTCGGCCGCGAACAGGTCGAGGAGACCCTGATACGTCATGCCCATCGCCTCTGCCGCTCCCGGACCGTCGGCCTTCATGACATCGGTCTCGATGGCCCCGGGGCAGAGCGCGTTCACGGTGATGCCCAGTGTGCCGACCTCCTTGGCGGCGGTCTTCACCAGTCCGTTGATCGCGTGCTTCGCCGCGACATAGTGCGAGATCGCCGGTTTGCCGATCTTGCCCTCGACGGACGAGATCGCCATGATCCGCCCCGAGCCCTGCGGGGTCATCACGTTGATCGCCCGCCGCATGGTCCAGAACGTGTGCCAGAAGCACCACGTCATCGCAAAGCTCATGGCCTCGTCGGTCATCGAGGCCACGGGCGCGGCATCGGGAGCCCCACCGGCGTTGGCCACGAGGATGTCAAGGCGGCCGTAGCGAGCGACCGTCTCGTCGATCAGCGCTTCACAAACCTCGCGACTGGTCACGTCCCCGGCCGAGAAGTGCACCGCGTCGCCGGCGTTCATCTCGGCGAGAGCCTGCGCGCCCTTCTCCGGCGACCGGCCGTTGATGACGACCTTGGCCCCTTCCCGGACGAACGCTTCCGCAATTGCACGACCGATGCCACGCGTGCCTCCGGTGACGCACGCGACCTGCCCATCGAGAAGACCCATCGGTAACGCTCCTAGCTCTTGGCCGTCGGTGCAGCGGGACCGAAACGGCGATTGAGCGGCATACTAACTCAGCAGTTAGTTTTCAACCATGGACGCACGGATCGCCGATCTTCTCTCCCTCGACGGCAAGGTCGGCCTGGTCACCGGAGCGGCGACCGGCATCGGCGAAGGAATCGCCCGAACCCTAGCGTTGGCGGGCGCACACGTCTGGATCGCCGACATCGATGATGTCGGCGCGAGACGGGTCCAGGGCTCGATCGGTGGGACGTCGGTGCATCTGGATGTGACCGACCCCGAGCAGTGCAACGCGCTGATGGACACGTTGAAGGAGCACGGCGGTCTCGACGTGCTCGTCAACAACGCCGGGACCTACCAGGAGGCCGGGTCGATCCTCGATCAGTCGCACGAGTCGTGGCATCGCAGCATCGACGTCAATCTCGTGAGTCTCTTCAACTGCTCGAAACCGGCTGCCGCCCTGATGGTCGAGCAGGGGCGGGGCGGGTCCATCATCAACATCGCCTCGGTGGACGGTTCGATGCCTTGCCTCGGCACCGGCTACGACACGGCAAAGGCGGGCGCCATCCACTTCACGCGTTCGTTGGCCGTCGATCTTGCCCCGCACGGCATCCGGGTGAACGCGGTATCCCCCGGTGTGGTGCCCGTTCCGACGCTGACGAAGATCCGCACCGGGGAGCTTCCCCCGCTCTGGCCGGTCAACTCTTCTCCAACGGGCCTGATGGGCCCGCTGATGAAGCAGCGGTCCGCAAACGTCCCGCTGGGCCGCCCCGGGACCCCGACCGACATCGGTCACGCCGTACTGTTCCTTGCATCGGCGGCGGCGAGCTACGTGACCGGTCAGAATCTGAACGTCGACGGAGGATGGACGCTGATATGAGCACGTATGACCTCGCAGCTGACCGGCAGGCGATCATCGATCTGACGATCGCCTACTGCTGGACCATCGACTCGAAGGAGTTCGAGAACCTCCGGACGATCTTCCTGCCCGACGCGACGGCGCTCCTCGGCGATGAACGAGACGGCATCGAGTCGATCATCGAACGAATCCGTGGTGCGCTGGGTCCGCTCGACGCCAGCCAACACATCATCTCCAACCACCAGATCGCCATCACCGGCAATGAGGCGACCGGTCGCTGCTACCTCCACGCGCAACACGTGCGTCGCGCCGCCGAAGGCGGACCGAACTACATCGTGGCCGGTCGCTACCTCGACCGCTACGTCCGGACTCCCGACGGCTGGAGGATCAGCCGTCGCGAGATCGCCGTCGACTGGACAGACGGGAACATCCGAGTGGCGCGCCCGTAGCAGGACGAAGCTTCGGAGCGAGGGCCATTTCCACGACTATTCCGCCCGAAACCGGACGAGAATCCCTCAGGATCACCGGGTGCCGCCGAAAGAGGGCTTGTGAGGATTGCCGGCCGCCAAGACGGAAGAACGCGCCTGGGTGTGCGACTCCATCTCCAGTTCGGCGTCGTCAGCCTCATCCCTCTCCTCGCTATCGGCGCGATCGTGGGGAGTCAGATCCGTCATTCCATCGAGAATCGGGCACTGACCCAGTTCGCCATCTCCGCGGAATCTGCGGTGCAAGTGGTCAGCACCACTTATCTCTCCACGCCCAAGCGCTCCGGGGTGGTTGCCGATGGCAAACAACTCGAACCGATCTTCGCGAACCTGACGTCCTTCGCCGATCCGGCGTCGAGCGTGCGCGTGGTCGATCTCTTCGGGCATGTCCAGTACTCCAGCACGAAGGGCGAGGAGGGCAAGACCGCGAAGGCGAACCCCGACCGGATGCCCGCACTCATGGGCAAGCCGCAAACCCGCTGGCTCCGGTCAGAGGAGGTTCCCGGTGCAACTCTGGGGAGACGCTATTTCTCGGTGACGCTCCCTCTGCGAGTCGGTTCCCAACCGATGGCAACGGTCGAGGTCGTTGCCGTCGACAAGGAGATCACCGACAGCGTCGACCAGGACGTCCGAAAGACCCTCCGCTCGCTGGCCGTCGGACTGGCTCTGCTCTGGCTCTGCCTCGTCCCCATCGTGTGGAGGATTTCTCGAAGGCTGACCCGCCAGGCAAAGGAGAACGAGCTGCTCGCCCTCCACGACCCACTTACCGATCTGCCCAACCGCGCCTATCTCCTGCGCCGCGGAGCGGAAGCGATTTCCGGGTCCGACCGCACCGGCATCCTCCTCATCGACCTGGACAACTTCAAGGATGTGAACGACATGCTCGGCCACTCGTCAGGTGACCTCCTGTTGATCCACGTGTCCAGAGTCCTCGTTTCTCTCTGCCGCGAGGAGGACGTCGTCGCCCGTCTCGGGGGTGACGAGTTCGCCGTTCTTCTCCCTGGTCTGGCCGACAAGACGGAACTCGAGGCGACCGCGACGCGCGTCAAAGCTGCGCTCGAACAGTCCACCCTGATCGACGGGATCATGGTAAGCGCGGTGTCGAGCATCGGCCTGGCGATAACGCCCGATCACGGGAGCACGATCGGCGAGTTGTTGCAGCGCGCCGACTCCGCGATGTACGCATCGAAGGAACGCTCGTCGATTCCGGTCACGTATTCGGCCGAGATGGACCTGCGCACCTCTGGCCGCCTCGCCATGACGGCTGACCTGCGCGCTGCTCTCGCCGGGACCGACGAGCTCACCGTTGTGTTTCAACCGATCGTCGATACCGGCTCGGGCTTGGCTGTCTCTGCCGAAGTCCTCTGCCGATGGAACAGCCCGAGACGAGGACCGGTGAGCCCCGCCGAGTTCATCGGAGTGGCTGAGCGAACGGGACTGATACGGGCGCTCACTGATCAAGTCGTGGAACAAACGGCGACGCAGCTGGCCGTGTGGAATGCGGCCGGCTGGAAGATTCCGATCTCCTTGAACCTCTCCGCCAAGAACCTGAGCGAACCCGACCTCCCCTGGCGGCTGCAGGAGAAATTCCGACGCCACGGGATCGAGCCCTCACAGATCACGCTGGAGATGACCGAGACCGGCCTCATCAACGAGACCGCCGAGGTCCTCGGAGTCGTGAAGCAGTTGCGCGACATCGGCTTCCACCTCGCGCTCGATGACTTCGGCACGGGTTACTCGTCGCTGACATATCTCCGCACGCTGCAGGCCGACGTCCTGAAGATCGATCGAAGCTTCGTCCAGCACATCGTCGAGAAGCCCGGAGACGCCGAAATTGTCAGCGCCGTGATTGCCATGGCCCACGGACTGGACATGATCGTGGTCGCGGAGGGCGTTGAGAACGAGCAGCAACGACAAATCCTCGAACGGCTCGGCTGCGACCGTCTGCAGGACTTCATGTTCGCCCGCCCGGTTCCAGCCGCCCACGTCGACGCTTCGCGGTTCGAAGCCGCCGCTATGGCCGTCGGCGTTCTCCTCGACTGAAGCCGCCGCGGCCGAGCAACCGGGTCGTCAACCGGCTCGCCGGGTGGCCGATTCAGCCCTGAGGACCGGGGTACCCAAGGGCGCAAAAAGCCTGCCCTCGATGACTGCGAGGACCGCGTCAACCGCTTGACGGTGACGCTCGTTGTCGTCCGAGGCCCCGTCGGTGAGCCCGACGACAATGATCCGGATGAAGGCCCGGAGGGGATTGCGCTGAGACGGGTCGAGCTCGCCGGCGGCGATGCCGTCGTCGACGAGCGAGTCGAAAAACGTGTACCCCTGGGCGGTCGGCCGCCCGAGTCCCGTGCGAAGGTCGTCGTGACGGGCCATGTCGACACGCGCCGCACCGATGAACCGGGCCAGCCACGGCTCGTCACGATTGAGGGCATGGGCCGCTTCGAGCACCGCTTCGAGGCGAGGGATGAAACCCTCGACATCGGCGAGAGCGGCGGCGAATCGGTCATAGATCGCCGACTGCACATGCTCGTAGGCCGCCCGGTACATCAGGATCTTCGAATCGAAGTAGTGATAGAGCGCACCCGTGGTGATGCCGGCTTTGGCGGCGATGAACTTGTTCGTCGTTGCCTCGTAGCCGAGCTCGGCATATGCCTGGATGGCGATCTCTACGATTCGCTCACGAGTCTCCACGGAACTCGATGACGGCGGACGGCCGAGCCGACTTGGCTTTTTGGGCACGGCGCAAAGCGTACGGGGACATCCCGGTCAGGGGAAGTAACCAGCCGATCAATTCGGCGTTTCTCTCTCCCCTGTGGTCGAATCGGTGTGGTGCGTCTACGAGCACCGGGACTGCCGAGCACCAACGAAAGCGATGTCGACCGTGAGTCAACCAACCCTCGAAGAGTTCACCACGCAGGCGAAGGCGTGGCTCGAAGCCAACGGAACCCCGAAGAAGGCGACATCGGGTCAAGAAACTCCGTGGGGCACCGGCGAGTTCAGCGTGGCCATATTCCACGCGCTGTCCTTCGAAGAGGAGAAAGCACTTCTCGATTCGATCACCGACTGGCAGAAGAAGAAGGCGGAGAAGGGGTACCACGCCATCACCTCGCCGACGGAGTTCGGTGGTCTCGGGCTTTCCAAGGAATATGCCCGGGCGTTCTCCAAGCTCGAGTCGCAGTATGAGACGCCGACCCGCCACGAGACGTTCGGCGTGACCGTCGGTCTGATCGCTCCGACCATCGCGAAGTTCGGGACACCGGAACAGAAGGAGCGCTGGGTCGGGGAGTTCCTGGCCACCAAGTCGCTGTGCTGCCAGCTGTTCTCCGAACCAGGCGCCGGATCGGACCTTGCCTCGCTCGGGTGTCGCGCGGTGCGCGACGGCGACGAGTGGATCGTCAATGGCCAGAAGGTGTGGAGCAGCGGGGCGCAATTTTCCAAGTGGGGCGAGCTGATCGCCAGGTCCGATGTCGACGTCGC
>JANMYF010000308.1:0-14245 GCA_031381685.1 Acidimicrobiia bacterium
GCCCGGACCAGGGTCAGCCATCGTTCGAGCGGAGGGAGCACGAGCCATTCCTCGAACGCCGGCGTCGGCCCGACCCTTTCGGTGAACGGATCAGCCACGAGAAGACCGGCCTGTCCACCGATCTCGATCAGCCGGGCCGCCGTGTGCTCGTCGAAGCCGAGGAGTTTTGCCGTGCTGCGCAGCTCCTTCACCGGCAGCCCACCGGCCTTGAGGGAAGGTGTGGGCTCCTGCGCCCACGTCGAGCCGATGCGTCGAACCGTGTCGATCACCGACAGCGGCGTCAGCTCGACCAGCCCCGCCCGACGTGTGCCGAGCTCCGCCCCGCGACGAACACCGACGGGCGGCGCGTCGACGGCGAACGAACGGAGCACCGACCCACCGCGCAAGGCGATCGCCACCTCTCGCGGAATCACCGCAGCCTCCGCTCCGAAAGGGACCAGCAGCGCATGCGACAGCAACCACGCGAGGTCCTCCTGGACCGTGCCGCGCGACCACGGCCGAAGGTCGATGTCCACCACGCACCCGGCGTCGTGGATCGCCACGAGCGAGGAGACCGCACCACCGGGCGCGCGGTCGAGCAACGCGCCGAAGTTCAGCGGCGAAGTGAGGAACAGGGCGATCTCCTGGATCAATCCGACTTTGGCCACCGGTCGCGACTCGAGACCGAGGTTGGCGATCAGCACTCGGAGCTCGGAGACCGAATACCGGTCGAGAACCTGCGCAAGGGATCCGCGGAGATCGAAGGGGCTGGGCAGCACCCGGCGGATCGCCGGGGTCAGCGAGTAGAGCCGATTGCCCTCGTCGAGCACCTGCGTCGCGACGGTGAGGCCGAGTAGCCGGGCTCGCTCGAGTGCCGTCGCGATGACGTCAAGGGGCGGTTGTTCGAAGGCCAACGCAGCGATGTCAACGGCCGAGGACGCCTCGCCCAGGAGCGCCAGCGCGTCGAGGACCTGACGCTGTACGCCGTCGAGCGAGGCCAACGCCGCAACGATCGAATACGGAGCGCTCGCCCGGTTGGCAAGGTCGGCAATGGTGCCCGGCGGCGGATCGGCAAGTTCCGGACGCGCCATCAGCAGTCCGGCAAGCTCCTCATCGCTGAGGCGCCGCAGAGAATCGCCCAGCCCGGTCACAGGGGTGCAGGCTATGCGGGCTTGGACACGGACGGAACGTCGACGGCGATCACCGATCACGCTCCTCGGGAGGCATGGCAGGATCGGAGGGTGACCGAACGACGTGACCGGCCCGACGAATGGGGACGCGATCCGCTGGCCGACCTGCTCTTCGTGCTCGATCTCGAGGAGATCGAAACCACCATCTTCCGAGGTCACCAGACTGATGAGAAGCGCCTGCGGACCTTCGGAGGCCTGGTCGCCGGCCAGGCCCTCGTCGCCGCCGGACGAACCGTCCCGGCAACCCAATTCGTCCACTCGCTTCACGCATACTTCCTTCGGCCGGGCGACCCCACCCGGCCCATCGTCTACGAAGTGGACCGCATCCGCGACGGCAAGAGCTTCGCCACCCGTCGCGTGATCGCGATCCAACATGGCGAGGCAATTTTCAACCTCTCGGCCTCCTTCCATGTGACCGAGGCAGGCCTCTCGCACCAGCAGCCGATGCCCGATGCCCCTGCGCCCGACTCGCTCCCCACGTTCCAGGAACGGTGGAAGCACCTCGCCGCATCCGACCCGGGGTGGTACAACTGGCCGCGGCCGATCGATCAACGCCACGTGGAGGCACCGTCACGTGAACGGGTGAAGCGCGATCCGCGCCAGCAGCTCTGGTTCCGAACGGTCGGCCCGCTCCCCGACGATCCCCTGCTGCACGCGTGCATCGTCGCCTATGCATCGGACATGAGCGTTCTCGACACCGCGCTGCTCCCCC
The DNA here is from genome assembly GCA_031381685.1 of Acidimicrobiia bacterium. Classification (GTDB taxonomy): domain Bacteria; phylum Actinomycetota; class Acidimicrobiia; order Acidimicrobiales; family JANYDT01; genus JANLQX01. Next base: position 1,882 of record JANMYF010000308.1, read on the forward strand.
ACGGCATCTCGTGGGACGACCCCGGGTTCATGGGCGCGAGCCTCGACCATGCGATGTGGTTCCACGGACCGTTCCGCGCCGACGACTGGCTGCTCTACGACCAGGAATCCACCGTGTCGAGCGGTGCTCGCGGCCTCTCCCGCGGCGAGATGTACACCACCGCCGGGAAGCTCGTCGTGTCGGTCGTCCAAGAGGGCCTGATGCGCGTGCGCTCCACGTCATGACCTCGCCTGCCGTCGAGGTCCGCGACCTCGTCATTCACTACCCGGGCATGGCGGTGCCGGCAGTAAACGGTGTCAGCTTTGCCGTCGAGCCTGGTGAAGTGCTCGCCATCCTCGGCCCCAACGGGGCGGGCAAGACGTCGACGGTGGAGATACTGGAGGGTTACCTGCGGGCCACCAGTGGATCGGTGACGGTCCTCGGCTTCCACCCGATCGACGATGCCAAGGAGCTCCGCGCCCGGATCGGGGTGATGCTGCAGCGCAACGGCGTGTACCTCACGATGGGCCCCCGCGAGGTCCTGCGACTGTTCGCCGATTACTACGGCGACCGGGCCGACGACCCCGACGCGTTGCTCGAACGGGTCGGTCTCGGCCCCGTCGCGGCGACTCCCTGGCGACGCCTCTCCGGAGGTGAGCAGCAGCGCCTGTCGCTCGCGCTCGCGCTCGTCGGTCGGCCCGAGGTCGCCTTCCTCGACGAACCCACGGCAGCGATCGACCCGACCGCCCGTCAGACCGTTCGCTCGCTGATCCACGAACTGCGCGACGGTGGCGTCGCAGTAGTGCTCACCACCCACGACCTCGACGACGCCGAGGCTCTGGCCGATCACGTGATCATCATGGACCACGGCATCATCGCCGCCGCCGGCTCCCCCGCAGAGCTCACCCGCGCGGATGCATCCGACGGGATCCGATTCGTCGCGGCGCCCGACATCGACGTCACGGCGTTGGCCGCTGCGCTCGGGGCACCGGTGTGCGAAGTGGAGGCCGGATCCTACGTCGCCTCCCTCGAGCCTTCTTCACGCAACGTCGCCACGCTCACCGGCTGGCTCGCCGACCACGACCTCGTCATCGATGACCTCCAAGCCGCTCGGCGTCCGCTCGAGGACCTCTTCGTGCGTCTCACCCAGTCGGCTGCCGAAACGGAGCGCGAACGATCCGCTCGTTCGGCGCGGCGCTCTCGCCGCCGGCGGGCCAAGCAATGAACGAGACCGCCATCACCACCAGCGCAAGCGCGCCCCGACCACGTCGGCGAAGCCCCCGGGCGGCGCAGACCAGGGCCGAGGTGCTGATGACCCTTCGGCGGGGCGAGTCACTGCTCCTCACGCTCGGCATCCCGGTCGGCCTGCTGGTGTTCTTCTCGCTGGTCGATGTGCTTCCGACCACGACCGACAAGCCCGTCACGTTCCTCGCGCCGGGTGTGATCGCTCTCGCCGTGATGTCCGCGGCGATGGTCGGTCTCGCCATCGCCACGGCGTTCGAGCGCCAGTACGGGGTCCTGAAGCGGATCGCCACCACACCCCTTGGCCGCACCAATCTCCTCGTCGCCAAGATCACCGCCATCGTCGCCGTGGAGATCGTGCAGTTCATCGTCCTGCTCCCCGTGGGGCTCGCTCTCGGGTGGCGACCGCCGCCGTCGGGTATCGCACCGGCAGCCGCGGCCGTGCTGCTCGGGACGTGCGCCTTCGCCGGACTCGGCCTCGCCATGGCCGGTGCGCTCCGCGCCGAGGTCGTCCTTGCCGCGGCGAACGGTCTCTACCTCCTGCTCCTGCTGGTGAGCGGCATGATGATCCCCCTCACCGAGCTTCCGGGACCGCTCCGGGCCGTTGCCCATGGGTTACCCAGCAGCGCGTTGGCCGAAGTGCTCCGGGGGGCGCTGAGCACCAGCGAGCAGGCGTCCGGGACAGCGTGGGGGGTGCTCGTGGGGTGGGCCGTGCTCGGCCCGGTCATTGCCATCCGACTGTTCAAATGGGAGTGACTCGTGCAAGAACCAGAGCTAGCCGGCATGCCTGACACGAATCCCGTCCCCTCTGGGGCAAGCCATCCCGGCGGCGCCGCCGTTTCGCGCCGGGCGATCCTTGCGATCCCACTTCTCCTGGGCGCCGGAGGGCTGGCCGCGTGTTCCTCCAACGGTGGGGACACTGCTCCCGCCGGAGCAAGCGCAGGCAACGGCGGGACCGACGAGCTGTTCGCCGAGACGGCATCGTTCGAGACCGTCGCCATGACTCGCGAACGGGTCATGGTCGGGCTGAGCACCCGCGACGGGCGAGTACTCCATGGGGGAATGGTCCGGTTCACCTTCACACCGGTCGACGGGACGGCCGCAACAAGCACCGAGGCCGAGTCCTTCATGACCGAGGCGGCCTTCCTTCCCGTTCCCCGGTCGGCCGTGCCGCCGAACGTGGCGACCATCGGCAATCCGAGCGACGGGATCGGCGTCTACGAGGCCGTCGACGTCCGGTTCCCGCGACCGGGATTCTGGACCATCACCGTGGACGTCGACCTCCCGAAGAAGCAACGAGTCGAAACGGCCATCGAGGTGCTGGCGAAGCCACGGGTGCCGGCCGCGGGCGACCCCGCGCCGAGGACGGACAACCCGACCAAGCCCGGCGGCGACGTCACCCTGGAATCGATCGACAGCCGGTCCGGGCCAGCCGGCCTTGCCGACCTCGCCGACCCTCTCCTGCACCGCGAGTCGGTCGCCTCGGTGCTTGCCGCGGGTCGGCCGTGCGTCGTGATCGTGTCCACCCCGGCATTCTGCGTCTCGAAGTTCTGCGGACCGCTCACCGACGTCGTCAACGACCTCGCCAAGGAAGCGCAGGACGCGAAGAGCAATGTCGGGTTCGTGCACCTCGAGGTGTGGCGCTCGTTCGAGAACCAGGAGGTCAACCGCTTCGCCGCGGAGTGGATCCTTCCCAACGGGGCCGAGGGACGCGAGCCATGGGTGTTCCTCGTCGGCGGCGACGGCGTCGTGGTGCAGCGCTGGGACAACCTGGTCGCCGAGAGCAACCTTCGGAGCGCCATTGCCTCGCTGTCGTGATCTGTCACCACGAACCGCGCCCACGGGCGGAGCTCAGCAGTAACGCTTGAGGGTTCCGAAAGGGTTGATCTTGCTCTTGCCCTGCTGGATCTCGAAATGGAGGTGGTCGGTGCCACGGGCGTTTCCGGTGTCACCGACGTAGCCGATCACGTCGCCGGCCCGGACGGCGCCCTCGGTTCCATGCGCCGCCAGATGCATGCCGACGTACGTGAAGCCGTCGTTGGCACGAAGGTTGAAGCTGAGGCCACCGCTGCCGCTCGACGTACGCTTCACCACACCCGAAACGGGGGCGATGACCGGTGTGCCCCGCGTCGCGAGCATGTCCGTGCCTTCATGGCGACGACCACCGGAGCGGGGCTGGCCCCAATCGTTGGTGAACTTTGCGGTCGGGACCGGGCAGAGCCACTCGCCGCTCGGCGAGACGAGCGGCCCGCCGGCGAGGGTCGGAACCATCGTGTCAGAGGGCGCGAGGGCCGCCACCGCTTCGACCCGTGCGGGCGCGGACTGCGTGTGAAGCGAGGCAGCATGGGCGGAGGGAGCCGCGACGCCGACGATCGCCCCTGCGACAGCCAAAGCCGCGACGACGCCCCGGAACAGGCGGCTCCTACGGTGTCGTCTCGTTCCCGACATGGAGGACAACCCTAGCCGCCGAGGCGGCTGCAAGCAGCACGACGGGGGTTCCGCCCCCCCGGCTGGGCCGGCTTCGCACTGGTCGCCTCGGGTTCAATCGGTGCTGACCGTGCCCGCCTCGCGGTCGAGTCGGGCAAATTCTGCCTCCACCTGCCCCCACGTCAGAACGTCCGGATCGGACAACTCCTCGGGTTCCTGGTGATCCGACGGGGCGGCGAGGCCGACGGCCCGTCCATCGATCGACATGCCGGCGATGCCCATCTGCGGGGATCCGCCGACGGAACGAACGTTGTCGTCAGCGCGACCGGCCTGAGCGTCCCGCCACCACAGGATGAACAGAATGCCGATGATGACCCAGAGGTAGGACCCGGCGCCGAGCTTCATGATCGCGGCAGCAATCTGCTGGTCCTCGACGGCATCGAGTCCCGGGATCAGTCGCGCGGCACGCTGGTACTTGTCATAGAGCGGCGTGACGGAGAACGTGAGGAACGATGCCGGCACGGTCGGGACGATCGACTGGGCGAAGAGGTAGACCATGCGCGTGGGCATTCGGAACGTCGGCAGATACGGCGACGTGTTGATCACCGGGATCCACATGAGCGTCGCAGTGGTGAAGAGCAGCGTGTGAATGGAGAAGTGGAAGAGTTCGTTGCGCAGCGAGAGGTTGACGATCTGCGGGAAGTGCGTCACCGCAATGACCGTGTTGAAGATGAGGAGCGCGAACAACGGACGGGACAGACGGCGCAGCACCGGCGTCCACGGGCGATCAGCGAGCGCCCAGCGCCACATCCACGGCGGCGCCGCCATCAGCAGGCACGCTGGCGCCAGCATCGTGAACACGGTGTGCTGGATCATGTGGACGAGAAAGAGGTAGTCCTCGGCGACGTCATGGATCGGCCAGTACGAGAAGACGAACACCAGCCCGACACCAATGCTGGCCCAGCGCACATTGCGGTAGGTGACGACGGTCTCTCCGGGCTCGACAACCCGAGGACCGAGCCTCGTGAAGGCCCACCAGAAGAACGTGGCGATGGCCAACGTCACCACGATCACGTCGGGGTGGGAGTGAAAGCCGACGGCCGGCCGGGCGGCAGCGAAGAGAGCAGACATCACCGGACAGCCTTGCACCGCAGGCGGCGAAACCAGCTATCGGAGAGCGGCCTCACGGGTGACGGTTGTCGCAGTGAGGGTCGAGCGCGACGTTGCTCAGTGCCCGCCGGGCGCGGCATCGCCGTGATCGACGCCCATGACGACGCCATCATTGCCACGGAACACCCATACTGCGAGCAGCACCACCGCAGCCCCGAGATACACGATCCACTGACCCGCACTTCTGAATTGGCCCATGGCATAGAGCACCGCGGAGTAGCAGAAGCCGGCGAGCACGGCGCCCATGATGAACAGGCGGCGCATCAGCGGCGAGTCGAACTTGAGGTGCATGAAGTAGCCGGCCACGATGACGAACTTGATCAACGCGAGTGCCAGCATCGGCAGCGCGAATGCCGCCTTCTTGGTTTCCAGCGGCGTATACGACAGCCCGACCTCGATGCCGGTGAGGATCAGCAGGATCACGAAGATCTTCAGATATTGCTTGTCCCGGGCAGTGAAGGCGGGGCCGATGTACTCACCCTTCTCGTCGAAGTAGTGGGCGGGAAGCTGTTCAGTGCTCATGACGATTCCTCAACAAGAGACTCACGGGATCAGGTAGATCACGGTGAAGATGACGATCCAGACGACGTCGACGAAGTGCCAGTAGAGCCCGACGATCTCCACCGTCTCGGCCTTTGCCTGGGTGATCTTGCCGCGACGGGAGAGATTCACGAGCGACAGCAGCATCAATATCCCGAGGGTCACGTGGACGCCGTGAAATCCGGTCAGCACGAAGAAGCTCGAACCGAACAGGTTCGTCTTCAGCGTGAGACCTTCACGGACGAAGGCGGTGAACTCATAGATCTGGCCGGCGATGAACGACGACCCGAGCAGGGCGGTGATCGTCAGCCAGAGGCGGAGGCGCTTGTGGTCGTTGCGTTCGATCGACGAGACGGCGAGCACCATGGTGAGCGAACTCATCAGCAAGATGAACGACGAGGCCGAAGTGAACGGGATGTCGTAGATGTCTTTCGGGAACGGACCGTTGATGCTGCGTCCCTTGTAGACGAGGTACGTGGCGATCAGGGCGCCGAACAGCAGGCACTCGGACCCGAGGAACGCCCACATGGCGACCTTCTCGTTGGAGAGACCGGTGGCGGTGGCGTGATGGCTGTGATCGTCCGCGTGTCCGGAAGGAGCGGGAGCGTGATCGATGTCGACGGTGGCAGCAGTCATGTGGTGCTGGCTCTCAGTGCGCGGTTCCGGCGACGAGTTCGCCGAATGAGGAGTTGGGGTCGTCGCCGTGACCATGGTCATCGTGGTGATCGTCGTGCGGCGCCGCCGACGGTTCGAGCGACCAACCGAAGAAGCCGGCAAGGATGCCGACGCCTCCGAGGACGGCCACGGGCCACGCGTGGTACAGCACGCCATAGGCGGTCACGGGGAACCAGAACGCGGCGATCAGGGGCCACCACGACGGCGACGGCATGTGTATCGACGCCGGGTCGACGGGGTCGTGGGTCAGCACCTGCTCCGCTGTTGCCACCCGACGAATAGATCCGTCATCGTCCTCGGCGTATTTGCGGTGCCAGAACTCGTCGACGGTGTGGACCGTGGGGACCACATCGAAGTTCCACGGCTTCGGGGGGCTGTCGGTCATCCACTCGACCGTGCGGGCATCCCACGGGTCGGCCGGAGCGACCGCTTTGGACCGTGAGGTGATCAAGATGTTGACGAAGAACACCACCAGCGATGTGGCGATGATGAACGAGCCAACGGTCTCGATCATGTTCCAGAAATCGAATCCCATGCCCTTGTCGTAGCGATACATACGACGCGGCTGGCCCTGCAGGCCGACGATGTGCATCGGTCCGAAAGTGAGGTGCATGCCCAGGAGCATCAGCCAGAAATGCACCTTGCCGAGCCGCTCGTTGAGCATCTTCCCGAATATCTTCGGCCACCAGTAGTAGAAGCCGGAGAACAGTCCCATGAGCGCGCCACCGAAGAGCACGTAGTGGAAGTGGGCGACGATGTAGTAGGTGTCGGTCTGCTGGGTATCGGCGGACACGACCGAGTGGGTGACGCCCGAGAGGCCACCGATGACGAACGTGGTGATGAAGCCGACGGAGAAGTACATCGCCGTGGTGAAACGGATCGCGCCGCCCCAGAGCGTCGCGGTCCAGTTGAAGATCTTCACGCCGGTGGGAACGGCGATGAACATGGTGGACACACCGAAGGCTGCTGTGGCCACGGGGCCGAGTCCGACGGCGAACATGTGGTGGGCCCAGACGCCCCAGCCCATGAACCCGATGGCGATACCCGAGAACACGACGACCGGGTAGCCGAAGAGCGGCTTGCGGGAGAAGGTGGGAAGGACCTCGGAGACGATGCCCATCGCCGGCAGGATCAGGATGTACACCTCCGGGTGGCCGAAGAGCCAGAAGAGGTGCTGCCAGAGCACCGGATCACCACCCTGGGCGGGGTTGAAGAAGTTGGCGCCGAAGTTGCGGTCGAACATCAGGAGGAACAGGGCCACGGTGATGATCGGCATGGCGAAGAGCAGGAGGAACGACGCCACGAAGGTCATCCACGTGAACACCGGCATGCGGAACAGCGTCATGCCCGGTGCCCGCATGTTGATGATCGTGGCGATGAAGTTCACTGCCGAGACGGTTGAGGCGATACCGAGGATCTGAAGACCGAAGATCCAGAAGTCGATGTTGTGGCCCGGCGAGAAGGTGATCGAGGTGTTCGGGGCGTAGCCGAACCAGCCGCCGTTCGGCGCGCCGCCGAGGAAGAAGGAGGAGTAGAGGAACAGACCACCGAACACGAAGAGCCACCACGACAGAGCGTTCAGGCGGGGAAACGCGACGTCGCGGGCGCCGATCTGCAACGGCAGGAAGTAGTTGAAGAACGCGCTCGACAGCGGCATGACGACCAGGAACACCATCGTGGTGCCGTGCATGGTGAACATCTGGTTGTACGTGTCGGCACCGATGACGTCGCCGTTGGGCTGCGCCAACTGCAGGCGGATGAGCAGTGCCTCGATGCCGCCGATGACGAACCAGACGAGCGACAGTGCGCCGTACATGACGCCGATGCGCGTGTGGTCGACCGTGGTGAGCCAGGAGACGATGCCCTTGGTCGACTCGACCGGACGGCGCAGCACGCCGGGGTCGCTGACCGGCTTCGGTCGGACGGCGCCCGACCCGCCAGGAAGGGCCGGAGAGTTACGAGAGGGTTCGAGGACGATCGCCATGGTGAGTTGCTTTCGTGAGAGGTGCGAGGCCTTGCGGCTACGCCTTCAGCGATTGGAGGTACGCGACGAGCTTTTCGATCTCTTCGTCGGTGAGCTTGCGGATGACCATGCGCGAGCCCGGCTTGAACGCCTGCGGGTTGCGCAACCATGCCGTGAGGTTGCGGGTGTCGTTCTTGGCGATGGCTCCGGCGAATGTTTCGCGGATGGCGAAGTGGGTGAGGTTCGGGCCGATCTTCGCGCCCTCGTTCACCTTGTCCGGCTCGGCGTAGTGGCAGGCGTTGCAGCCGGCACCACCGTTGAAGAGCTTCTCGCCTTCGATGGCCAACTCACTCGTCGGTTTCATCGCCGGAGCGGCGATCGAGGCGTGCCACTTCGCGAAGTCCTCGGGGGAGTCGATCTTCACCTTGAAGCGCATGTTGGCATGAGAGACGCCGCAGAACTCCGCACACTGTCCGTAGATCGTCTTACCGGCATCGTCGGCGTCGGAATCGAGGGTGAGCTTGTTGATACGACCGGGAATCGAATAGATCTTGCCGGCCAGCTTGGGCACCCAGTAGTTGTGCATGACGTCTTTGGACGTGATGTGCAGCACGACCTTCTTGCCCGCCGGGATGTGCAACACGCCGGCAGTGGAGACCACCGGTCCGTCCTGCTTGATGAGATTGCCGATCTGGCGGGGCTCGCGTCCCTCTTCCTTCGCCGCGTCCACGTCGAGCGGATCGTCGCCGGTGGTCAGTTGGGGGTTCATCTTGGTCTGGCCGGGCTGCGGGTACTGGTACTCCCACCACCACTGATGGCCGACCACGGTGATGTCCAGGGCGTCCTTCGGAGCTTCGGCGATCTCGAAGATCTTGCCGACGGAGAGCACGCCCACGACGGCGAGCAACACGGCGGGAGCCGCCGTCCAGGCGATCTCGCCCTTCGTGTTGCCGTGGACCTGCTTCGGGATGTGGTCCACACCCTTGCGCCGGTAGCGGACGATACAGAAGAAGATGAGGCCGTAGACGAGCACGCCGATCGCGCCGGCAATCAGCAGGACGGGCATCGCCAGCGAGTTGATCGACCGGGCCTGCGGACCTTCGACGTTGATGGTGCTCTGGGGGTCCTTCTCGCACGCACTCAGCGCCAGGCCGAGACCGACGAGGACGGGGACCATGAGCCGTCGGGTGGAGTTCCGCACGGATCGAGCTTGGTCGACGGCCACCGGAGCGGCCAAATCCGCAGAGCATTCAAAGGACATGGAAGTCATCAAGAGGTCGGAGTTCATTTCCTGGTGTGCGTTCGTGGCGGAGCGGATCGTCATTCGGCTGCCGCGGTTTCGGTGGCAGCATCGGCCGCCGCCGCACCGTCGGTCCCGGCCGACCCAGCCTTCTCGGTCTCCGCCGACTTCTCGCCGTGCTTCTCGTGGTGCTCGAAGCTCCGCTCGCCATTGGCGAGACCGACTGCCGCCATGGCCCCGACGGCAAGAACCGTCACGGTGATCGCCGCCACCATCGTCCGCCGGGTGATCTTCGGGCGCATGGCGATGAGGATGCCGCCGAAGAACACGGCGGCGGCGAAAATCAAGACGATGATCCAGGAGGCGGTCTTGCTCACGGCGAGCAGCGTCCGCGAAATCGATACGGCAAGGATCAGGATCAGGCCGGTCGCCGCCACGGGGAGGCCGAATGGCACGGTGATCGAATCGGACACACGCCGGGCGACGGCAGGAACGTATGCCGGACCTTGGCGGCCAGAGCTCACGAACCAGGCGACGCCGGAGGCGATGCCGATGGCAATGCCGGCGGCAACGAAGGCCGCGCCGAGGGCGGCGCCGGCGATGAGACAGCCCGCGCCGAGAGCGGCGCAGATCGGCGCAAGCGACGAGGGCACCGGGGTCGAACGGCCGGGGTCGATGTCGCCGGTGAAGACGAACCGGTCGGCTGCTCCCGTGGCCACGACGCCCGCGCCGCCGAGCAACGCCGCCAGCACCGTGGCGCCGACGAGAAGCGAGAGACCGAGACGATCCGTGGATAGTCCGGCGTAGAAGAGCGAAGCAACCAGCGCGAGACCGCTGGTGACGAAGAGGGCGCGTGATCCGAGGTTGAACATGAGCGGCTTTCCGACCTACTTGTAGAGGAAGATCAGCGAGTAGACGATGGTCCACACCACGAGGGCGCTGTGCTGGAACCACGACGCGCCGATGGCGGCGTGAGGCTCCTCCGCCGTCGACTGGGCCGTGATGACGCGGGCGAGACCGAGGACGGATGCTCCGAGTGCGATCGCGCAGGCCGCGCCGGCGATGGAGAGCAGGGCGTACGAGTGCAGCCACCATGGCAGGGCATTCGCCGCACCTTCCCACTGGTTGCCGATGAACCAGATGATGTTGCCGGCCGCGAGGTTGGCGAGGATGGCGAACCCGAACCCGCCACCGGCCCAGCGGCGATTGCCGACCCGCAACGAAGTGATCGCCCACCCGACAGCAAGCGACGCCAGCCCGAAGGTCGCGAACACGATGAACGCGGCGTAGTTGTTGAACGGCATCGACGACGGGAAGAACGGCTCCCCAGGATTCGCACGGCGGAGGGCGTAGCGGGTGTACGCGTAGGCACCGCCGAGGCCGGCACCGGCCATGACGACCGCCGCCGAACCGGCAAGGCAGGCGACGAGGGTCGGTGTGGTCGCCCGACCGGTGACGGTCGTGGGCGCAGGTGTCGTCGCCATCAGTTCGTCTCCTCGGAGAAGGGAAGCAGGTGGGCTGCGTGGGTCGAGCCCTTGGTTCGTGATGCGCTCAGCAGGCCGAGAAGCGTGATGCCGAGGGCGGCGGCGAGGAGCAGGCCGCCGAGCATCATCAGCGCGCTCAGCGCCGGCGCCGACGACGACGGGTCGTTGCGGTTTGCCAGGGCGGCGAACCCGACGATGGTCAGCACGCCGCCACCGAGTGCGGCGAGCGTGGCCAGCCCGGCGATGGGTCGGGCGAGCGAGCGACCGAGTGCCAGGGGCGAGAGTTCGCTGATGCCGGCGACACCGGCGAGCACGGGAATCGCAACGGCGAGGAGCACAACCTGACCGATGGTCCACACGGCCCCCTGGGTCGAGGCGTCGAGGCTTCGAGCGGCGGCGACGAGGACGTTCACCGCGGCCAGCACCAAGAGGAGGGGAACGCCGATCGCCCCGAGCAGCGACGCGTCGGGTCGAAGGCCACCGGCGAGGGAACCCAGCCACACCAGGATGAGCATGCCAACCGGTATGACGATGAGTGAGGTGAACCAGCGGTTCGTCGGCTGGATGAAGGAATCACCGGAGGCGGCGCCGCCGAGCCAGGCGAAGAGCGAAAGGGCGGCAGCCGTGGCCACGAGGTACGAGGCGACGTGCCCGCCGAGAAGCGAGCGTCCGGTGCGGGTCACGACGATCTCACCGACGAGGCCGAGGGCCGGGATCAGGACCAGGTACATCTCGGGACGAGTCGTGAAGCGGAGCAAGTGGCTCCAGATCACTTCCGAACCGTCGGTCAGCGCGAACGTGCCGCCGAAGTGCTGGTCGATGTAGAGCAGGAGCAGTCCGGAGAGATGGACGGGGATCGTCAGAATCGAAACGGCAGCGGTGACGAAGGCCGCCCACGTGAAGGGACGGACCTGTTCGAGGCTCAGTCCGGCCCGCCGATGGGTCAGCACGGTGGTGAAGATGTTGATGGCACCGAGGAGCGTCGAGAACGCCACCACGGCGAGCGATGCAACGAGAAGGTCGGTCGCCTTGTTCACCGGCTGGCCGCTCGTCAGACCGGAGACCGAGCCGAGAAGGTCGACGGAAGGCGGGCCGTCGACCACGAGGTACGAGGTGACGAACAGCGCGGCGCCCACGATGTAGGACCAGACCACGAACGCGTGCAGGCGGGGGAACGCCAGCCTGGATGCGCCGATCTGGCCGGGCACCACGATGGAGGCCAGGGCGAGGAACATCGGCGCCACGACAACGACGATCAGTCCCTGCTGGGCGAACGACAGGACCCGGCCGAAGGAGAACCCGGCGTCGGCGCTCTCGCCGAGCCAGCGGCCGGTACCGAGATCGCCGCGCACTGCAGCATCGACGCGCTGCGCGACCAACGCGAACAGGACCGCGCCGACCGTGCCGAGCAGGAGCGTCGCCCCGAGATGCAGGCGACCGAGGCGGCGATGATCGGTGGTGGCCACCCACGACTCGACGACATCGATCGCGTCGTCACCGAATGCGGTCTGTTCGACCGCAGCGGTGGTGGCTGGAGAGACGGTTATCGACATGGGTTCTCCGGGGAGACGGGCTTCGAAAGCGAACAGGAAGGACGCGTCACGAGGCCCGAGGGATCTTCGAGCACGGCGATGCTACCGGTTG
>JANMYF010000351.1:0-3149 GCA_031381685.1 Acidimicrobiia bacterium
GGGCTGCCCGGACCCACCGTCCGGACATACGGCAACGCGCTGCTCGAGGACGGCCGAGGAGGTCGGACACTCCCGGCTCAGTGCCGCGACGGTGGCCCGGTCGGTGCGCTGCACCGCGGTGATCGGCACGAATCCCGGCACGGACGCAAAGTGGCGGTTGGCCGACGCGATGGTGAGGCGGACGGCTTCGTCGAGGGAGACGTCTCCCCCGCTGGCGGCGTCGGAGGCGGCCTGGAACGCGGTCGCGGTGACCGGTGGCGGGTTGGTGCGGAACGTGGCGCAGCGGGCGGTGCCCTCGTCGTAGCCGATCTGGACGGCGCCGGTGCGGTCGAAGCCGTTGCCGTGCGCGCCGACCTCCTGGGCGCCGATGCCGGGCCGGTCGCGGAAGGCGAGCGTGGCGCTGAGCGCGTCCTCGATGACGCCGCTGTCGAGCTTGACGAACTTCGACTTGCCATCGGCGACGTGGCGGAGCCACGAGCCGGCGAAGCAGTCGGCCTGGAGCTCGGCGTAGACCGACGGCAGACGGGTCTTGGTGCGGCTCTGGATGGCATGGCCGAGCTCATGGGCGAGGACCATGCCGAGGGAGATGTCGCCGAATCCTTGGTAGAGGTCGGGGAACAGCTGCTCGTTGTCGAACGCGATGTAGTCGGCGACCCGGCAGTAGAACGCGTTGCCGGCGATGTCGGGATAGCGCATCCGTGTGCCGCAGTCGGGCGGGTTGGTCAGGCTGTCGTACGCGTAGTAGCCCCGCATCGGACGGTACGGGATCTTGTAGTACCTGGGGAGCTCGACCCCCCAGAACGCGTCGAGATCGGCGGCGAACTTGGTGAGCGTCAGTCCGTACTCGCCGGGCGGGGCGACGAACGGGGTACGGGTCGACGCCTTCGCCTTGGCCTTTGTGGCGGCCGCCGCCGATGCGCCGGGAGCGGGCAACACGGCCGTCGTGACCGCGCTGGCCAGAGCGAGCGTGGTGAGAAATGCCCCGACGCTTCGCCGAGAGCGCGGGTGGAACATGCCCGCCAGTCTCCCCGATCGACATGAAGGGCCGGTGAATGGGGTGTTCGAAGTTCGTTTCGCCCCTCCGACGCCGCACATCACCCCGTCCCACCGCCGCACATCACCCCTCCGTCACCACACAACACCCCCCTCCCACGCCGCACATCCCCCCTCCCACGCCGCACATCCCCCTCCCACGCCGCACATCGACCGTTTTCCCGCCGAAATCGACCCAAAGCTGCCGATGTGCGGCACAGACCGGGCGATGTGCGGCATACACCGGGCGATGTGCGGCGCAGACGCGGGGACGCCTCAGACGGCCTTCGCCTCAGACATCTCGGCCGGAGTGAGTCGGCCGGCCCGGGCGGGTCAGCGCTGGAGGAGGGCGCGGGCGTCGGCGACGAGGTAGAGCGAGCCGGTGACGGCGACGAGGGAGTGGTCGTCGGCGGCGTCTTCGGCGAGTTCGATGGCGCGGGGAACGGAGAGTGCGGTGACGGCGTCGATGCCGAGCTCGCGTGCCGCCGCGGTGATGAGATCGGGGTCGAGTGCGCGCAGCGTGGGTGGGGCGACGGCGACCATCAGCGCGATCTCTCCTGAGGCCATAAGCGCGCTGATGATCTCGGACGGCTCGCGTCCTTTGAGGAGTCCGAGGACGATGATGTGGCGCTTGTTGGCGGCGAACGTCTCGGCGAGGGCGGCGCCGAGCACGCGCGCGCCGGCTTCGTTGTGGGCGCCGTCGAGCACGATGAGCGGGTCGCGCTTGAGCACTTCCATTCGTCCCGGGTTCGTGACGTTGGCGAAGCCCTCGGCGACGGTGTCGGGGCTGAGCTCGTCACCGAGGAATGCCTCCACCGCCGCGAGCGCAATGGCCGCGTTGTCCCCCTGGTGTGAGCCGTGCAGCGGTAGGAACACCTGCGGGTACGACGCCCGCGGGGTTCGCAGCGTCAGCAGGCGGCCGCCGATGGCGAGCCGGTTGGAGTCGCATGCGAAGTCGATGCCGGCGAGGGCGACCGATGAGGCGCCCACCTCCGCGGCGCGGGCCTCGAAGATGGCGACGAGATCGGGGTTGGTTTCGCCGATGACGACGGCAGCGCCGGGCTTGATGATGCCGGACTTCTCCCGGGCGATGTCGGCGGTGGTCGGGCCGAACCATTCCACGTGATCGAGGGCGACGTTGGTGACGACGGCGACGGCACCGTCGGCGATGTTGGTGGCGTCAAAGCGTCCACCGGCACCGACCTCGACGACGGAGGCGTCGACGGCGATGTCGTTGAACCACCGGAACGCCACGGCGATCATGATCTCGAACCAGCTCGCCCGCTCTCCCCCGCGCTCGACGGCAGCCTGCTCGGCGAGGGCCACGGCGGTGAGCTGGTCGGCGAGCGCGGCGTTGCCGATCGGCTCCCCGAGGGCCACGATGCGCTCGTGGAAGGACGCAAGATGGGGGCTCGTCGTCACACCCACGGATTGGCCGGCGGCGGTCAGCAGCGACGCCACCATGCGGGCGACGGAGCCCTTGCCGTTGGTGCCGGTGATGTGGACGATGTCGAGGTCGAGCTGGGGGTCGCCGAGGTACGCCAGCAGGTCGCGCATGCGGCCGAGGTTGGGCGGATCGAGGCGGCGCCCGGCGACGGTCGGCGATGACGATGGCGCGGACCACACTGGAATGCCGGCGCGGTCGACGACGACGCCGGTCTCGGAGTTGATGTGGCTGTCGAGCCAGGCGACCGCGTCGGCGTAGTTCATGAGGCGTGGTTCATGAGGGTGCGGGAGGGTTCACACGGCCGGCGGCAGCGCGAAGACGCGCGCTGCTTGGCCCGGATCAGCTGGCGGCGCGGCGGGGCCGGTCGGCGCGCTCGGGAACGATCTCCGAGCGGGGCACGAGGGTCGGGTTGACCTTCTCGAGCACGGTTTCGCGGGTGATGACGCAGCGCCCGATGTCGGTGCGGCTGGGCAGGTCGTACATCACGTCGAGGAGCACTTCTTCGAGGATGGCGCGCAGTCCGCGGGCGCCGGTCTGGCGCATGAGGGCCTGGTCGGCGATGGCCTCGAGGGCGTCGTCGGAGAACTGGAGGTCGACGCCGTCGTATTCGAAGAACTTCTTGTACTGCTTGACGAGGGAGTTCTTCGGCTCGGCGAGGATGCGGATCATC
>JANMYF010000357.1:0-6888 GCA_031381685.1 Acidimicrobiia bacterium
CGCGGACGGGAACAGGCCGATCTGCACATGGCGTCCGAGCGGTCGCAGGCCGAGGATCGACGACGACACCGTCGACTCGTGCCCGAGACAGTCCACCGACACATGGGCCCCATCCGTCAGCTCATGCACCAACGCCCCTACGTCGGCCGCAGTCGAAGCATCGACCAGATCATCAGCGCCCATAGCATTCGCCAGTTCGAGGGCGTCGTGATTGACGTCGACCGCAACGACACGGGCGCCCAGCGCCCGGCCGAGGGCGACTGCGGCCAGACCGACACCGCCGCAACCATGGACGCACAGCACCTCGCCCGCCGCAAGCCGACCGCGTTCGATGACGCCGCGATATGCGGTGGAGACCCGGCACCCGACGAGCGCAGCAACGTGGTCGGGGAGATCGTCTGGAACCTTCACCGCATTCATGTCGGCAAAGGGGATCGTCGTGTACCCGGCGAACGCACCCCATCGGGTGAAGCCGGGCTGCTCCTGGTTCCGGCACACCTGGTGCTGGCCGGCCAGGCACGGCCCACATCGTCCGCAGCCGCACACGAACGGAGACACGATGCGATCACCGACGGCGACGCGGCCGACCCCCTGTCCGATGGCAACCACACGCCCTACGAACTCGTGACCACCGACATGGGGACAGACGATGTCGGGGTCGGTCCCGTGCCATCCGTGCAGGTCGCTCCGGCAGAGGCCGACCGCCAGAACCTCGACCACGGCTTCGCCCGGCCTCACGTCGGGGTCGGCCACGGTCTGCACCGTGATAGGCCCACCGAAGCGCTCGTAGACCGCCGCCCTCACGCCATCACGCCCGACGAACGGGTCTCGAAACCGCAGGACGCCTCATTTCGCGGCCCTCAGGTCGTGTACTCACCATTGATCTGCACGTACCCGGCCGACAGATCACAGCCGTAGACCGTTGCCGACGCGTTCCCGGTCATCAGGCTGACGCTTATCGTCACATCGGAGCCGCGCATGTACGTCGCCAGCTGCTCGAGCCCGCTTGCGTCGACCTGCGTCGGATACACCTCTTGCGTCCCGAAACGGATGACGACGCGGTCGGGGCTGATGTCGCTGTCACCCTCGCACTTGCCGATCGCCATCGCGACCCGGCCCCAGTTCGGATCCGCACCGTGCACCGCGGTCTTCACCAACGGCGAGTTGACGATGCTCTTCGCGACCCGCTTCGCCTGCGCGTCGTCGCGTGAACGGTCGACGGTCACCGTCAGGAGCTTCGTCGCTCCTTCGCCGTCTCGGGCGATCTGCTTCGTCAGCGAGAGGGCAACCCGCTCGAGTCCCTCGGCGAACGCCACCCGGTCGACGAACCCTGACTCACCGTTCGCCATGATCGCCGCGGTGTCCGACGTCGAGGTGTCGGTATCGATCGACAGGCAGTTGAAGGTCTTGTCGATGACCGACTTGAACATCGGGCGCAGCTCCCCGGGCGACAGGCGTGCGTCAGTGAAGAACAGCGCGATGAGGGTCGCCATGTTCGGCTCGATCATCCCGACGCCTTTGGCGATGCCGACGATGCGGGCCTGCTGATTGCCCTCCCCGACCGTCTCGTAGGCAACCTTCGCAACGGTGTCCGTGGTCATGATGGCCCGAGCCGCTTCGACCGCGTTCGTGGAAGCGAACGGGTAGTGGAGCGAGTGCAGATGGGCGCGGATCTTGTCCATCGGGTAGGGACGTCCGATCACCCCGGTGGACGCCAGGACCACGTCATACGGAGCACAGCCGATCGCACCGGCGACGGATTTCAACACTTCCTCGGCATTCTCCGCACCCACCCGTCCGTTGGCGACGTTCGCGTTCTTCGAGATCACACAGAACGCCCGAACCGCGCCGTCGGCGACCGATCGACGGCTGAGGTTTACGCTCGGACCGGCGAAGCGGCTCTGGGTGAACACGCCTGCTCCGGAGGCGGGCACGTCGGACGCGATGATGCACAGGTCGTCGGTGTCGTCCTTGATCCCGACGTTCGCGACGTGCACGGTGTACCCCCTCGGCATGGCGACGGCGGGAACCGGTACGGGAGACGACTGCTTCATGTTCGTAGTCTGACGCACGCAGGCCCGTCGACGTCGGCAACTCGACACGTGCTCGTGCGTCCCGGATGGAGGAGGTCCGACGCAGCCAGCCGGATCGACCGGAAAAACGTCGTTGCCGCCGTTTCGACGGGGAGGGGAATGCCCAGCGAGTAGCGTTGACGGCCTATGTCTCACCGCATCGACATTGAACTCACCAGCCAGAACGGAGAGGTCTGGACCTGGCGCGCCGCTGGCGCAAAGCAGCCCAAGGGCAGCGTGGAGTCTTCCGTGCTGTATCCCGGCGCCGGGGTCGGTGACGTTATTCGGGCCGAAGCCGAACGGTTCCTCGACGGCCTCAGGATCGTGTCGGTCATCCCCCCGCGCAATGCCGGCACGGTGAAGGCCGAGACCATCGAAATCCGGGCCAAGGAAATCGAGGGGCCCCAGGTTCGCGTCCAGTACGCGGAAGGGGGCCGAGGTCGTCGAGATGACAGCGAGCGTCGTGGGCCGCGTCCCGACCGCGGACCACGCCCCGATCGGCCGACCCGCGATCGCCCGGCCGGCGACGGAGGACGGCCCGACCGTCCGGCCCGACCGCCACGCGCCGAGCGTCCGGATCGGCCGGACCGCCCCGAGCGTCCGGCCCGTCCCACACGTCCCGAGCGCACCGACCGTCCCAAGCGCCTTTCGGCCGGACGCGCCCACCGCGATGCCCTGATCGACTCGCTCACTCCCGAGCATCGCGTGATCGCCGATCAGCTCTTCCGCGGTGGCATCCCCGCGGTCCGCCAGGCGATCATCGATCAGAACGCGGCACGCCGGGCCGCCGGAGAGCCGGAGGTGCCAGGCGCGGCGCTGCTGGCCTTGGCCGAGGACCTCCTTCCGAAGACTCGATCGGCCGACTGGTGCGATCGTGCCGAGGCAGCCCTTGCCGCCGGTTCGGCGACCGGCATGCGCGATCTTCGTGCGCTCGTCACCCAGGCCGACTCCGTCGCCAAGGATGACGCCAGTCGGGCCATGTCGGCGCGGTTGCGCGAAGCCATGAACAGCCGGGTGGAGGGTGACCGCACCGCCTGGACCACCGAGATCACCGACGCCATCGCCGCCGGCAAACTTGTCCGCGCGCTCAGGCTCACCACCAAGGCGCCGGACCCCGCGGCGAAGCTTCCCGCCGAGGTGCAGGCCCATCTCATCGACCAGACCAACCAGGCGCTGTCCCCCACGGCAAGCAGCGATCTGTGGGCGGCACTCATCGCCGCCGCCGCGGAAGCGCCGTTCCGCCGCGACATCGTGCCGGTCGGTATGCCCGCAGATGCCTCGGAATCACTGAAGGAAACGGCGGCGCAAGCGTCGAACCGCATTCCGGCGCTCCTGAAGGTGCTCGGCCTGACCATGCCGCCGCCGCCCCGGCGCATGACTCCTCCGCCGCCTCCGCGCCCGCCGGCACGGCCGGCCGCCGCCGCTCCGGTTGAAGCAGCACCGGTTGCCGAAGCTCCGGTTGAAGAAGCACCGGTTGCCGAAGCTCCGGTTGAAGAAGCACCGGTTGCACAGCAGCACGTGGACGAGGCCGAGGAGACCGCTCCGATCGACGAGTCGGCGGAGACCGTAGCTGCGGAGTAACTCTCCGCCGACTGGTCGGTCACCGATACCACGCCGTAGCGTGGCCACATGGTCGACTACGAAGTACAGGGCCATGTAGCCCTGATCACCCTGAACCGTCCCGAGGCGCGCAACGCCGTCAATGGCGCCGTCGCGACGGCGATGGAGGTGGCCATCGACGCCCTCGAAGCCGACCCCGACGTGTGGGTGGGCGTGCTGCGCGCCGTGACCACACCCGAGCGCCCGGTCTTCTGCGCAGGTGCCGACCTGAAAGAGATCAACTCCGGCAACGGCGCATCCCTCAACACGCGAAAGGGCGGCTTCGGCGGTTTCGCCTACCGCGAACGCGTCAAGCCGATCATCGTCGCGGTCGACGGTCTCGCCACGGCCGGGGGCTGTGAGATCGTTCTCGCCGCCGACCTCGTGGTAGCGACGACGCGCTCGTCCTTCGGGCTCGCCGAAGTGAAGCGCAATCTCGTGGCTGGCGCCGGTGGGCTGTACCGCCTGCCCCAGCGGATCGGAACGTCGGCGGCGATGGAGGTCATCCTCACCGGTGAGCCGATCCCCGCCGAGCGCGCCTACCAACTCGGGCTCGTCAACCGGCTGGTGGCACCGGGCGAGGCGGAGAACGAGGCGATGCGCCTCGCCGGGCAGATCACCGCCGCTGCCCCCATGGCCGTGTGGGAGAGCCGAAGGGTGGTGCTGGCCAGCCAGTACGAGACCGAGGCTGATCTCCGACGCCTCACCAACGAGGCGATGGGCAAGGTCATGTCCTCCGAGGATCTGAAGGAGGGCCTCACGGCCTTCATCGAGAAGCGCCCGCCCATCTGGAAAGGTCGATAAACGGTCGCACCTGGGTCAACGGCAACGCACTGGGTCGGCCAGCCACGCACTGGGTCGGCAGCCACGCCCGGGGTCGGCAGCCACGCACTGGGTCGGCAGCCACGCACTGGGTCGGCGGCACCGCCATAAACGCGCAAATCCCGACCCAACGCGCTCAGCTATCCAGTGATCTCGGCGGACGCGGCCAAGCAGAGCGGGCCCGATCACATGTGGAAGGCTCAATGCCCGTGAATGCCGAGAGGGAGCCCATCGAAGGGCTGCACCGGTCGGTTCTCGTGCCGTCGTTGATGGCCCTCGGCGCGGGCGTGGTGTGGAGCCTCGGCGCTCTCGTCGCCCGACTGGCCGACCACGCTGACGCCTGGCAGTACCTGCTGTGGCGATCGCTCGGGATCCTGGTCGTGATCGAGTTGCTCGTTCGGCGCCGGCGGGGACGTCTCGGCAACATCGCACGTTCGGGGATCCGAGATGCCTACACGTCGGGGTGGACGATGATCAGCGCGTCGGCGTGCCTCGCCGTTGCATCCATCGGGTTCATCTACGCGCTCAAGCACACCACCGCCGCGAACGCCGCCTTCCTCTCGTCGCTCGCTCCGCTGATCGTCGCGGTCCTGGCCCGCGTCGTGCTCGGCGAACGACTCAACGGCGTGACGGTCGCCGCTATTGCCCTCGGATTCTGCGGGCTCGCGTTCATGGTGAACGGAGATCTCGGCGTCGGAAACATGAAGGGCAACATCGCCGCCGTCATCACCGCCTTCGGCTTCGCCGGGTACGCGGTATCTGTCCGAAGCGATCCCACAGCCGACTGGTCGCCGGCGCTCCCTGGATCGTCGTCGATAGCGATCCCGATCGTGGCCACAGTGTGCCTCGCGCAGGGAAACTCGCTTTTCCCGCCCGCCGCGGACATCGCCCTCGCCCTCCTTCACGGAGGCGGAATCATCGTCATCGGCATGCTCACCTTCAATGCCGCGACTCGCCATCTTCCCGCAGTCGCGTCGATCGTCTTCGCGCAGACGGAAACCGTGTTCGTGCCGGTGTGGATCTACCTCTGGTTCGGCGAACGGCCGAAGAACACCACCCTGATCGGCGGGGCGATCATCCTCGGTGCCGTCGTCGGCAAGGCACTCGTCGATGCTCGGCTGGCGAAGATCGATCCGGCCTCGTCCGTTCTCGCCCGACGCTCCCGCCAACGCGCGTAGCGCGTCCCTCCGCACCAATCCTTGGCGGCCGCCTTGTGGCCGGGTTGCCTCAGCCGTCGATGACGCCGTGTTCGCGCAGAAACTCCAGCAGACCGTTCACCAGCTTCACTGAGCCGAGATCGTCTACCGCCACCCATCGGGCGGCGGCGGCGTCATCCCCGGCGCGAAGCGTCCCACCCACCACGGTGACGGCGAAATCGACGATGACGAAGTGGTGCTCGGCCGAGACACGCTCCACCCAGCCGATCACGTCGCCGACGACGACGTCGAGACCGGTTTCCTCCGCGACCTCGCGACGGGCGGCCTCGGCAAGTGTCTCTCCGAACTCCACCCGACCGCCCGGGACGGACCATTCCCCGAGGGCAGCACCGCGTCCGCGCTCGATCAGCAGCAGGGACTCGCCGCGACGGGCGATCGCGCCAACGCAGATCTCGGGTCGCTGTGACGTCTTCACCCGCTGAGCTCTTCGAGCTCAGAATCCTCTGCTGCGAGCTCGTCGTGTGCAGGCCCGTCGCCGACGAGCGAGGCGTACACCGTGAGCAGTCGTGCTTTCATACCGGCGGCCTCGAAGAAGTTCTTCGTTGCACGCTGTCCCGGTAGCGCCATCGATTCGATTCCGACAGCTCCCCTGTCGCGCGACCAGACCACGGCATCGTCGAGGAGACCCACACCGAGGCCGACCCCGCGGGCCGCAGGGTCGACAACGAGTTCGCCGACGAACGCCACCCGACTCGCGTCGTGGAGCTCGCGCAAACGGGTCACGGCGACGCCGAGCACGACGTCATCGATGCCGCTCACGCTGACGTGCACGTCGGGGGAATCGATGTCGGCATCGAGCGATGGTCGAAGTGGCAGTGACCGGGCTTCCGACGTGAGCCACACCGCGCCGCCTCGTTCGGGAGCCAGCTCGGTATGGACGGCTTCGATCAGGCCGATGATCACCTCGACATCGGACGCGACGGCAGGCCGGAGGAAGACGTGCATCCGCTACCGCGACGGCTCGAGCTGGTCGAGGCGACCGAGAATGGTGCGGCGGTTGCGGTTCGCCGTCTCGTAGGCACGCACAGCCGAGCGTTCGGCTCGCGTCAGCTCGACCAGTCGGGCGACCACCGCAGCCGACCCGAGATGGTCGTACCCCGCGAAGGGCTCGCGCGTCCCCGACGGTCCCGTCGGTGACGGTCCCTTCGGTGCCGGTTCCTTCGACGACGCTGCGTTCG
>JANMYF010000394.1:0-2330 GCA_031381685.1 Acidimicrobiia bacterium
CATGCCTCGACCACTCTCGCCATGGCAGTTGCGCCCGGGGGTCGAGCGCCACCTCGTAGAGCGGAAGCTGACCGTTTCCGGCCACTCCGGCGATGCCGACGAGCTCGCCCGGGGCAACATCGAAACTGACATCGTCGAGCAACACGCCACAACGGTGATCGTGAATCGACACCGAACGCAGGGAAAGCGCCGCGGGTCGATCTTTGGGGACGACGGACCGTTCGGACTGCAGGGGAATCACGGCGCGTCCGACCATCGCCTCGATGAGCTCGGAGTCAGAAAGCGTCGACGGCTCGACCGAGTCGAGGATCTGCTTGCCGCCCCGGAGAACTGTCACCCGATCCGATATCGACCGTGATTCGGCGAGCTTGTGGGTGATCACCACGACGGACAGACCCTGCGCGCGCAATGACCGCAGCCCTTCGAAGAGTCGGTCGACCTCCTGCGGGGCAAGCACGCTCGTCGGTTCGTCGAGGATGACCAACCGGGCTCCGGTGAGAAGTACCTTGAGGATCTCGATCCGCTGGCGCTCGCCGATCGACAGGTCGCGGACGATCGCATTGGGGTGGACGGCGAGCCCGAAGCGCTCTCCTGCTTCCGCGATCCTCGACGAGAGCGCCCGACGGTCCAGGCGGATCCCCTTGAGCGGCAACGCCAGCGAGATGTTCTCCGTCACCGAAAGGGCAGGGACGAGGCGCAGGTCCTGGAACACCATCCCGATACCGTTGCTTCTCGCCACGAGCGGGCTGGTCACCTCCACCTCGGAACCGTCGACATGGATCGTCCCGCTGTCGGCGGGGTACAGGCCGTAGATGACCTTCATGAGGGTCGATTTGCCGGCCCCGTTCTCGCCCAGAACGGCATGCACCTCGCCGTGCTGCACGGTGAGGTCGACATTGTCGTTGGCCACGATCTCGCCGAAGCGCTTGACGATGCCTTTAGCGCGCAACAGCGGTGCGGCGGATGTGTGCGGAGCGTTCATCGGCGGACCCCCCGGGCCATGCGGGCAATTGCCTGGCCCGACCGTTCCTCGACGACGGCGAGCGACACGGCGAGGTGAGCGGTGAAGGCGCTCTCTGCGTTGAGGACGTCACCAGCGAGGACGAGCTCGGCGATGGCGAGGTGTTCGCTGATCGTTGCGTCGATGCGCTCGGGAATCAGGAAGTCGTGCATCCGGACGATGCGGATCCGTTCGTTCACCTGGCGCAGCAACTCAGTCGCCGCCCGATTCCCCGACGCACTCATGAGCGTCACGTGAAAGGACTCGTCGATGAGCACGAAGTCCGGGTCCGCTGGGGGCAGCTCACCGTCGCGCAAAGCCCGCCAGTGATCACGCAGCGGTTCCATGATCGCCGGGTCGTGGCGTGTCCCGAGTCGGGCGGGGCGCTGGAGGGCCTGCAGCTTCGAGGCCGGACCGGATCTCGTAGAGCTCGCGCATCACCGTGGTGTCGGGCACACTCGGCTGGAAGCCGCCCTCCGGGTGGGGCTCGATCAGCGATTCGGCGGCGAGACGCTGGATCGCCTCCCTGATGGGAGTGCGCGACAGGCCGAGGGCTCCGGCGAGGCGGGTCTCGCTCAGGCGGACGTTGAGCGGGAAGTCACCCCGCAGCAGCTTGGCCTTCAGCTGGAGCTACGCGCCGGCGCCACGTCGGGCCGGCGTCGTATCCAGGGCGGTATACACGCCGGTAAACGTAGGGACCTGCAGTTTCCCGGCAATACCCACGACATGAACGCTGCGTTTCCAACCCGTTCGGCGGCGGGCGGTGGGGCTCGGCTCGTTCGCGAAGTTCGGGGGGTTTCGTTGCTCTCAGGGCAACGCAAGTCCCGAACTACGGCAGGGGGGCGAGGTCGTGAGCTTCGAAGACGGGTGTGGGGCGGGCCATACCCTTCAGCTCGAGTTCTCCGATGCGGTCGGCCGCCAACGCGTCCCCGAGCATGGCGACGACTCGATCGGACACCAGGATCTGTCCGCCTTTGGCCTCGCCGCACAGGCGCGCCGTGAGGTTCACGACACTACCGATAGCGGTGTATTCGAAGCGGCCTTCGAACCCGATCTGTCCGCAGGTGGCATATCCCGCGGCCACCCCCACGCCGAGGGTGAGATCGTGGCCTCGTGTCTTCCATCGCTCCGACAGCACCGCCACCCGCTCACGCATGCCGATCGCCAGGCTGATGGCACGGTGCGCGGGATCGTCGCACGGGATCGGGTCGTTGAAGAACACCATCATGCCGTCGCCGGTGAACTGGCTCAGCGTGCCGCCCAGTTCGAAGATAAGTGGACCTATGGCATCGTGCATCTCGCGTAACACCTCCATGACGTCCTCCGGTTC
>JANMYF010000424.1:0-4491 GCA_031381685.1 Acidimicrobiia bacterium
AAACCGCTCCCCGCTGCTTCGCTGTATCTGCTGCTCGCGCTCCTCGGCGGCGAGAACCACGGATACGCCCTCATGCAACTGGTCGAGGAGCAGAGCGATGGCGCGGTGCGGATGGGGCCGGGAACCCTTTACGGAACCCTGAACCGCTTACTCTCCGACGGCCTGATCATCGAGACCACCGGCGAGCGAGCAGAAGCCGCCGGCGAGCGCCGTCGCTACTACCGACTCACCGCTGATGGCGACCGACTGGCCCGGGCCGAACTCCACCGATTGCGTTCGTTGGTCGCCCGCTTCAAGGGCATCCGCGGACTCGAAGGCGTCACCACATGAACCGTCGTACGCACGTGGCGCTCTACCGGGCAACGCACGCCTTGTACCCGCGGGCGTTTCGCGAGGAGTACGGAGAAGACCTCGGCGCGGTGTTCGAAACGCAACTCGACGAGCTTGGCGCGGCGAGATGCTGGCTGCGAACCCTCCGCGATCTCATCGTCAGTATTCCTACACAACAACAGGAGTCACGCATGAAGAAGCCCTCCGCCTCTGGAGCGTTCATCGTTTCCCTTGCCCTCGGCATCGGCGCCACGTTGATGGCCGTCGTGATCGGGACCAGCCTCTTCGCGGTGGTCTTTCTGCTGATGGCGCTGGCCGCACTCGTCGCGGCGTTCACGACGCGACGAGCGGCGAAGCCGGTGGTCGCGCTGGAGCGGTCGGGTTCCTGGAAGAAGTTCCTCGGCGCCGGATCGCTCTTGCTCGCTCTTCTGATCGTGCTCATGAATCTTCCGGCGAACCGGGACCAGGAGCTGAGTACCGTCGCATGGTCGTTGCTGATGTTCGCGATCCTGCTCAGCCTGAGCCTGATCGCCGCCGGTGTGGTGCTTCGGGTCACCGGACGCCGCCGCAATCCCTAGCGGGCACGCTCCCTCCGCGAAGGAGTGACGAGCGGCTTGGTGATGGCAGATGTGATTGTCGTCGGGTGGCCGGACTCGACACCTGCGTCTACCTCTCGTTACTTGCGCACCTCCCGGCTGTCCCGGGCACGGCAGCTCTATTCATGCTGTGCAGTAGCCCTACGTGCGTGCATGATGACCTCGCCGTTGCGAGGTTCGATCTGCCACGAAACAGGCGCGGCCGACGGGCCGACTTAGGCCCTTGCGAGTTGTTCAAGCGTTGCGACGTGGTTGGCCGGTGCGGGCATCGCTGCGATCTCAGCGGCGAGTCGGGTTGCTGAAGTCGCGAAGGAAGCATCCGTAAGTAGACGTTGCATCGCGTCATGGATTGAGGCAGCGTCGCGCTCGTTCTCCTCGAGCATGATCGACGCGCCAGTACGCGCGAGGGCGTCAGAGTTTTCCCATTGGTCAGCCCAGGTCGGAATGGCCAATTGCGGAACGCCGCAAGTCGCGGCGGCGAGCGCTGTTCCAGCGCCAGCGTGCGACAGCACGAGCGCAACTCGATCGAGTACGAACTGTTGAGGTACGAATCGCTCAACTCGCACGTTCGCCGGAATGGGCCCCAGTTCGTCGAAGGAGAACTGCGGGCCGACGGTCGTCAGGACGTCAGCATCGAGCGAAGCGACTGCATCAAAGATCTCACGCCATGGTGCGCGGGCCGCAACAATTAGCGTCGTCCCGGCCGTAATGTATATGGCCTTACGATCGCGACCGAACGATGCGATCCATTCGGGCACCTCGACGTTTGGATCAACAACAACGGTCGGACGTAACTCGCGCAACTGATGGAGGTTCAACGCCTGCCCCATTGATTGCGGGAACGGATGGAAGTAAACGTCGCCGGCGATATCGCTCAATGTCGGTCGAGGAAGACCGACTGAGGCCCACAGCGGTTCAAGGGCGTCCTCGACCATCGGAACCGCTAACTCCGGCAGCGCTCCGCTGAACGCGATTGCAGCATGAGGAATTGAGCGTGAAACTGCGAGTGGTGCCGCCGCTTGTTCTCCCCACTCATGCACGATGACATCAGGACGAAACCGTTCAGCGATTGGAGCGAGTTCCGCCAGCATCTTCGGCGCGGCGGCTCGGGCGAACATTCCAGCGAAGAGATGACCCCGCCGCGATCGCGCCGGCAGCGCCAAAATTTCTGGAAACCGTGGTTCCAGAAACGCACGACGTTCCGCCAAGTTCATGCCAGCGACCCCGACATCGAATCCGTGACGTCGAACGAGTTCGACACCGTCTTCGGCCGTCGCCCAGAGCAGTTCGTGACCAGCACGCTGCAATTCGACGGCGAGCGGCATCATCGGATACGCATGCCCGGTACCAGGGGTTGATGCGAACAAGACCCTCATCGACGAAGCGTAACGCAATGCATACAGCAGGGGGGCGGCGCGCCCCTCGCGAGTCACTGCGCACACTGCCGGCTCTCTGTGGCGCCGTGGTACGGCCGGACTGCAACCTTCCGCCCAATAGCGGTCAGGAACTGTCACCCGTCGAGTGGATGGTGATGATGCTGTCGATCCTCAGACGATGTTGTCTCCGCACTGAGCGAAGTGTGCGCCCTCGACCCGGCGATAGAAAGATGCAGGACGAAGCACAGGAACTCCGAGTTCAGACGGCATCGCTCCAGATCTAGAGGATGTCTGCGATTGATGTGGTGAAGGTCGGCAGCGACGCGAGGCCGACGACGGCGATGACGATGCGGCCACCGAGCATCAACCGAGGGTCGCTCCAGACGCGTCGAACGGCAGGCTGCGTCGATACGGCGGCGCCGGCCAACATGATGACCACGATGACGACTCCGAGAAAGACCGTGGGCACGAGGAGCAGCAACGGCAGGTACGCCAACACCACGCTCTTCCTCGCGGCGAACAGCGGTAGCGACCGACTCACGCGTGCCATGACCGCGACACTCACGAGGGCGTGGAGAAACGCAAGCGCAGCGAAGACCGAAACAGCGAGCCAGGCCGGAGCCACCAGATCGAAGTCCGGATTGTTCGACCGGAGAGGCTCGACGCGGCTGCCCAACGTCACCAGCAACAGCCCGCCCAACACGAGTCCACCGACCGAACCATTTGGCAACCATTTGCGCACGAGCAGATAGATCACCGCACAGACGAGACCGGCGAAGAGACCACCGAAGACGACGAAGCCGATCGTGCCTCCGACGGTGATCTCACCGACGACCTCATCCGCTTCGGTGATCTGACCCTGGGCACGATCGCCAGCCGTCGCAGCCAGAAGTCGCATGGCAAGCCGACCGCCGGCCCCCGCAGCGAGGAGCCCCCCAACCACAGCTCCAATCAATCCGATGTCGAGGAACCACAGAGCACGCTTGGCCTGCTCCGCGAAACTCGCATGCACCGCCGGTGGTGGGGTCACGAAATCGAGCCGCCCCCACTTCACGACCAGCCCCACACCGAGGAACAGCAACGCCAAGCACATGGCCACGACCGGATGCACCTCTGCAGAGTAGGCCAGGCAACACGATCAGCGCGGGGCGACCGCTGGTTCGCCGAGTCGTCAGGACCATCAGCTGGTCCTTGAACGAGACACATCGTCATCAAAGTTGGCGCCGGAAATCGACCCGTCGCGCACCTTCCCTGCTGCTGGGAGGGACAGAGTGGCCCGGCCACGAGCTCCGCTCGGCGACGCGGCCACCCTTGTCCCCGCGTCGCGCTGAGCAGCATCGGCACAACGCAACGAGGGCCGCTCCAACGGAGCGGCCCTCGGGCACAACGGAGTCAGGCGCACTCGGGCGCCCGATGCGGAACTAGTTGCCGCCCTCGTTGAGGGTGATCGTGGCGGGGGTGAAGCCCTCGCCCTTCACGTCGACGCCGGCGCCAGCCCACTCCGTGTTCGCCTTCTCGGCGAACTCGTTGGTGAACGCTGCGGCATCAACCGGCTTCGTGAGCACGGTGGCTCCTTCGGCGTTCTTGGTCTCCGTTGCGACCTTGACGGTCTGGTCCCAGGCAGCCTGGTCGATCATGCCGGCGCCGCCGGGGGACGGCCAGACGAGCTTGTTGACTTCGTTCATCTGCCAGGCCTGGTGGCTCTTGCCGAGCTTGGAGCCCTTGCTCACGACGATGTCGACGCACTTGTCGGCGTTGTCACGGCAGAACACCCAGCCCTGGATCGAGGCCTTCACGAAGCGGGCCGTCTGATCCTTGTAGGCGGCGTCGGCAAGCTTCTCCGTGTTCGCCCATATGGCGTCTTGGAGCATGGCCGTTCCCTCATCGTTCCAGTTCACGACGCTGAACTTGTCCGCCGTGTAGAGCTCGCCCGTGGCGGGATCCTTGGCCTCGAGCAGCTGGGCGTACTCGTTGTAGGTCATGGCCTGCGCGGCGTCGATCTCCTTCTTCAGCAGCGCCTGCATGTCGAATTGCTGCTGGACGAGCGTCACGTCCTTGGCCGGATCGAGACCGGCTTTGGTGATGCCGGCGAAGAGCTCGAACTCGTTACCGAAGCCCCAGTTGCCGATTTTCTTGCCCTTGAAGTCGGCCGGGCCCTTGATGCCGGAGTCGGCCCAGGACACCTGGAG
>JANMYF010000426.1:0-3621 GCA_031381685.1 Acidimicrobiia bacterium
CGCCGGGAACAGCCGACGACGCCGGGAACAGCCGACGACGCCGGGAACAGCCGACGACGCCGGGGCCGCACCGGACCAAGCGACTCAGCGGCTCCGGCGACGATCCGAGGCCTGGGCATGAGCGGCTCGCGCGACAGCGTCGGACAACCGCTCAACACCGTCGCCGACCTGTCCGACGGTCAGACGCAGGTGGTGCTGGGCGCGCGGGGTCACCTCGAATGCCGATCCGGGGGCCGCCCCGATGCCGTCGACGAGAAGGGAGAGCGCGGCTCCACGTTCGTCGGCCACGTCTACCCAGAGGTTGATGCCGTCGGATCCGTGGCATGCCACGCCTCGATCGGTGAGTGCACGGACCACGTCGGCGCGGCGCCGGGCGTATTCGTCGCGCGCCTCTGCCACGGCGGCGACGTTCACGGAATCGCGCAGCATCTCGAGGAGCACCGCCTGGAGCAGCCGGCTCGACCATCCGGGTCCGAGCAGGCGTCGCTCGACCAGAGGCGTGATCAGCGCCGCGCTGCCCCCGACCGCCGCGAGCCGAAGGTCCGGTCCGTGCGATTTCGAGAAGCTCCTCACGAGGACGGTTCGTTCCGGGAGCCAGACGCCGAAGCTGTGCAGCGGGGACAACGCGATGTCGCCGGCGTGGTCGTCCTCGATGACCACCGTGTCGCCCGCCGCGATGAGCGCAGCGAGCTCACGCACCCTCGGCGCACTCGCCGATACTCCGAGCGGATTCTGGGCCCGCGGCTGGGTGACGAGAGCAACCGGCGATAGCCGGAGCGCCGCCGCGAGCGAGGACGGAACGATCCCGTTGTCGTCGACATCCACGCCCACAAGCTGCGCTCCGAGCTGGTCGAGGAGATCGAGCAGCGGCGGAAAGGTCGGGTCTTCCACGACGACCCGATCACCCATCCGGACCACTTCGCTGAGCACACGGTCGAGCGCGTCCATGGCGCCGTCGACCACGGTCAGGGCCTCGGGAACGAACGGCCAGGAGGCCCGAAGCGTCTCGTCGAGGGCCGGCAGGAGCGGCTCATCGAGGTACGAACTGGTAAGGCTCCGCCGGCTGACCCGCTCGACGGCGCGTCGCAGGTCGGGCAGGAGATCGGGGTCGGGGACGCCGGTCGAGAGGTCGAGGCCGAACTGCGACGGACGCTGCGTGACCGTGCGGTACCGACGGGACCCGATGGGCCGGCGCTCATCGCGGACGAACGTGCCGTGTCGGCCCCGAGGGTCGATGATCCCCGAACTGGCAAGGGTGTGCCACGCTTCGCTGACCGTCGTCGGCGAGGTGCCGAGGCGCTCCGCCAGCGCCCGAACGGTCGGAAGTTTCACGCCCGGGTTGAGCTCGCCGTCACGCACCAGGCGGCTCACCGCGGCAGCGATTCCACGCGAGGATCGGCCCCGGGTCTGCGACTGGACCTGGGCCACCAGCAGGTTCAGGCATGCCTGCTCTGCTGCGGACAACTCCATCCCTTGTTTGTATCAGTAACAAATGGACAACGACAGGTCGGGAGAGGTGATTGGCTGGCGCAAAACCTGTCCCGCCCGTGCTCAGCCGAGGAGTCTCATGTCGCAGATCGTCCGTGCCGCCATCCTGCAAACCTCGTGGACGGGTTCCAAGGAGTCGATGATCGACGAGCACGAACGCCAGATGCGCGAGGCCGCCAAGCAGGGCGCGCAGATCATCAGCTTCCAGGAGCTGTTCTACGGGCCCTACTTCTGTCAGGTGCAGGACGCGAAGTTCTACGACTACACCGAGGAGATCCCCAACGGGCCGACCACCAAGCGATTCCAGGCGCTGGCCAAAGAGCTCGGGATGGTTACGATCCTGCCGATGTACGAGGTCGAGCAGGCCGGTGTGCTCTACAACACCGCCGCGATCGTCGACGCCGACGGCACGTACCTCGGCAAGTACCGCAAGCAACACATCCCCCAGACCAAGGGCTTCCTCGAGAAGTTCTATTTCAAGCCGGGGACCGGCGGGTACCCGGTGTTCGACACGGCGGTCGGCAAGGTCGGCATCTACATCTGCTACGACCGCCACTTCCCGGAAGGTTGGCGGGCGCTCGGCCTCAACGGCGCCCAGATGGTGTTCAACCCGTCCGCCACCTCACGAGGGCTCTCGTCGTACCTCTGGAAGCTCGAACAGCCGGCGTCGGCCGTCGCCAACGAGTACTTCATCGGTGCGATCAACCGTGTCGGCATCGAGGAGCTCGGCGACAACGACTTCTACGGGACCAGCTACTTCGTTGACCCCGAGGGCAAGTTCGTCGGCGAGGTCGGCGATCCGCACAACCCCGAGCTCATCGTCCGCGACCTCGACCTCGACCTGATCAAGACCGTTCGCGAGCGGTGGGCGTTCTACCGGGATCGTCGCCCGGATGCCTATGGTGACCTCGTACGTCAGTAGCCGTCCTCTGGGGAACTGCGTTCGCCGTGTGACGAGATCGTTTCCCGGCTAGCGCCCGTTCCTACGCACACGTAGTTTCTTTCCATCTCGATCCGCAGTCCACGTCAGCAAAGGGAGCACCAATGTCTCGCACCGTGATCGCCAATGGCACCGTCGTCACCTCCACGGGCACGCATCCGATGACCGTTGTGGTCGACGGCGAACGAATCGCCGCGCTGCTCGAGCCCGGCTCCTCCGATGATGTCGCGGCGCAGGCCAGCGGAGCCCGCATCATCGACGCGAAGGGGAAATACGTGATACCCGGCGGCGTCGACGTGCACACCCACATGGAGATGCCATTCGGCGGAACCATGTCGTCGGACACCTTCGAAACCGGATCGCGGGCAGCTGCGTGGGGCGGCACGACCACGATCATCGACTTCGCCATCCAGAAGAAGGGCGGCACCCTCGCGGAGGCTCTGGAGGAGTGGCACCGCAAGGCGTCGGGCAACTGCTCGATCGACTACGGCTTCCACATGATCATGGCCGACGTGAACGACGTCTCCCTCAAGGAGATGGACGTCATGCACGGCGAAGGCATCACCTCGTTCAAGCTCTTCACCGCCTACCCCGGTGTGCTCTACTCCACCGACGCCGAGATCTTCCGGGCAATGCAGAACGCCGGCCGCATCGGCTCGATGATCATGATGCACTGCGAGAACGGCATCGTGATCGACGAGATCATCAAGGACCACATCGGCCGAGGCGAGACCGCGCCGTACTACCACTCGATTTCGCGTCCTGAGGCCATGGAGGCCGAGGCCACGTTCCGCTGCATCCAGATTGCGAAAGTCGCCAACGCCCCGATGTACGTGGTGCACCTCTCGGCCAAGGAGGCCCTCGAGCAGGTGCTCATCGCCCGTGACCGCGGGCAGAACGTGTTCGCCGAGACCTGTCCGCAGTATCTCTACCGCTCCATCGAGGACCTGGCCCGCCCGGGCTTCGACGGGTTCGAAGGCGCCAACTTCGTGTGTTCCACTCCGCTGCGGCACAAGGAGCATCAGGCCGAGTTGTGGCGGGGCCTGCGTATGAACGATCTCTCCGTGGTGTCGACCGATCACTGCCCGTTCTGTATGAAGGAGCAGAAGGAGATGGGCATCGGCGACTTCTCCAAGATCCCCAACGGCATGGCCGGTGTGGAGCACCGCATGGACCTGCTGTTCCAGGGCACC
>JANMYF010000432.1:0-7715 GCA_031381685.1 Acidimicrobiia bacterium
GGCTGCGGGCTCTGACGGCCGAGCGGAGGAGCTTCTGCTTCGAGACGAACCTTGGTTCGCCGGGACTTGTCGGACGGATCGACGCGTGGCGTGCCGACGGCTACGAGGTGCGGCTGGTCTTCGTGTCGCTCCCGAACGTCGATCTCGCACTCGCCCGAGTCGCCGCCCGTGTTGCCGCCGGTGGCCACGACGTACCGGAAGAAACTGTTAGTCGCCGCTTCACGGCCGGGCTGCGCTACTTCTTCACGCTCTACCGCCTCCGAGTCGACGAATGGGCGCTCTACGACAACGAGGACGGCGGTCCCGTGCTGATCGCGAGTGGGGACCGCCACGGGGAGCACGTGCTCGACTCAACTATGTTCGACAGACTCCGAGCGAGGTCGAGCGCGACTTCGACGTCGAATGATGGGAAACTGAAGCCGTGAGCGAGGCCCAAGTAGTCGACGCAGCGGCGGTTGAGCCCGAGGTCTTGGCGCGTCACCTGGCGTGGCAGCGGTCGATGCAGGCGGCGGTTGCTCGTAACCTCGACGAGCATCGTGGGAAAGGTCACGCCGTCGTGATTCTGCGCGAGGGGAAGATCGTTTCCCTCGGGCCCGGTCAATACTGACCAATTTGCTCGTCGCTATCGAGTGGCCCGACCTGGATCAACACAACCCTCGGCTTCGATCTCTAGCTGACCGTTGTTGAGGCACTCATGCACAAGAGGCCGGCAATTCAGCGGGTCGGCGTTGTCTTCAGAGTGAGTGAAGTGTGCGGCCCTGAGGGGGCGAGTTCGCGGTGGCCGGTGGGCCGTTTACGACGACGCCTCCAGTTCGGATCGGACCGCCTCGATCTGGGTGCGGGCGTAGCGGACGGCTTCTCAGCGGTGTCCATTGCGGCTCCGGTAGCGACGCCGCGGTCGGCCGTCGAACGCTCCCTTCACGCCCGCCGCAGCGAAGTCACCCGCCGCGGCTGGGATTGACGGCAGGAAAGCCATTGGCCTTGCGTGTATCTCATCGCGCTGGAGCAATGAGATGCACGAGGGGCCGATCGACCAGTGTCGAGACTCGACGATAATCGAGGATATCGGGCGACAATTTCTGAGGTTTTAGGGAGACGTTATCTGGACCAACCTGGCAAGAGTCGTAGACTGACCGTGTGCCTGCCGATCTTCTTGCCCGACGCGCCCTAGATGTCGCGCAACGACGGGCGCGGATCTCCCGGGTGGTCATCGTCAACGGCCCTCGGCAGTCCGGCAAGACCGTGTTGCTGCGAATGGTCCACGAATCGACCGGGGGTTCTTGGAACACCCTCGATGACGCCAAGGCGCTTCTCGCCGCGCGCCGCGATGCCGGTGGTTTCGTCCGGGAGAGCGAGCGGCCGCTGTTCGTCGACGAGGTCCAACGCGCCGGTGACCCCTTCATCCTGGCGGTGAAAGCGGCAGTCGATCTCGACGACTCTCCGGGACAGTTCTATCTGGCTGGTTCCACCCGCTTTCTCTTCGAACCGCGGCTTTCGGAGTCACTCGCGGGGCGGGCTCTGTTCGTTGACCTCTGGCCGCTCTCACAGGGTGAGATCGACGGATCGGCCGATGAAGACTTCGTCGCTCGTGCGTTCGCCGGCTTCGATTCACTCCTCGATTCAACGATCGTACGCGCGCAGAATGAATCGCGTCATGCCACGATGGAACGCGTATGTCGGGGAGGGATGCCTCAGGCGATCCGACTCGCTGGTCGTGATCGACGCGAGTTCCTGAGCGGATACGCGCGCACGCTCGCATCTCGCGATGTCTCGGAGATTGGTCGCCTCCCGACCTCATTCAACCTGCCAACGCTTATGCGCGTACTCGCCGGTCGAACATCAAACGAACTGAACATCTCGGAGATCGCTCGAGTGATTGGCGCGAGTCCCGATGTCACCAAGCGAGTCGTCGCGATGTTGGAGACGGTCTACTTCCATTACCTCGTCCCGGCCTGGTCGAGAAACCTTACGGCGAAGGCCGTTCGCCGTCCGAAACTTCACGTCACCGATTCCGGGCTCGCCACCGCGCTCTGCGGAGTCGACGCCGACGCGTTGCGTCGCCCGGATAGTTCGGTGAGTGGCGCATTCCTGGAGTCCTTCGTCGTCGGCGAAGTTGCCCGACAACTGACGTGGTCCGACACCGAAGCGTCGTTGTTTCACTGGCGCGACCGTGACGGCGCCGAAGTTGACATCGTGCTGGAGCGACCCAACGGCGAGGTTGTCGGTATCGAAGTGAAGGCGTCGTTCGATGTGCACGTCGGCGATGCCAAAGGCCTGCGGGCGCTCCGCGATCGACTCGGGCCGACCTTCGTCGCCGGGATTGTGTTGCACTGCGGCGATCGAGTGCAACGACTCGACGAGCGGATCGTGGCGCTGCCCATCTCTTCGCTGTGGTCAGCGTGACCAGTACCGCTGACGTCTGTCACGATGGCTGACATGACGGAGGATGATGACGCAATAGTGGCGGGGCGGCCGTCGGGGACGGTGACGTTTCTATTCACCGACGTGGAGGGGTCGACGCGCTTGTGGGCGGCGGACAAGGATGCGATGTCGGCGTCGTTGTTGGTGCATGACGCGATTCTGCGGGGCGCCATCGAGGGCAATGGCGGGTATGTGTTCACGACGGCGGGTGATTCGTTCGCGGCGGCGTTCGGTCGGGCATCGGATGCGGTTCGGGCGGCCACCGAATCGCAACACGCACTTCGCGATGCTGTGTGGCCCGGACCGGTATTGCGGGTTCGTATGGGACTCCATCTCGGTGAGGCGGAGGAGCGGGGTGGCGACTATTTCGGGCCGGTGGTGAACACTGCGGCCCGGGTCGAGGCGGCGGGTCATGGCGGTCAGGTGCTGATCACCGAACCTGTCCGGATCGCCGCAGGCGTGGCCGAGGTGACCGATCTCGGTGTCCGATCGTTGCGTGACGTCGCGGAGCCGCTGCGTCTGTTCCAGATCGGTACCGACACCTTCGCTGCGCTGCGGGTGATCGATCCGTTGATGTCGAACCTGCCGGTTCGTCCGACGCGGTTGATCGGCCGTGAGGTCGAGCTCGGGCGGATCCGTGGTCTGCTCGCTGAGAGTCGGCTCGTCACCGTCACTGCGGTAGGTGGGTCGGGCAAGACCCGGCTCGCGATTGCGGTGGGTGAGGCGGAGTTGCCCCACCGTCGTGGTGGTGTGTGGTTCGTCGATCTCACCGCCGTGAGCAACGGGGCCGAGGTGCCCTCCGCGATCGCCAATGGGCTCGGGCTCAGCCTCGCCAGTGGCGACCAGAAGCAGCAGATCCTCACGTTCCTCGCTGACAAGGAGGCGCTGGTGATCCTCGACAACTGCGAGCACGTGATCGAGGAATCGGCGGCCTTCGTCGAAGCATTCCTGGCGACGAACGGGCCCACCAAGATCCTGGCCACCAGTCGGGAGGCCTTCGACATCGACGGTGAACGCGTGGTGGTGCTCGGGTCGCTGGCGACGGACACGGGCGACTCGCCAGGGGTGCGGTTGTTCGTCGATCGTGCCTCAGCGGTGCATCCCGAGTTCATGCTCACGGAGAGCAACACGGCGACGGTGAGTGCCATCTGTGGCCGGCTCGATGGCATGCCGCTGGCCATCGAGCTCGCCGCGGCGCGAGTGACGGTGATGAATCCCGACGAGCTGTTGGCCGGGCTCGATGACCGCTTCCAGCTGTTGTCCGGTGGTCGTCGACGCAGCCGTCAGCGCACGCTCGAGGCAACCTTGGACTGGTCCTACGACCTCCTCGACGCCGAAGAGCAGCGCGTGTTCCGCGCCGTGGGTGTGTTCGTCGACGGGTTCGACCTCGACGCCGTCGCGGCCGTCACCGCACTCGATCGCCGACGGGCAACCGGTCATGTCGAGACGCTGCAGGCGAAGTCGCTCGTGGTGCGCGCCGACAAACGAAAGGCCACCCGGTTCCGGTTGCTCGAAACGGTGAAGGCCTACGCCGAGGACCGTCTCGTCGACACCGGCGAAGCCGAGGCCATCCGTGACGGGCACCTTGCTCACTTCCACCGACTTGCCATGGCCGACGGCCGCAAAGTCCTCGGGACACTCGACGTCGGCCTCCGTCTGCGGCACGACTGCCCCAACGCCACTGCGGCGTTCGAATGGGCCGCCGACCGCGACAACTGGATCATCGCCGGGGAGCTGCTCACCGCGAGTTGGAGCGCGTACTACCTCGACGTCCGGTTCTCGGAACTCAACACCGCGCTTGCGCGAACCGCGGCCCACGTCGCCAAGCTCGACCCCGACCTCCACGGCTGCATCACCGTCCAACTCGTCAATTTGGCCCTGTTATCCACCGACTACGCACTCGCCGGGACCGTTGCCGACGAACTGACCCGATCACCGCTCAACACCTTCCGCTCCATCGGGTGGGCCATCCTCGCTTGGCAGATCGCGTTCATTGCGCCCGAGAATGTCGACGGGCTTCTGGCCAATGCCGCGAACGAGCTCAGCCAGCAGACCGCACCCGACACCCGGTGGTCCGACTCACCCTCCGCAGCCGAGATCTGGGCCGTCGTCGCACAGACCAATGTTGCGTTGCTCGGTGGCGACTTCGAACGGTCCCGAGACCTGTCGCACGAGATGGTCAATAGCGCTCGGTTTGCTGACTCCTCCACCTTCGTCGTGACGGCGGCGATGTCGGAAGTGCTGCTCGGACAACCGAAGGCTGCTCTCGTCACGGTGACCCAACTCGACCGGCTCGACCTTCCCTTCGCCGACGGAACCGAAGTGCGCGCATTCGCCCACCTCGCGCTCGGCGACACGGAAACCGCCATCGCGTTCATTCGCCGACACGCGAAGCGGGCATCGCTTGGATTCCTGCCAGCCGAGTCGAACGACACCATGATGCTGCTCGCCGCGCTCGCCCACCAGCAGGGCGACGACCCCGCGGCCCGACGCTTCCTCTTGGATGCCTTTGGCGGCCGCTCACCCGGCACGATCGCCTACGGACGTCACCTCGCCCGTCAGCTCGGCATCTTCGACGTGTACATGGGCCAGGTCGAAGACCCCGACGACTCCTACGGTGCAACCCGATCCCTTCACGCCGTGCGCGCCGAGCTCGCCGGGCGCGGCTGGGACTAAGCCGCACTTCGCCCGAACGGACGAGCTTCGTTCACGGCTTTGCGAAGGACTGGTCGTCGCCGACTCACAGTCGAGAGCGGCCTAATACACGTCCCGCGATCGCGGTCGCCGAGCGAACCGCCGTGACCGAACGGGACCCGAAAGCGCGGAACTGACTCACTTCTCCGGAAGCCGAGGGTATTCAGCGGCGCCGAGGGAGCGACGAAAGAGCCTTCACAACTGAGCGAATACCACCCGACCGGATGCGCGAAGACACACCCAACGAGAAGTCGCTCGAAACGTGATCGAGATCACAGACCGACTACCGGGAACGTGTTTCACTGAAGATCCACTACAGAAGACATGAGGTCTGACATGAACACCATCGTCGTCGGAGTCGACAGGAGCCCACAGGCCCTCAAGGCCGCTCGAAAGGCGGCGGACATCGCGAAGGCGCTCGGCGCCGGGCTCCACATCGTTACCGCGGTCATGAAGAACGAGGTCCATCAAGTCGGAATCAGTTCGGACCACGCGGCCCTGTCCGACGTCGACTTGGCCGAACAGGACCTTCACGCCATTGCCGCCGAGTTTCGCGGCAGCATCGCCGTCTCGACGAATGCCGTGAGGTCGAACCCGGCTGAAGCGCTCTGCTCCGAGGCTGAGCGCCTGAACGCGTCGCTGATTGTTGTCGGCAACAAACGAGTGCAGGGCGTGGCGCGCGTCTTAGGATCAGTGGCAGGCGCCGTCGCCAAAGATGCACCATGCGACGTCTACATCGTCCACACCTACGACTGAGACGCAAAGCGACAGCGGTCCGCAGCCTTCGTTTCGCTCGGAGCATCAGATCCCGGGCTGGGACGGAGGTCCTCAAGGCTGTTCCGGGTCGACGGTCGATGCGGTTCCCAGACCCTGCGAGGATCATCACTGTCATGTCGACCGAATCGTCGGCGGCTCAGAATCGTTTCGCGATGGTCGAGCACGGCGATCGTGTTCGATGCCTGGTGCGGGTCGAGGCCGATCATCACTTCGACTGTGGGCATACTATTTTGCTTTCGTTGGCGGTTGAGTGAACGAAGCAGGGCAATGCCTCTTTGCGCAATGCAGACCTCTCTTCAGCCACGACCTCGTTCTGAAGTCCAGGCCGCAAACCGACACACAGCCACACTCGAAAGTGGGCAGCCGGAAGTCGAGCGAACCATAGGAGGACCCCACCCGAAGCCCCCGGACGGTCAATCAACACAAGAGGCCGGGCGTGTGCGGCGACGGCTTCCTCCCTGTTCAGCGGAGTGTGAATGCGCCTGGGCACCCATCGTGGCAGACGACCGTCGGCCAGTGGCCCGACGGCGAGTACCGATCAGGGGGCCGACGCGTCGAGCACCCCGAACATCTCGGCGCCAGCGTCAACCGCCGTCACCTGCGGCCCCTGCGTGGCTGGATCGCGATTCGCTTCCTTGGCTTCCATACCCCGCCTGAGCGGCTCGAAGAGGGCCAGGGATGCCTCGGAACGATCGACGCACCTGACGGTCAAGATCTGCGCGGTCCGACCGTCGCCGAGCTCCTCGAAGGCAAAGGTCTCCATCCATTGAACCTTGAACAGCGGGCTCGGCCCAACCGGCGAGAATCGACTCGTGAAGTACTCGAAGGGCCGCCAGTCGAGGTACTCACGCATGGCATCACCGAAGTCGCCATGCGCGCAATGGCTCGATGCACCAGGGCCGAGCCGGCCCTCCTCGTTCGGGGTGAAGACGTTCGAGGTCTCCAACGAGTCGAATGACCACTCCAACCGCCGGCCCGGCTGGACCCAGTATTGCCACACCACCGACGGAGGTGCGTTCAGGATGCGGCGCAGACACACGTCAGCTTCGTCGACGGAAACCCTGATTCGCTGAGCATCGCGGCGCCGCTCCGCAACGTCAGCAAGGTCCTGGACGAACCCCGTGACCTCTCCGAAGGAGTCGTAGGACTCGGCGTGAACGGGAAGCTTCAGCTCGTGCTGTCGCTGAAAGAAGCACTTCGCCGACATGAACGCGTAGGCCTTCGGCCCGCCCGATTCGATCACCGTGTTCTTCAACAACCGGTGCGCCAGGATCACCTCGGGCCCAGCCAGGTCGACTCGTCCGTCCTCGTCGCGGTCGACCATGAACTCACCGAAGTGGACGATGAACTTCAGGCCGAGACCACCGATCGCCCGACACGCATCGCAGGTGCACGTCGTCGACCTCGTCATGTCGAGGAGACGGCTGGTGAAGTCGAAGTAGCAAGACTCCACGAGCTCGAGGACTTGTTCGCCATCAGGGAATGCGTCGGCCCCGGCGAAGCAGAAGACCGCGTCGCCTTCGAGCTTCACGAAGCGCATCGGCGGCACGAGCCGTGACCTGATCAGCTTGGTCAGCTCGGTGACGATCGCGTGCGAGTGCTCGAGCTCGGTGCCGGTCAAGAACTTCGTATATCCGGAGATGTCCGCCAGAAGCAGGTACCCGGACATCTTGCCGACGTCAACTGGCATAGCTGCATCTCCTGCTTCGCGGGACCACGCCCGGAGCGTAGCTGCCCCCACATTCTCGTGCGCGACCACACGGGGTTACCCGGCAGCCTCGGGCCAGTTCGTCTTCGTGGGGCCCACCCACTGCACTTCGGCC
>JANMYF010000049.1:0-6701 GCA_031381685.1 Acidimicrobiia bacterium
CAGTCACGAAAGGCCGAAGCACATGACCACGACCCTGTTCCTCGATCACCGCCAGCCCGAGTGGTTCGCCACGGCACGCTGCAACGACGGCGTCGGGACGCTCGCGTCGCTCTTCTTCTCGGAGGATCTCAGCGAGATCGCCCGGGCGAAGGCGATCTGCGGTCTCTGCCCGGCAAGCGAGGACTGCCTCATGGCCGCCGTCGAACGGCGCGAGCCGTGGGGCGTCTGGGGTGGCGAGCTGCTGATGAACGGCCGGATCCTGGCCGCCCGGAAGCGCCGGGGGCGTCCACCCAAGGTGGCCCGTCCGGAACTCGTCATCGACGAACTCGGCCGGGTTATCGACGAGGTGGTCTGCGCCTAGACGTTCCTGATGAAACCGGTGTTGCTCCGACCGAACCATGGTGATCGAGCAACACCGGACCCCCAACGTGCACCCTGGTGGGGGTGGCTGCGTGACGTTTGCTGACCGTCGCGGCCGAGTGACCCACCGGGGATTTGTCAGCTGTCGGTCTTGCCCGGGAACACAGGGTTCCCGGGCGAGGCCCGATCTCTCCGACGGCCGACTCCACAAGCAGTGCCATACGATGGCCCGCCGTGGAGTCGTCTGCTTCGTTGCCTCTCCTCGCGGCGTCGTTCCACGAGACGCTGGCCGGGCTTCGGGAGAGCGAACCCGTCGCGTGGGTCTCCGACCTCGGCGGGTGGATGGTCACAAGTCGCGACCTTGTGTCCGCAGTCCTTCGTGACCCGGTTCGCTTCACCGTGGACGATCCGCGGTTCTCCACGCAGCGCGTCATCGGTCCGAGCATGCTCTCGCTCGACGGAGCCGAGCACGTCCGCCACCGATCGCCGTTCGACCAGACCTTCCGTCGCGGCAATCCGGCGGAGTTGCGCACACGCATGACCGCCTCGGCCGAAGGTCTCGTCGCCTCTCTTGCGGATCGTCAGCGCGCGGATCTTCGGGTCGCGTTGGCTGCCCCGCTTGCCGTTGCGGTGATGGTCGATGCCTTGGGTCTCGTCGACGTCGCGACCGACGAGCTGCTCGGTTGGTACGGCGCGATCGTCTCATCAACGACGCAGACATCACTTGGCGCTGCCCCGTCAGCCGAAGGTGCCGCGGCGATGGATGAGCTCCGGAAAGCGGTACATCGCTCCATGTCGTCCTCGGACCTCTTGGCGCGAGCCGGAGCAACGCTCGACGTGGACGAGATCGTGTCGAACGTTGCGGTGCTTCTCTTCGGCGGTGTCGAGACCAGCGAGGCCATGACGGCCAACGCGCTGATGCACCTGTTCACCGTGCCCGGCATTGTCGAACGGGTCATAAGTGACCCGTCACTGGTGGCGGCCTTCGTCGAGGAGTCCGTCCGCATCGAACCCGCCGCCGCCCAGCTCGATCGGTATGGCACGGACGACGTGACCCTCGGGTCGGTGTCGATACGGGCCGGTGACTTCGTTATGTGCTCGATCGCGGCGGCCAACCGCGACCCCGCGCACTTCGACGACCCGATGACGTTCGTGCTCGAGCGCCCGAACGCGAGGACGAACCTGTCGTTCGCCGTCGGTCCTCACGCGTGCCTGGCGACCCATGTGGCGAAGGCCGAGACGGAGGCGGCGGTGCGTGCGGTGTTGGGTGGCCTACGTGGGGTTCGTCTCGACGAGGACGCGCCGGCGCCGCGTATCGACGGCATCGTGTTCCGCAAGGCGTCGTCAGTTCCCGTGCGGTGGCCGACCCCTTCGGAGCGGTGGCCTACCCCTTCGGAATAGCAGAGTCGGCGGTGCGGCCGGCGAGGGCAATCAGCTCGGGATCGTGGGCGTTGGCCACGAGGTTGATGGTCACGCCATCCAAACCCGAGTCGATGATCTTGCCGATCTGCTCGCCGAAGGAGTCGGCGTCGCCCAGGACCATGCGCGGCCGCAAGAGATCGATCATGGTGGCCGGCCAGCCATGGTTCGAGATGAACAGCGCAGCGGCAGCCTCGGCCTCCTCGTGGGTGCGACCGATGACACCCATCACCAGCTTGGTGACCTTGATCTCGGATCGATTGCGCCCCAGCTTCTGGCAGTGTGCGTCGAGCATTTCGAGCTTGCGGGGAACCTCGGCGATGTCGCACGTGAGGTTGGACTCGTCGGCGTACTGCGCAACCATGCGGAGCGTCTTCTGCTCGCCGTTGCCCCCGATCATGACCGGGATCTTCGAGATCGGGGTGGGCGAGTTGATTGCGTCGGTCACCTTGTAGTGCTTGCCGTCGAGCGTCGGACGTTCGCCGCGGAGCATCGGAAGGATGATGTTGAGCACCTCTTCGAGCTTTTCAAACCGCTCGCCGAACGTGTTGAACGGGATACCGAAGGCGTTGTGTTCGAGCTCGAACCAACCCGAGCCGATGGCCAGCGTGGCCCGACCGTTGGACACGTGGTCGAGCGTGGTGATGATCTTTGCGAGCACCGCCGGGTTGCGGTAGGTGTTGCCGGTCACGAGCGCCGAGAGGCGCATCGTCGTGGTGTGCTGGGCGAGAGCGGCGAGCGTCGTGTAGCACTCGAGCATGTAGT
Source organism: Acidimicrobiia bacterium (assembly GCA_031381685.1). Lineage (GTDB taxonomy): Bacteria > Actinomycetota > Acidimicrobiia > Acidimicrobiales > JANYDT01 > JANLQX01. Next base: position 2,545 of record JANMYF010000049.1, read on the forward strand.
CGTCGGGGCTGCCGATACCGGGGAGTTGGTAGAAGTGGTCCATCAGGAGAAGACGGTCGAACCCGCTCGCCTCTGCGGCCTTGGCCTGCTCGATGAGCTTCGGGAAGATACCTTCGGGTCCGACGCCCGGGTAGGTGAAGTTGGGGATCTGATAGCCGAGACGCGTCAACGCAGGTCCTTTGTTTGGGGTTGCTGACAGGATACCGGGGAGTGTCAGAGCCGGTTGCGCTCGACGGCGAGCGCAGCGCTCGCTAGCGACGCGTCTGCACGGCCTCGTCGGTGCCCGCGGGTTGGAGATAGCGGTGAAGCCGCTAGCTCACACGGGTGACGGGGGTAAGTACGCCTGCTCCCGCCGGGACGAGCGCGCGAAGCGATCGACGCGCCGAGGCCGACAACGCTGAAGCGATGGACGTGTTGGTCGTAGCCAGCAACGCCAGATGGTGAAGGGCGTGGTGAATCACGTCCCAGTCGGTCACCGCACCGGGTGGGCAGATCGGGTCGACGAGCCCGGATGCGTGATCCGGCTCCGTGCCCCGGAACTCGTGGGTCCGGTCGGGGTGCACGTCGAAAGAGTCCGCGCCGAGGTCGTCGTGCGTGACGATGATGTAGGTGACGACGAGTCGCCCGGCGACCATTCGCCAGCTGGTGGAGTGAACGATTTCAGCGGTGATGCTCCGGCGACGTGCGACAGTCTGCGCGACCTCGTGTGGATGGAAGCCGCCGAGAAGCACGGTCGTCAACGGCGGAGCGGTTTGCCATTGCCCCACTGCGTGTCGGAGAAGCCATGTCTCGACCTCGACCTGCGGTGTCTGGCACGGGGGTCGAGTCGGGATCCGCGTGGTTGGTGAGGCGTGCACGGCTTGTGTTCGTTGCCGACGCTGCGGTGGATCACGCATGCCGATCATCCGGCGCTACGTTGACGATGTGAGCGCAATTCCAGCAAAGGAAGCGGCCTGTCGAACCGTCGACGAACTCTCGAACGAGTTGGTGTCGATCAGTCACGCCATTCATGCCAATCCGGAGCTCTGCTACAGCGAGCACTTCGCTGCGGCGCAGCTGTCGGCGTCGCTCGCTCGCCATGGTGTCGCCGTCGAAGCACCCGCCTTCGGTCTTGACACCTCGTTCGTCGGCCGGGCCGGCACCAGTGGACCGCATGTCGTCATCTGCTGCGAGTACGACGCGTTGCCCGAGATCGGTCACGGCTGCGGTCACAACATCATCGCCGCAGCCGGGCTCGGGGCGGGTCTGGCGGTGGCGTCGCTCGCCGAATCACTGGGTGGACGCGTCACCATCCTGGGCACTCCCGCCGAGGAAGGTGGCGGCGGCAAGGTGCGACTGCTCGAACGAGGGGCGTTCGCTGATGCCGACGTCGCGATGATGATCCATCCCGAGCCGGCGAACGTCGAGATCGCTCCGTACCTGGCAAACGAGACCTTGATCATCACCATGCACGGGAAGGCGGCGCACGCCTCGTCGTCGGCCCGGTCCGGTATCAACGCGCTCGATGCACTCGTCCTCGGATACCAGGGTGCGCAGATGATTCGGGCGAACCTCCGGCGCGACGAACGGGTCTTCGGCATCATCACCAATGGCGGCGTCGCCGACAACGTGATTCCAGCGGAAGCAACTGCGCGTTACAAGATCAGAGCGCGGACGCGAGCGCGGGTTGAATCGCTTCGTGAACGTCTCTCGGAGTGCTTCGAAGGAGCGGCCCGCCAGGTCGGCGCCACCTGCACGGTCGAGTCGCTCGGCGGGTATCTCGACCTTCGGGCCAATCGGACGCTTGCTGCGTCGTTTCGCGTCAACGCCGAATCGCTCGGCCGTACGTTCCTTGACCCTGCGAAGGTCCCGATCGAAGCGGCCGGATCGACCGATATGGGCAACGTGAGTTACGCCCTGCCGGTCATCCACCCGGTGCTCGACGTCGGCACGTTCTGTGCGGGCCACACGATCGAGATGACGGCTGCTGCGATCACCGGTGGAGCGGATCGTTGCGCACTCGACGGCGCGAAGGCGATGGCCATGACGGTCATCGACTACTGGGCCAACGCCGACCTTCGCAATGACGTCCAACGTGAATGGCACGAGACGATGGCCGGCGTCGGCTGACGAATGTCGGTGGTGGGGCCGGAGTCAGGTGCCGTCAGCGAACTGGTGGCGGGCGTTGCTACACGCCGATCAGTTCGTAGTCGACACCGAGCAGGTCGTACGTTCTTCGCGCCCGGAGGTCTCGGGTGAGCAATCGGTAGTCGTTCGTCCTCGCCGCTTCGCCGACGAGCGCGTCGTAGACCGCTCCACCCACGATGCCGACGGTGCCGAGCCTTCGTAACAATCGTGTGGCATCGTCGTGACCAAGCCAGCAGACGGACGGAAACACCGCGCCGATGACGCTCTGCGCAGTCGGGGCGTCGATCGAGAGCTGGCCGGGAAGGCGGGTCAACACCGAGAACGTTTCGAACGCGGCATGCCCGGCCAAGGCGGGGCGGCGAGATCGAACTACATCGCGGCACACGGCGTGTGCCGCATGCGATCCGTCGAGCGAAGCCACGGCGACGCTCGTGTCGACGGCCCAGCGCTCAGCGTTGGTCGGCATCGCGCCAGCGCTGGACATCGGCATCGGTGATCGTCACGCCTTCGGCTGGCCGGATGATCGGCCAGCCGTCGACCTCGACGATGACTCGACTACGCGTCCGCACTGGCGACAAACGGATCTCGTCGCCTTCGACGGTGACTTCGAGGGATGCGTCGGGCTCCAGTGACAGGCGATCCCGGATCTCCTTCGGAATGACCACCCGGCCAGCCCGATCGATTGATGCCATCATGGATGCCATCGTACCATCGGCCCGAACCCAGGGTCCGCGTGGCCTGAGCGCCCCCAGGTCCGCGGTCGACCGAAGTCCTCGCATGGAGTGCGTGAAAGGAGTCCTCCAGCACTGCTCAGGTACCATCGCTCCTGCGTCGGATGCACTGGCGCGGCCAGAATCCCGGGGGAATCCACGATGACGTATGCACCGAGTGACCGGGCGTTCTACGACGCCGATAGCCATATCATGGAGCTCCCCGACTTCCTTCGTTCCTATGCCGAACCCGCCATTCGTGACGAGGTCCCGCTCGTCAGCTACTCGGCGTCGCTGGTGACCGACGAGGAAGTCGCCGTCATCGTCAATCAGGGCAACCGGCACAGCGACGAGCATCGGGCGCGGATGCACGCGATGGGCGGCTCGCTCATCCGTGAGGTCAAGGAGATCCAGGCCCTCGGTGCGTTCGACCGCGACGATCGCAGCGTCGCGATGGATCAGCTCGGCTTCGCCCGTCAACTCGTGTTCGCCACGCACTCTGTGGCCCTCCCGTTCCACGCCAGCAGCAAGACCGATCTGCGTCTGCGTTACGGCGCTACTCGCGCCCACAACCGTCACATGAAGGAGTTCTGCGCGAACGACGACCGTCTCATGGGCGTGGCGATCATCCCGCTCGACGATCCCGAGAGCGCAATGACGGAGCTCGACTGGGTGCTCGAAGGTGGCTTCAGCTCCGTGTGGGTGCCCCATCGTTCATGCGGCGACAAATCGCCCGGACACGTGGAGCTCGAACCGTTCTGGGCCCGACTCGCCGAATCCGGCACGCCGTTCCTCCTTCACGTCGGGGGCGCCCCGCTGCAGCTCGGCAAGGCGTGGATGAACAACGGACGCGCGCCGGTGAAGGACTGGATGGGCGGCGGCGAGAACGTGCGGAGCAAGGACGCAGCGATCATGCACCAGGCCCCCGAGACCTTTCTCAGCGCGATGGTGATGGACGGTGTGTTCGAACGTGAACCGAATCTGCGCGGCGCAGCCGTCGAGCTCGGTGCCGGCTGGGTGCCGGAGCTGCTTCGTCGCCTCGACATGGTCTGCTCGACGTATGCGCGCGTCGACCACAATCTTGCCGGGTTCACCCGGACGCCGAGCGAGCAGCTCACTCAGCAGATGGGCTTCACGCCGTTCGTGTTCGAAGACGTCGCCCGTCTCGTCGCCGAGTCCAACGACGACCTGTACCTGTTCTCCAGCGACTACCCGCACACCGAGGGCGGACGCGACCCGATCGCCCGCTTCGAGGCGAACATGCAGGGCCTGTCGCCAGCGACCATCGAGAAGTTCAACTCGCGGAACTTCCTGCGCGTG
>JANMYF010000163.1:0-22800 GCA_031381685.1 Acidimicrobiia bacterium
CCTACCTACTAGTAGGTAGGGGGTGCGTCATCTGTCCTGATGATCGGAGACATCACCGACAACTGTTCGACAGCTGAGCCAGGATCGGGCACGCTCGACGGGTAACTCGACGGGCTGGTGTGCCCCCTCGCCAGCCCGTCAATCGCGTCTGGACGAGACCGCCACGGGTGACGCCACGCCGAGGCACCGTGGGTCGGCGCCACCCGAATGTGGACCGGTCAGCCCGGCGCCGGGTGCGGTGCGCGCGGCAGCGTCGCTTGCGTTCGGCTCCGGAGAACATCGTCACTGTTCTGTTGGACAACGCGCTCGACCACGGGAACGCAACCGTCACGGTGACGCTGTGGCGACGAGTGGGACAGACTGGGACATGACCAGGACCGCCGCGTTTTTCGACCTCGACCGAACCCTGCTGGCCGGTGCCAGCGGACCGGTGTTCGCCGAAGCGTTCGCCCAACTCGGCGTGCCGACGCCCCACATCCCCGGTCAGGACCTGCTGTTCCGCTTCTTCGACCTGGTCGGCGAGTCGTATCTCGTGATGCAGCTGGCCAAGCGGGCATCGTCGCGGGCAAAGGGCCTCCGTCGCGACGACGTGGCCCGGGTCGCCGAGTGGGCCGCCGACGTCCTGCTCCCCAAGGTGCAGCCGTATGCTCCGGCGCTCCTCCGCACGCACCGGGAATCCGGTGATCTGCTGGTGCTGGCGACGACCTCTCCCTACGACCTTGTCGCCCCGTTGGCGAAACGACTCGGCTTCGACGCCGTCGTCGCCACCCGCTACGGGGAGCTCGAGGGGACCTACACCGGGGATCTCGACGGAGGTTTCGTATGGGGACCGGGGAAGCTCGCTGCGGTGACGGCGTGGGCGGACGAGAACAACATCGATCTCGCGGCAAGTGCGGCGTACTCCGATTCGGTGTTCGACGCACCACTGCTCGGCGCGGTCGGACGCCCGACTGCGGTGAACCCCGATTACCGCTTGCGGGCGCTCGCCGTCGTGCGTCGATGGCCGGTTCGCTCGCTCGACACCCCGGAAGGCGTGCCGTCGCTGAACGGCATCGAGCCGGCCGACCTCTTCCGCCAGTTCACGCGCCCGGAGTTCTTCCCCGGGGTGCGTTTCGCGTTCGAGGGGATCGACCACATCCCCCGGAGCGGTCCCGTGCTCATTGCTACGAACCACCGCAGCTACTTCGATCCGCTGTTGATCTCGTTGGCTATCGCCAAGGCGGGAAGGAACGCTCGGTTCCTCGGCAAGAAGGAGGTGTTCGACGCGCCGGTTGTCGGACAGCTCGCCCGCGCCATGGGTGGCATCCGCGTCGACCGCGGAACCGGTTCCGACGCCCCGATCCGAGCTGCGGCGGAGCGATTGGAGGCCGGCGAATGCGTCGTGATCCTCCCTCAGGGGACCATCCCGCGAGGTGAGGAGTTCTTCGATCCGATCCTGCGCGGCAAGACCGGCGTCGCCCGGCTCGCTGCGCTGTTTCCCGACGTTCCCGTCATTCCCGCCGGCGTCTGGGGCACCGAAACGGTGTGGCCCCGCTCAGCCAAGGTCCCCAACCTCTGGCAGGTAACCGCTCCGCGTCACGTGTCGGTGACGTTCGGCCCGGCGGTGACCGGACTCCGACGGAGCGAGGCGTCCCTGCGCGCCGATACCGAACGCGTCATGGCGGCGATCATGGCGACCCTCCCGCCCGAGGCACACGTCGCGCGGGAGGTGTCCGCCGAGGAGTTGGCGAAGACCACCCCCGACGGCCGGGTGCCGTCGAAGGTCCCTCGGACGACGAAGTCTGGGCCACGTGCGGTCGCCGCGAAGCCGATCGCTGCAAAGGGTGGACGGGAAGACGATTCCGCGTCGGGCGAGCGGAAGGTGGCGGCCCGAACACGCGCCAAGGCACCGCAGGACAAGACCTCGATCGCGGCGAAGCCGGACCGGCGGTCCGACAAGCCCGTGAAAAAGGCACCGAGCACGACTGACTCGCCCGCGCCTCGGGTCGCCTCGCCGTCGATGCCGGCGACGCCATCGGGCTCGGCGTCACCGACCAAGACCAATTACGCGTCAGCCGCACTCCTTGCCGCCGCCGAGACGAAGGCGGAGCGGGCTCGGAAGTCGGGCGACAAGTCGGCCCGGAAGTCGAAGCAGAAGAAGGTGCCAACGCCGGACGTCGCCGCGGTCGGCGACGGCGCGCGCCGCACCCCTCCCACGCGCCGGCTCGCCGGCAGCCTTGCCGAGCGCGCCTGACCTCCGAGGACATTCGCTCGAAGTTGCCCAACCCGCGGCAGCGGACTGGGCGACGACGACGCTAGTGTCCCGAATCGTAAGTAGCTCGCGGAATTCGCGAGTCAGATTTCGTCGTGGCAAGGACGCAGGAGGCAGCGTCTGCCTTGTCCAACCGCAACGACGAGGACGCCGCCACGGCGGAATCTGGCCGAGAATTCTGCAGCGGACTTGCGATTCGGGACACTAGGTGTGCTTAGCGATTGCCGGCCGCTGCCCGGATGAGGTTGAGCGCGCCACCGGCACGGAACCAGCCGAGGTGCTCGTCGTTCATCGTGTGCTTGCAGCTGATCTCGTCGACAGATCCGTCGGGCTGGTGCAGAAGCACCTTCACCGGCTGATCCGGGGCGAGGTCGACAAGACCGACGACGGAGACCCGCGTGTCCTTGCCGATCTTCTCCCAGTCGGCCGGATCGGCGAACGTGAGGGGCAGCACGCCCTGCTTCTTCAGGTTGGTCTCGTGGATGCGGGCGAAGCTGCGGCAGATGATGACGGCGGCACCGCGGTAGCGGGGCTCCATCGCGGCGTGTTCGCGCGACGATCCCTCGCCGTAGTTCTGGTCGCCCACGGCGACCCAGCGGACGCCACTGGTACCCCACGCCTTGGCGACCTCGGGGATCATCGCCTCGGACTGGGTGAACGTGTTCCATCCCATGCCCGGCTCGGAGGTGAATGCATTGTTCACACCGATGAAGAGGTTGCCGGAGATGTTCTCCAGGTGGCCGCGGTACTTCAACCACACGCCGGCCATGGAGATGTGGTCGGTGGTGCACTTGCCTTTCGCCTTCATGAGCACGGGGAGCTTCTCGAAGTCCTTGCCGTCCCACACGCTGAACGGTTCGAGCAACTGGAGACGGTCCGACGTCGGCGAGACGTTCACCGTGACGCCCGAGCCGTCGGCCGGCGGTGCTTCGAACATCGTGTCGCCGGACTCGAAGCCCCTGGCCGGGAGCTTCTCCCCCATCGGCTCGGCCAGCATGACCGACGAGCCGTCGGTGGCCGTGAGCGCATCGGTCAGCGGGTTGAAGTCGAGGGTACCGGCGAGTGCGTAGGCCATGACGGTCTCTGGCGACGCGACGAAGGAGTTCGTCGAGCCGTAGCCGTCATTGCGCTTCGGGAAGTTGCGGTTGTACGAGTTGATGATCGAGTTCGGTGTGCCATCGGCCATGTCGTCGCGCTTCCACTGACCGATGCACGGCCCGCAGGCATTGGCGAGCACGGTGGCGCCGATGGCTTCGAGGTCGGCGAGGATGCCGTCGCGCTCGATCGTGGCGCGCACCCGCTCGGAACCGGGAGTGACGAGCAGTGGCGTCTTGACCTTCAGTCCCGACGCAGCAGCCTGGCGGGCGATCGAGGCGACTCGCGTCATGTCCTCGTAGGAGGAGTTGGTGCAGGAACCGATAAGCGCGCTTGACAGTTCGAGAGGCCAGCCTGCAGCCTTGGCATTGGCACCGACCTTCGACACCGGGTGGGCGAGATCGGGTGTCATCGGCCCGTTGATGTGCGGCTCGAGCGTGTCGAGGTTGATCTCGACGATACGGTCGAAATACTTCGCCGGATTCGCCTCCACATCTTCATCTGCGCGCAGAAGATCGGTGTGCTTATCAGCGAGGTCGGCGATGTCTTCGCGCCCAGTGGCCTTGAGATAGAGCGCGGTCTCGTGGTCGTAGGGAAACAGTGACGTCGTTGCCCCGATCTCGGCACCCATGTTGCAGATCGTGGCCCGGCCGGTGGCGCTGATGTTGGCGACGCCGGGGCCGAAGTACTCGACGATCGCACCGGTACCGCCTTCGACGGTGAGGATGTCGGCCACCTTGAGGATGACGTCCTTGGCGCTCGTCCAACCGCTCATGCGGCCGGTGAGCTTCACGCCGATGAGCTTCGGGTAGCGGACGCCGAACGGCAGACCGACCATCACATCGACGGCATCCGCGCCGCCGACCCCGATGGCAATCATGCCGAGGCCGCCGGCGTTCGGGGTGTGGCTGTCGGTGCCGATCATCATGCCGCCGGGGAACGCGTACTGCTCGATGACGACCTGATGGATGATGCCCGATCCCGGCTTCCAGAAGCCGATGCCGTATTTGGCCGAGACTGAGCGGAGGAATTCGTAGACCTCACGGTTGGTGTCGTTGGCGACTTCGAGGTCCTTGATCGCGCCAACCCGGGCCTGGATCAAGTGGTCGCAGTGCACCGTCGACGGAACCGCCACCTGGGGCAGGCCGGCCGTCATGAACTGGAGCAGCGCCATCTGCGCCGTCGCGTCCTGCATGGCGACGCGGTCAGGGAAGAAGTCGCCGTACGTCACACCGCGATCGAACTCATCGGTGGTGGAATCTCGCATGTGTCCGAACAGGATCTTCTCGGCGAGCGTCATCGAACGGCCGAGGCGTCGGCGCCCGATGGCGACATTGGCGCCAAGCTTGGCGTAGACCGCCTCGACGAGGCTCAGCGGGGTGTTGGCGGCGACGGCCATGGGGGACTCCTCGGTCGGGTCGTTCGGCGGATGGGAGTTGCTTCGGCAGGAAAACAAGACAAGTATAGTACAAGTGAGCGAGCGCGGAGCATTCAGGTACCAGGCCATCGCCGATGCCCTGCGGGCTCGAATCGCGTCCGGCGAACTCGCCGCCGGTGCGCTGCTGCCGTCGGAGTCCGAGCTCTCGGCCGCCCACGACGCGTCCCGAGTCACGGTCCGGAAAGCCTTCGCCGCGCTCCGCGAGGAAGGCCTGGTCGACTCACGGCAGGGCTTCGGCTGGTTCGTCGCAGCGACACCGCTGCGTCAATCCCTCGGCCGTCTGGGCACGCTGGAGGACCAGCTCGCCGAGAACGGCATCACCCCGGAACGGCGGGTGCTGGAGTTCGGGTTCGTGCGAGCCCCGAAGCGGGCCCGCGAGGTGCTCGGCGTCGACATCGTCCTCCAGGTGCGGCGGCTCAACCTCGCCGACGGCACCCCGTTCGCCCGGGTGACCGTGTGGGTCCCCGAGCACCTCGGCGCCGAGATCTCCCGGGCATCGGTCGAGCGGACCACTTTCTACGACGTGCTCCCCGTCCGGGTCGGCGGCGCCACCCAGACCATCGGGGCGGCCGCCGCGTCCGACGCCGACGCCGCCCTCCTCGGCATCCCGCCGCTTTCGCCGGTGCTGCGCTGCGAGCGCATCACCAACGACACCGACGGCAAGGCCATCCTGCTCAGCGAGTTCGTCTTCCCCGCCCACCGCACCGAGTTCGTCGTCGATCTCCCCCAGGTCGAAAGCTCCATCGCCCCGACCGGCCTCCGCCTCGTCGAGTAAGCGCTGTCGCCCCGACCGGCCTCCGTCTCGTCGAGGAAGCTCCGTCGCGTCGTTGCGCCGCACATCAGGCCCTCTCCGCCGCACATCCGGGGCCCTGTGCCGCACATCGACCCGAATTCCGACATTCAGGCCCGAAAACGGTCGATCTGCGCCAAGGGCAAGGCGATCTGCGGCGCTTCACGCGCACCTCACCCGTTTCGACGCGCACCTCGCGCGATTCCGCGGGATTTCGCCGCGCTCTTCGCTGTGGTGCGCGTGAGTTCGTCTGATCTGCGCGTCAACGAGCGTGCGGGAAGCCCGCTGACGGCGCGGAGTTACCGCCGGTTGACAGCTCGGCGGAAGTAGGACTCGCCGTCGTCGGGGCGGAAGAAGGTGCGGATGGTGAGGTCGCGGTTGAACGCGAGGAACGCGCCGGTGGCCCGGTCGAAGCGGGCATAGGAGCCGTTCGCCTGAGGCGCCTCGATCACCCGGCTCGACAACGGCGCGTCACGCAGGTCCTGGGCCATGGCGAGGTACTCCGCCTTGGACGAGACGTTGAACTCCGACCCGTGCTTGCGCCAATGGGAGTCGAGGCCGCGCGGTGATGCGAAGCCGATGCGGCGCAGGCGTGGATCACTCCGGTTCGATGAAGACGACGACGCCGAAGATGCGGACCCCGACGAAACGGCCGACGACGCGCCCGACGCCGACGCCGGCGTCGACGCGCCCGAAGGTTGCGCGGCGCGGGTCGGCTGCGCCTCCGCCCGTGATGACGACCGCAGATTGCTGATCGTAGGCACGAGCACCGCGGCCAGCGCGATGGCGAGCGACACGATGCTGACGACGCGTCGTTGGAGTGGTGATCCGCGGCGGCCCATCGGCTCCAGCGTAGGACGCCGACGACTGGGCCGATCCCGGCCACAACTGCCAAGCTCACGTCGTGACTTCTCCCACGAGCACCGCTGACCTTCGCGACCGGCTCGCGCGCCTGCTCGGCGCAGAGATCGACGGGCTCCGTCGCTTGAGCGGCGGGGCCAGCCGGGAGACGTGGTCATTCAACGCCAAGGAGGCCGACGGCACGACCCGACAGCTGATTCTGCGCCGCGACCCGCCCGGCCTTCCTCTCCCTGCCGGACGCACCGGTGGCATGCCCCTCGAAGCGATCCTGTTCGAGACAGCGGCGCGGGCCGGTGTTCCCGTCCCGAAGATTCGGGCGAGCGGCGACGCCGACGACAACGTGCTCGAGACCGGCTTCCTCGTGATGGACCACGTCGACGGCGAGACGATCGCCCGCAAGATTCTGCGCGACGAACCCTATGCACACGCACGATCGGTCCTCGTGAGCCAGCTCGGCGAAGCTGCCGCGCTGCTCCACGCGGTTGCCCCCGAATCGGTTCCGGGTCTCGCCGAGGTACATCCGCTCCAGAAGTACCGCGAGGTTCTCGACTTGCTCGGCCATCACAGTCCGACGTTCGAACTCGCATTTCGTTGGCTCGACGCGCATCGCCCGAATCCCATCGAGCCCGTGATCGTGCACGGCGACTTCCGCCTCGGCAACGTGATTGTGCAGCCCAGCGGTTTGGCTGCTGTTCTCGACTGGGAACTCGCCCATCTCGGCGACCCTGCCGAGGACCTTGGCTGGCTGAGCGTACGAGCGTGGCGTTTCGGGAGCCCGCACGAGGTCGCCGGTATTGGATCCATCGAGGACCTTCTGCGCGCGTATCATCTCGCCAACGGACATCCTGAGGTCGACGCTGCACGTGTGCACTGGTGGATCGTCGCCGGCACGCTCATGTGGGGCGTGATGTGCGTGACCCAGGGCAACGCCCACACGTCCGGGGCACTGCAGAGCGTCGAGCTCGCCGCCATCGGTCGGCGGATCGCCGAGCAAGAGCACGACCTTCTCACGCTCATGGGAGCACCGTCCCCGACGACCATCAAGGTCGCGGCCGTGGCCCCAACGGCGACCGCCGCCGAGAGCGGCGACGACATCGGGTTTCCGTCGTCACGCCACCTCCTCGATGCCGTGCGCGGGTATCTCGAACGCGATGTCATGGCCGCGACCGACGGACGCGTTGCGTTCCACGCCCGAGTTGCTCAAAACGTCTTGGCGATCGTCGAACGCGAGATTGCGTTGCGGCCCCAACTCGAAGCCGCGCAACGAGCCGCCGCTGCAACGTTGGGCTTCGACGGTGAAGCGGCCTTCGCCAACGCCATCAAGAGCGGGCACCTCGACGATCGCAACGACGAGGTCCTCGCGGCGTTGCGGTCGATCGTCGATGTTCGAGTGGCCATCGCCAACCCCAAGCACGCGTCCGGCTGACCGATCGCCGAACTCAGTCGTTCGGTGTTTCCGGCATTTCCTCTTCGGCCAAGAGGCGGGACTGGAAGGCTTCCTGCCAGAACGCGAAAGATGTCTGCACCAACGTGGTGATGAGCTCGTCGACGAGCGGCTGGGTGACTCCGGCCCCGAGGGGAAACTGCCCTTCCAGGTGGATCGTCCCGAAGAGGGTTTCCTCGTCCTCGGGCACGAACAGGTACGCCTTCGGGTAGCGGCGCTCCTGGTTCCATTGGTTGCAGCCGGCCATGACTTTGGGCCACAGCGTCTTCGGCACCATGAGGTTGGTCACGCCCCGGATCACGAAGATGTCCTCGTTCGGACCTTCGGCGCTCATCAGGACCCGAAGGACGATTTCCTCCTCGTCGTTGAGGCTGAAGTCCACCGTGAAATCGCCGTCGTCGTCGGTGACGAACTTGAGCTCCACCCGGTCGAGGTGATCCTGCACCATCTCCCGTGAGAACGGCTGTACCCCGATCCGTCGTTGCGAGCCTGACTTCTCGGCCATCATGCCCCCATTGCCCGGAAACCGCCGTCCACATGGATCATCGTGCCGGTGGTCATCGGGAACCAGTCCGACAGCAGCGCGCAACAGGCCTTCGCAACTGCCGACGAGTCCTTCACGTCCCAGCCGAGCGGGGCCTTCTCTGTCCAGACGTCCTCGAACTTGGAGAACCCGGGGATGGACTTGGCGGCCAGGGTCTTGAGGGGACCGGCGGCAACCAGATTCACGCGAACGCCGTCAGGGCCGAGCTCACGGGCGAGGTACCGGTTCAGCGATTCGAGTCCGGCTTTGGCGACACCCATCCAGTTGTACGCCGGCCAGGCGACGGTGGCATCGAAGTCGAGACCGACGAGTGCGCCGCCACCGGCCGCCTGGAACAGTGGACGAAGGCCTTTGGCGAGGACGCTGTAGGAGTACGTCGAGATCTGCACCGCCGTAGCGACGTCGTCCCAAGATGCGGCGAAGAAGTCGTCACCGAGACACGACTGTGGTGCGAAACCGATGGCGTGGAGACAGCCATCGACGGCACCCCACTTCTCCGTGAGACGGGCGACGACGGCGTCCATCTGCTCGGACGAGGTGATGTCGAGTTCGAGAACCTCGACGGGCTCACTGCCATCGGGAAGTCGCAGCTTGCGGGAGATGCGTTCTGTCAGCGACAGACCACGCCCGGCTCCGGTCAAGACGATGGCGGCGCCCTCATCGAGAGCGGTCTGGGCGACGCCGTAGGCAATCGACGCATCGGTCAGCACCCCGGTGATCAACAAGCGTTTCCCTGTGAGCAACCCCATCTGGCGCACCCTTCACTCAGGCCAGCCACGCGGACCAGGCAGTCGAACCGGCATCTGAACCAGCCCGGATCGGACGTGACGCCGCTGAGCAGGTTACGCCCCACTGGCCGTCGGGCGCGAAGAGCGGCGCCCCATAACCGCTGCGACCGACCTCGGGGGTGGTCCGGTTGGCGCCGACCTGCCGTTTTCGACAAGAGTCGGTAAATGCGAATCGCAGTCCTTGGTGGTACCGGTCCGGCCGGAAGCGGGCTCGCGGCCCGACTCGCATCGGTCGGCTACGACGTCGTGATCGGCTCCCGGTCGAAGTACAAGGCGATGGAGGCGGTCGACTCGATCCTCGAGCGCTGGCCCGACCACAAGCTGTCTCTGACGGCCGACACCAACACGGGAGCGGCGACGGCTGACGTCGTCGTCATCGCCACACCGTGGGAATCCACAGCATCCACCGCGCTCAGCGTTGCCGATCTGCTGAAGGGCAAGGTCGTGATCTCGATGGCCAACGCCCTCGCCAAGGTTGGCCCGGAGTTCCAGCCGCTGGTGCCTCCGAGGGGTTCCGTGGCCGCCAGCGTTCAGGCGATCGTTCCGCGTGCGCTCGTGGCCGGAGCGTTCCATCACCTGCCGGCGCGTGAACTCGGCAATATCACGGAGCCGATCGAGAGCGACGTGCTGATCTGCTCAGACCACATCAAGGCCACGGAGATCACCGCCGACATCGTTCGCAAGATTCCCGGCTGCCGGCCGCTCGACACCGGTGGCCTGTCGAACGCCGCCCCCATCGAGGCCTTCGCCGCCGTGCTGCTCCAGCTCAACATGCGCTACAAGACCCGGTCAGCGCTCCGCATGACCGGGATCGATGCGTGACGGCGTAACCCGCAGTGCGAGCCGCCAGCTCAGCCTCGTGAAGTCGTCTAGAACGTTCGCCGTGCCGATGAAGCTCTATGACACCGCTCGCCGGGCGGTCGTGCCGTTCACCCCCGACCCGATCGTGAAGATCTACACGTGCGGCGTCACGCCTTACGACACGACCCATATCGGGCATGCCGCCTGCTTCATCACCTACGACGTGCTCCAACGACGGCTGCGCGACCTCGGTCACGAGACGCGCTGCGTGCGGAACATCACCGATGTCGACGACTCGATCCTGGCGAAGGCGCGCGAGAAGGGCGTCCACTATCTCGATCTCGCGGCCGAAGAAGTGGCGAAGTTCGACGAGGACATGCGGGTGCTCGGCCAGTTGCCGGCGTGGTCGGAACCGCGTGCCACAAGTGCCATTCCGGACATCCTCGGTTTCATCGACAAGGTTCTCCAGAGCGGCCACGCGTATCAGGCAGGTGGCGCCGTGTACTTCGATGTTGCGTCGTTCGAGCATTTCGGTCAGATCAGTGGGTATTCACGGGAGCAGATGCTCGGGTATGCGGCCGAGCGGGGCGGCAACGTGGAAGACCCGAACAAACGCGATCCGCTCGACTTCATCCTGTGGCAGCCGTCGTTACCCGACGAGCCGTCGTGGGAGTCGCTGTGGGGTCCGGGCCGTCCTGGTTGGCACATCGAATGTTCGGCGCTCGCGATGCGGGAACTGGAGACCACGACCCTCGATCTGCACGGAGGCGGCGAAGACCTGATCTTCCCGCACCACGAGTGCGAGGCGGCGCAGTCGGAGGCGGCGACCGGGAAACCGCTCGCCCGGCATTGGATGCATCAGTCCTACGTGAAGCTCGACGGCGTCAAGATGTCGAAGTCGCTCGGGAACCTCCGCTACATGAGCGACCTCACTGCAGAGGGCTACGACCCGATGGCGGTCCGTCTCGTCATCGTGGCCCACCACTACCGCGATGGCTGGGAGTGGTTCGATCATCTGCTCCTGACCGGAGTTGAGCGCCTTGCCACGTGGCGCGAGGCCGGTGAAGGCAATGGTGCGTTGGACGAGGTCCGGGCCTGTCTCGACAACGACCTCGACACTCCGGGTGCCGTGGCGGCGATCGACGCTGCCGCAGCACGGGGCGAGGGTGTGTCGACGGCGGCGCTTCTCCTCGGCGTCGTCCTGTAGCGCCACCGACTGGGTCACCCATGGCAGAAGCCTGGACGTGTCCGTCGTGTCGGCGTTCGTTCCGAAGGAAAGGTCAGTCGCACGAGTGCGCTCCGGCCATGACGGTCGAGGAGTACTTCTCGACCGGCCCGTCCTTCGAACGTCCCATCTTCGAAGCGGTCCGCGCGTTCGTCGACACCCTCGGTCCAGTGACCATCGAGCCGGTCTCCGTCGGCATCTTCTTCAAGCGGCCGTCGAGCTGGATCCAGCTCCGTCCGAAGCGCACATGGGTCGCCTTGACCTTCCCGATGCGCCGCGAGGTCCGGCATCGCACGATCCGCAACAAGCCGATGACCAACGGTCGGGATTCGTCGATGAAGTGGTTCGTCGCCAACCTGGAGACGCCGGCCGACCTGGACGACGCCCTTCGCGATCTCCTCGCCGAGTCGTACGATCTCTGACCGATCACACGTAAGGCGCGACGAGAGCGAAGGCGCTATCGCTCCTGGAGTGGATCGGACTTCGCGGTCTCAGCGCTGCACGTCGTAGCCGGGCGCTGGTTCACTCAACCGGAACTCGACACCCTGGTCGTCGAGGCAAACCGCTTCGCGACCGGAGTCGTAGGTGCTCACACTTTCGATCGAACCGCCGGCATCACGGACTCGTTGCAGCGCCGCGTCGAAGTCCCGTGCGGTCCACCACATCGTGATCTCGCCGGGCGCCGTCGTACTGAACGGGTTCGTCGGTGGACGCAGGCCGATCGGCATCGCGGTGTTCTCGACGTGGCGCCCACCGTTGAACGGCTCGCTGAACGCCCACCCGAGGACGGCTCCGTAGAACTCGGCGGCCCGTTCCACATCGGGGGCAGTCAGGGTCAGGTAGTACGGCTCCGACGGGGCGCGTCGCGTCGCAGCCACGGCCGCCGACACCACCGGGGTTCCGAGATTCCAGCGATGCCCGAAGGGATCGACGACCCACGCGCTGCGGCTGCCGTGGCCTTCGGTGATGTCAGTTGCAGTCGCTCCCCCGTCGACGGCCCGCGCCACGATGCCGTCGACATCGGCGATGCGGACGACCATCGAGTGCGAGTGTCCGGAGCCGATCGTTGGTGGTGCCAACACGCCGATCTCCGGGAACTCATCGGAAAGGTAGAAGACAGCGCCCCCGAATTCGAGCTCCGCATGACCGACCTTGCCGTCGGTGTCGAAGACGTTCGACACGGTGGCCCCGAGGTAGGTCCGGTACCAGTCGAGGGCCGAGCGCCCGTCTCGAACGCAGAGGTAGGGCGTGACGGTTTGGGGAACGATCTGTGCGGACATGGTGCTCCGATCGGTTTCGGGACGGGATGCGGCGGGAGAAGGCATGGGGTACGCAACGCCGAGTGCGACGGCGAGGCGCTGTTTGAGTTCGGACGCGAAGCGCGGATTGACCGACGTCGGGAGGTCGACGCGGCGCAACCCGTCGAATGCGTTGCTCACTGGTCGCTCCCTTCGTAGAGACCGCGGAATGCGAGCCGGGCACGGACGAGAAGCGCCTCCGTAGCGTGAAGCGTCCGGCCAAGGGTTTCGGCGACATCGGCGACGGAAAGGCCGTCGACGTAGCGCAGGGTGAGCGCACTGCGGTGATGGGAGCCGAGTTGGCCGAGAACGACGGCGACCCGGTGTCGGTCGAGCACGGCGTCCAGGGGTCTTCGTGGAGCGAGGGGTCGTTCGGTGGCATCGCCGGATCGAACAAGTCAACCGATCGGGAGTCACCTCGCCGCCAGTGATCGAGGAGCTTGTGCCGGGCGATGCCGATGAGCCATGCGACAGTCACTTCGTCGAGCACGCCCTTGCGGATCTGGGCGACGGCAGCGAGAAAGGTCTCGCTGGTGAGTTCCTCTGCCGCCGCATAGGAATCGCAGCGGTTCCGGAGGTAGCCAAACACACGCGGAAGAGCGTCGTCGTAAAGCCGCAACAGCGCCGCGCCATGCGCGGCTTCCTCGATGCCGATCCCCACACCCGAAGTATCGCCGCATCGTCGCAGACTCCGACGGGTTCACCGAGGAAGAATGTTCCCTCAGTGAGATGTTCTCGGTGAGCACAGCCCCCTAACGTCAGGGTGATGAGCGGGCAACGGATCAGTCGGCTTGTCCGCTCCGTGCCAGCGGTCCGGCAACTGCAGGCCTACCAGCGCTCCTGGCTGGGCAAGGACATCGCCGCCGGCATGGTGCTCACTGGTCTGCTCGCGCCGGCCGGGATGGCCTACGCATCCGCCGCCGGCCTACCGGCCGTGACGGGCTTGTATGCCACGATCATCCCGCTGCTCGCGTACGCGGTCGTGGGGCCATCGCGCATCATGGTGCTCGGCCCCGATTCTTCCCTCACCCCACTGATCGCCGCGGCCGTGGTGCCGCTTGCCGCACGTGATCCCGCCGAGGCAATTGCGATCGCGGGCGCGTTGTCGATGGCCGCCGGTGTGATCTGCATCGTCGCCGGATTGGCCCGCTTCGGATTCGTCTCCGAGCTGCTTTCCGCCCCCGTTCGCTACGGGTATCTCAACGGCATCGCCGTCACGATCATCGTCAGCCAGGGCGCGAAGCTCTGCGGGTTCTCGGTGAACGGGGAGTCGCTGTTCGATCAGATCCGTCAGTTCGTCACCGCGATCGGTGATGGAAAGGTAAGGGCGTGGGCACTGGGCGTCGGGCTCGTCTCGATCGTCGGCATCGTGGTCGTGCGCTCGAAGCTTCCGCGGATCCCCGTTGCCCTCGCCGTCGTCGTCGGTGGTGTCGCCGTTGCGCTCGCCTTCGACCTTGGTCGGCGAGGAGTTCCGCTCGTCGGCGACCTGCCCCAGGGCATCCCCGCTCCGTCGCTTCCGCGGATCGACTGGGAAACAGCCCGGACGTTGTTCGGGGCATCGCTCGGCGTCGCGTTCGTGTCGTTCGCCGACACGAGCGTCGTGTCGCGGACGATGGCGCTTCGGCGCCACGAACGGGTCGATGCCAATCACGAGTTGGTGGCGCTGGGAGTCGCCAACGTTGCATCCGGCTTCTTCCGAGGGTTCCCGATCAGCGCGAGCAATTCACGAACTCCGGTCGCCGAGGCCGCCGGATCTCGCACGCAGCTCACCGGCGTCGTGGCGGCCGGCGCGTTGCTGGTCATTTCGTACGCTGCTCCGAGCGCGTTCCGGCACCTGCCGTCGAGTTCACTGGCGGCGATCGTGGTCGCGGCCGCGTTCACGCTCATCGACCTCCCAGCGCTTGCGCGCCTGTTCCGGGTTCGGCGCAGCGAGTTCTTCCTCTCGCTTTCCGCGTTCGTCGCCGTGGCGTGGCTGGGTCCGGTCAGTGGAGTCGTGGTGGCCATCTCGCTGTCCGTGCTCGACTTCCTCCGCCGTTCGTGGAAGCCCCACACCGCTGAGCTGGTGCGCGTCGACGGATTGAAGGGCTACCACGAGGAAGCGCGCCACCCGGAAGGTCGACGGGTGCCGGGACTGCTGCTGTACCGCTTCGACGCGCCGCTGTACTTCGCGAACGCCCGGCACTTCGCCGACGATCTCGAACGGCGGATCGACGCCTCACCGACACCGGTCACGTGTGTGATCATCACCGCGGAACCGATGACCGACATCGACACCACCGCGGCCGACATCCTGCGGGAGCTGTTCGACGACCTCCGCGGTCGGGGCATCGAAGTACGGTTCTCCGAGCTCAAGGGCCACGTGCGCGACCAACTCCTCAGCTACGACGTTCTCGGTGATGTCAGCCCGCTCCGATTCGCCCGGACGACCGGTGAAGCGGTGAAGCGGTACATCGCCGACTACCACGTGAGTTGGACCGACTGGGAGGACCGCTGACACGACGCCCCAAAGGGCTGACGTGCCGAGAACAGTGGGACAACGATGGCGCCCGAGCTCCAGTAGGGCCGCAGGCCGTCGTGACCCGCCAGGAAAAGGTGCCCCGAGGCTCGAAGAGGGTGGCCCTAGGCTCTACGGCTCTGCCGATGTGCGGGGCCCACGCCTCGCATGACTCCCGCAAGGATTGTGCTGCTATGTCCGACCAGATCACCCTCACCCTTCCCGACGGCTCTCACAAAGAACTGCCGACCGGGTCGACGACGGCTGATCTCGCATCGTCGATCGGTGCCCGTCTCGCCAAAGCGGCACTGGCCGGGAAGGTGAACGGGGAGGTCGTCGACCTGAACCGGGAGCTTCCCGACGGCGCCTCGGTCGCCATCGTGACCGCCGATACCGAAGACGGCCGCCACGTGCTGCGCCACTCGACCGCCCACGTGCTGGCCCAGGCGGTCTGCGATCTGTGGCCCGGCGCGAAGTACGCCATCGGACCGGCGATCGACAACGGCTTCTATTACGACTTCGAATTGCCGGACGGCGCCCGGTTCACCGAGAGCGACCTCGTGCGCATCGAGGGCCGGATGGGCGAGATCGTCAAGGAGAACCAGCCCTTCGTCCGCGGCGAGGTGCCCCTCGATGAAGGCCTCGCCCTGTTCGCCGATCAGCCGTTCAAGGTCGAGATCATCAAGGGCGTCGGCGGCAAGGAAGACGCGGCCGAAGGTGGGGGCGGCACGATCGTGAGCTACTACCGCAACCGCGACGACTTCGTCGACCTCTGCCGCGGTCCTCATGTGCCGTCGACTGGCCGACTCGGCTCGTTCAAGCTCATGAAGGTCGCCGGGGCCTATTGGCGCGGTGACGAGAAGCGGCCGATGCTCCAGCGGATCTACGGCACGGCGTGGGAGTCGAGCAAGGCGCTGCAGGAGCACCTCACCCGGCTCGAGGAGGCCGAGAAGCGCGATCATCGCAAGCTTGCCGTGGAACTCGACCTGCTCAGTTTTCCGCACGAGTTGGGTGGCGGACTCGCCGTATGGCACCCGAAGGGCGCGATCATCCGCAAGCTCATGGAGGACGAGTCACGGTCTCGCCACGCGGCGGGCGGCTACGAGTTCGCCTATACCCCGCACCTCGCGAATGCGCGCCTGTTCGAGACCTCGGGCCATCTGTCGTTCTACAAGGACGGCATGTATCCCCCGATGGAGATGGACAACGGGACGTATTACCCGAAGCCCATGAACTGCCCGATGCATTGTCTCGTGTTCCGGTCGCGCCAGCGCTCCTACCGTGAGCTGCCGCTGCGGCTGTTCGAACTCGGCACCGTGTACCGCTACGAACGAGCCGGCACCCTCCACGGCCTCATGCGAATCCGCGGGTTCACCCAGGACGACGCCCACATTTTCTGCGCCCAGGAGCAGGCCGCCGACGAGATCATCTCGCTGCTGCACTTCGTCATCGAGATCCTCAGGCTGTTCGGCTTCACCGACTTCGAGGCCATGCTCGCCACCCGCGATCCCGACAAGTCTGTGGGCGACGACGCCGGCTGGGCCGACGCCACTGCCGCGCTGGTTGCGGCGATGGAGCACGAGGGCCTGAGCTACACCGTCGACGAAGGCGGGGCGGCGTTCTACGGCCCGAAGATCGACGTGAAGGTCCGCGATGCCATCGGCCGCCAGTGGCAGCTGTCGACGATCCAATACGACTTCAACCTGCCCGATCGCTTCGACCTGGAATACGTCGCCGCCGACAACACCCGCAAGCGCCCGATCATGTTGCATCGCGCGCTCATGGGTTCGGTGGAGCGGTTCTTCGGCGTGCTCCTCGAGCACTACGCCGGCGCGTTCCCCACGTGGCTCGCCCCCGTGCAGGTCCGTGTCCTCGGTGTGCGCGACGAGCACGACGCCTACGCCGAGACGGTTGCTGCGCAGTGCCGGGCTGCAGGTCTGCGCGCTGACCTCGTTCGCGCCGACGAGCCGCTTGGTGCCCGGATCCGCAAGGCCAAGCTCGAGAAGCTCCCCTACGTGCTGGTCGTCGGTGACGACGACGTAAGCGCAGAGAGCGTCGGCGTGAACGCCCGCGGCAAAGATGTCGAGCGTGGTGTCAAGGTCAGCGACTTCATTGCCGCGGTGACCGCCGAGGTCGAGGCCCGGGCGTGAGCCCCGGCAGTGCCCTCATCTGCTCGTTCTGCGGCAAGGCCCGTGACGAGCGGCTGAAGTTCATCGCCGGACCGGACGCGACCTACATCTGCAGCGAGTGTGTCACTCTGTGCAATCAGATCATCGACGAGGGTCTCGGCGGCGATCCGTCGCCGGCTCTGGGACGGCTCGACGCCTCGTGGCGGGGGGACTACATCATGAAGGCCACCGCGGAGGAGGACGCCGACGCCACGGCCGGATTGAGCGCCGGCGACGAAGCCCGATGCGTGTTCTGCCGCATCCTGCAGTCGGGAACGACGGACGAGAAGAACCTCATCGTCCATCGGGGCGCCGAAGCCATGGTGATCCTCAACGCCTACCCCTACACCAGCGGGCACCTCATGGTGATGCCGATCCGCCACGTGGGATCCCTGGGTGACCTGACGGCTGCGGAGCACACCGAGCTGTGGGACCTCGTCCGTCACGCCACCGACGCGATCACCCGCGCCTACCACCCGGGCGGCCTGAACGTCGGCGCGAACCTCGGACGCGCGGCCGGTGCCGGGATCCCCGGCCACCTCCACATCCACGCGCTCCCCCGCTGGGACGGTGACACGAACTTCATGACCGCCATCGCCGAGACGAGAGTCGTCCCCGAAGCCCTCCCCACCACCTGGTCAAGGCTCCGAGCCGCCTGGTGACGCGTCGGGAGAGAGGTTGCCCCCTCTGCCCATCGGCGCTGCGCCGCTCGCTCCGCTCGACTGCTCGCAACACCAGCAGCCCGCGCCCTTGGGAGAGAGGTTGCCCCCATTTATGGGGGCTAAACACCTCCGAACTGCGTTGGGAGGTGTTTAGCCGCAGAGACGACCCCGCCCCATGGGGAGAAGCGGGGACCCGCAGATCGAGAAGCGCATGCCCCGGTCGTACCCGCGTTGACCCCAGTAGTCGGGTGGCTCGGTCGTCGAAAGATCGATCGACACCAGACGCTTGAGGGCAGGATCCGAGTCGATCCCTTTGCGGCCGTTGACCCGAAGCGTTTCGTGTTCCGAACGGGCGGTCGTCGCTCACTCCAGCGATGATGGGAGGAATCGCCGTGGCAGGCCACGGACGTCTCTCACGAAGTCCGCAGGACCGGAGAGCCGGACCGGAGAGCCACCCGGAAGCGGGACGGAACCGCCAGCGGACCACCCGCGGACCGCCAGTCGGGCGACAACGGTACGATGGCTCACCTGATGGCCAAGAAGGAACCGAAGCCGACTCTCGATGAGTTGCGGGACGAGCTCCCCGATGATCTCGATGCCCACGACTACGTCGGCCCGTACCAGTTTCCGGACAACGTCCGTCGGCGATATCCGGCCGCCATGTACTTCGTCGTCGGCACACTCCTCATGGTCGCCTGGGCCGTGGGCCGCAGCGGCACGCCCACGCTGACCAACCGGGGATTCGTGATCGGCGGCGCCGCGCTCGTGGTGCTCGGGGCGTACGGCATGCTGGCCGGTCCCCGCCTCGGCGTCCGCGACGTCGATGCCCTCGCCGCGGCGTCCGAAGCGGTGGGGTTCCCGGTCGGCCACGCGTCGGCCCAACTCGGCTGGCGCGGACTTCTCAGCCGTCCCACGTGGCGAATACTTCTGTATTCGGCCGACAACCCCCCGACCAAGCGGGGACTGGTACTTATCGACGGCGTCGACGCAACGACCGTCACACGACTCGTTGAGGACAACCCGGAAGACTGGTCGCAGTACGACGAGGAGTGAGGAGAATCGAAGCGCCGGGTGATTCGCCAGGCTCCGAAGGGAGCCGCGCAGTTGGTGCCGCGCTAGGTTTTGCGTGCGCAATTCGCCGGGCTGATCGTTCCCGGCCAGGCCTTGGCCGGGAGGTGTTTCGTTGTTCGATGGCTATGCACGGGCGGTAACCGACAGAGCGGTGAAGCCGATCGGCCGTGGGCTGGCCCGCCTCGGCGTCACCCCCGACCATCTCACGGCGGTCGGTCTCATCATGTCGGTGGCCACGGCGGTCGTCGTCGGTGCCGGCCATCCTCGATGGGGTCTCGGCCTACTCATTGCGTCGGCCCTGCCTGATCTCTTCGACGGCGCCGTCGCCAAGGCGTCGCACACCTCGAGCATTCGCGGTGCATTCTTCGATTCGGTGGCCGACCGGGTCACGGATGCCTTCCTGCTGGGTGGCATCGGGTGGTACCTCCAGGAGCGCGAGGGCGGGCGGCTGGCGATGCTGGCCTTTGCCGTGCTCGGGGTGTCCACCCTGATCTCCTATCAGCGGGCGAAGGCGGAGATCTACGGGTTCTCGGCCAAGGGTGGGCTGATGGAACGGGCCGAGAGGATCATCGCCCTTGCCATCGGTCTGGCGTTCCCGAGCCTGCTCATCGGCATCCTCTGGGTGATGCTCGTGCTCGTCTCGATCACCGCGGTGCAGCGGTTCGTGAAAGTGTGGCGCCAGGCCGAGAAACCACCGCCCCCGGTGAAACCGGAGAAGATCGTGTGGTCCGAAGTTGCGGCAGCCCGACGGGCGCTTCGTCAGGAGCAGACGGCCCGACGGCGCCGCGGACGCGACACGCCGGGTGACCGTCGGCCGGTGGTAACCCCGTGGAAGACGTGGAACGAGGAGCGCGGCCGCCGCGTCGGTGCGTCCATCGACGCGTGGCGCGAGCGGGTTAAGCAGCGCTCGAACAAGTGACCGAGGGCTCCGACGGGTTTGCATCGATGCGACACGCCCTGACCCGGCGCTTCGTCACGCCGGCGTATCGGGCCGTCGCCCGTGTCGCAAAAGTGCTGCCGGCCCCGCTGGCCGAGGGCCTTGCGTGGACCGCCGGTCATGCGGTGCCCCACTTCTCCTCGGCGCAACGGGCGATGGCGGCCCGCCATCAGCAGCGCCTGGCGGGAGGGACTCTGTCCCGCAAGGACCTCAACAGCCGTGTTGAGCAGGTCTTTCAGAGCTACGCGCGGTATTGGCTCGATATGATGCGGATGAACGGAGCATCGACCTCGGAGGTCAACGGCGGCATACGCGCCGTCGACGCAGGGATCGTCGACGACGCCCTCAAGCTCGGCAACGGCGTGATCATGGCCATGCCGCATGTCGGCGCGTGGGACTACGGCGGCACCTGGGTGGCACACCGGTGGGGTCTGACGACGGTGGCGGAGCGAGTGGAGCCGCCGGAGCTGTTCGAGTGGTTCACCGAGCAGCGGACGAGAAATCGCATGCGGGTGCTCGCACTCGATAATCCGCTCACCGGTGCGGAACTCGTCGGCACCCTTCGCCGCAATGGCGTCGTCGGGCTGCTCTGTGACCGCGATCTCGGCGGAAGCGGTGTTCCCGTCACGTTCTTCGGGGAGGAGACCACGATGCCGGCGGGTCCTGCCACGCTGTCGTTACGAACCGGCGCGGCGATCGTGCCGAACGTGGTCTACCAGCGAGACGGCTACGTCGAAGGCGTGATCAAGCCACCGATCCAGTTCGAGCGGAGCGGCAAGCTGCGCGCCGACATCGCCGCACTGACCCAGCTGGTGGCGAACGAACTGGAGTCCATGATCGCCGCCGCGCCGACCCAATGGCACGTCCTGCAGCCGGTGTGGCCGTCCGACCCCGGCCACCACGCCAAGGTCTGAGGTCCCGGACGGCCCGCGCCAGCCGGCAGGCCACGGGTCGACACCACCCGCCGGGGAACGGCGGGGCGCGGTGACCTCGTAGGCTTGGCGCGCTATGCGGATCGGGATGTTCAGCCCGTACTCCCTGTCGCTGCCCGGCGGTGTGCAGGGGCAGGTGCTGGGCCTCGCTCGGGCGCTGCGCCGCCAAGGTCACGACTGCCGCGTTCTCGGTCCGTGCGACGGCCCGCCCCCCGAGCCGGGCATCATCCCCCTCGGCAATGCCGTGCCCTTTGCCACGAACGGTTCGGTCGCCCCGATCGCCCCCGACCCGTCCGCCGTGCTGCGCACCTGGCGGGCGATGAAGAACGAGCGGTTCGAACTGCTGCATCTGCACGAACCGCTGGTGCCGGGCTGCACCATGACTGCACTGGTGCTCAAGGGGGCGCCGATCGTCGGGACGTTCCACCTCGCCGGTGAGAGCGAGTCCTACCGGCTGCTCCGCGGTGTCGTCAGGCGTCTCGCCGACCGGATCGACCTGCGCTGCGCGGTGAGCGAAACGGCCGCAGCAATGGCCCGCAGTGCGCTCGGCCATGAGTACGACGTGCTGTTCAACGGCGTCGATCTGGACCGCTTCCGAGGCGCAGAGCCGTGGCCGGTCGTCGCGCCGACCGTGCTGTTCGTCGGACGCCACGAGCCCCGCAAGGGCCTCGAGGTCCTCCTGCGCGCGTTCGAGATGGTGCCGGGCGACATCCGGCTCTCGGTCGTCGGCATCGGTCCTCAGACGGAGTACCTCCGTTCGAGCTACCACGACCCTCGGATCGAGTGGCTCGGACGGATTCCCGACGACGAGCTGGCCCGCCGCTGGCGGGCCGCGAGCGTCTACTGCGCACCGTCGCTCAGCGGCGAGTCGTTCGGCGTCGTACTGCTCGAGTCGATGGCCGCCGGCACCCCGGTCGTAGCCTCGAACATCGACGGGTACCGCCTCGTCGCCCGCGACGGGATCGATTCACTGCTGTTCCCGGCCGGTGACGCCGAGGCGTTGGCGAAGACGCTCAACCGCGTCCTCACCGAACCCGACCTCGCCGACGAACTGCGCGACGAAGGAACAAAGCGGGCGAACGCGTACTCCTTCGATGCGCTGGCCAAGCTCTACGTGCAGCGCTACGAACGCCTTCTCGCATAGTCCCGGAGCAGCCCGTTTCCGCATCACGCCCGTGAGATGATGGTCTCCATGGCACCTCTGCTCATCATTCTCGGCATCATCGCCCTCGTCGTGATCTACGTGATCGTGCAGTACAACGGCCTCGTCCGGGTCCGCAACCGGATCGAGAACGGATGGGCGCAGATCGAAGTCCAGCTCAAGCGCCGCTACGACCTCATCCCCAACCTCGTCGAAACGGTGAAGGGCTACGCCGCGCACGAGCGCGCCACCCTCGAGGCCGTAATTTCCGCACGGAACTCCGCGATGTCGGCCAGGGGCGAGGCCGGGAAGGCGCAAGCGGAGAACGCGTTGACGGGGACGCTGAAGAGCCTCTTCGCGCTCGGGGAGGCGTACCCCGATCTCAAGGCGAACCAGAATTTCCTGCAGCTGCAAGAGGAGCTCACCGGCACGGAAGACAAGATCGCCTACTCGCGCCAGTACTTCAATGACGAAGTTCGTTCGTACAACACGAAGATCCAGAGCTTCCCTTCGAACATCTTGGCCAAGCAGTTCAAGTTCGCGCAGCGCGAGTACTTCCAGACCGACGAGGCCGAGCGGGGCCCCGTCAGCGTGAAGTTCTGATCTCCGCCTCGGCTCCGGGAGTTCCTCGTGTTTGACGTCGTCGCGTCGAATCGGCGACGTTCGATCGCGCTGATCGCGTCGTTCGTCCTGGTCGTCCTGGCGGCATCGTGGGCGTTCAACGCAGTGGTTGGCGGAGGTCCGGTCGGACTCATCCTCGCCGTCGCGTTCACCGTGGCCACGTCGGGACTCGCTTACTGGAAGAGCGATGCGGTGGCGTTGTCGATGAGCCACGCCCAGCCGGCCTCGCAGGCCGACTA